>CAVGLE010000001.1:0-55706 GCA_963630035.1 Mediterraneibacter torques
ATATAAAGCATTCGGCGACAGCGTTCATCCGGAATATGCCGTTTTTGTTGACGGCACAGACGAAATGAGCCGCCATTTTGCGGACATTATTGCCGTTGCGCTTGACCAAATTAAGAAAAATAATGACGAAAAATTCGATCGCTCAAACTTTGTTAAAAATGTTATTTTGGATAATATCCTCCCGGGCGATATTTATATTAAATCAAGAGAGCTTCGTTTTAACAACGACGCCACACGCGTTGTATTCCTGATTAGAGTAACAAAATCAAACGATGTTTCTGTTTTTGATGTCATTCAAAACTTTTTCCCGGACAAGACAAAGGATTTTGTCATCAATATCAACGAAACCGATATTGCGCTTATCAAAGAGGTTCGCCCTAATGTTGACGGCAAGGATCTTGAAAAGCTTGCACAGTCAATCTGCGACACGCTTTCAACAGAATTTTATTGCAACGCAATCGTCGGCATCGGCACTTGCGTTACGGGCATAAAGGAACTTGCCCGTTCATTTAAGGAGGCACAGGTTGCACTCGAGGTCGGCAAGGTATTTGATACCGAGCGCTCAATCATCAGCTACGAAAATCTCGGCATCGCAAGACTTATTTATCAGCTTCCGACAACACTTTGTGATATGTTTCTTAAAGAGGTGTTCAAAAAAGGTTCAATCGACTCGCTTGATCAGGAAACTTTGTTCACAATTCAAAAATTCTTTGAAAACAATCTTAATGTTTCCGAAACTTCAAGAAAGCTTTTTGTTCACAGAAACACACTTGTTTACAGACTTGAAAAAATCAAAAAGCTCACCGGACTTGATTTGAGGGAGTTTGACGACGCTATCGTATTTAAGGTAGCACTCATGGTCAACAAATACCTTAACTCCACACCGGTTAAATATTAATTTACCACGGCAGAACCGACAATCTCGGCTCTGCCGTTTTTGCAATTTAAGCAAAAAAACAAAAATATGGGGCTGTCTTATGAAAGAGAGACAGTCCCATATTTTTAACATTGCGTCGGAAAATCCGAAAAGTTTAACCAAACCTATGTCTTGTTTTGTCTTTGTGCGCTGCCAATGGCAGTATTTTTATGAATTATTCTTAAAATGTTTTCATTATTTCATCTGCAAGCTCCGAAAGTTCGGCGATTGCTTGGTCGGTTACCCGTGTTTTGATTGTAACCGTCTTGTCAATCAGTGTAATGTCCTTCATTTTTTCAAATTCAGCCTTCATTGCTCTGACTGCGCTCGCTGCCCAGCTTGCATTTTCAACAAGAGCAACTGTTCTGTTTTGGAATGCCTTTGATTCAAGGTGATGAAGGTAATCCGACATCGGCGCAAAAACGCCTGCATCATAGCTTGACGCCATGCAAACAAGATGGCTGTGGCGGAACGAATCCTCAACACATTCTGCAATATCGTCCCTTGTGAGGTCGGCAAGGACAACACGCGGACAACCTTTTTCTTCAAGCAACTTTTTAAGCTCCTCTGCCGCCTGCATTGTGTTTCCGTGAATTGATGCGCATGCGATAAACACGCCCTTGTCCTCGGGCTGATATGATGACCAAGTGTTGTATAATGCCAAAACTTCGGGAATCGTATCTGTCAAAACAGGTCCGTGGAGCGGACAAATTGTCTTGATTTCAAGCGCGCCTGCTTTTTTCAAAAGTGCCTGCACCTGCTTGCCGTATTTGCCGACAATGTTGAAATAGTATCTTCTTGCTTCACAGCTCCAGCCCTCGTCGGCATCGGTTGTGCCGAATTTGCCAAATGCGTCGGCAGAGAAAAAAACCCTGTCCGTGCTGTCATATGTAACCATAACCTCGGGCCAGTGAACCATCGGTGCCATTACGAAATTGAGCTTGTGCGTGCCGAGGTCGAGCGTGTCGCCCTCTTTAACGGCAACAACCTTGCTCAAATCAACATCGCAAAACTGCGGTAACATTCTGAGTGCACTTGCCGAGCAGTAAAGAACGGTGTCGGGGTATTTCTCGATGAATTTCTGAATTCCGAAGCTGTGGTCCGGCTCAAGATGCTGAACTATCAAATAATCGGGCTTTTTGTTGCCTAACGCGTCGGTGAGATTATCAAACCATCTGTCAACGGCAATTTTGTCGACCGTGTCCAAAACGGCGATTTTGTCGTCGAGAATGACATAGGAATTGTATGCCATTCCGTTTTCAAGAATGTATTGACCCTCAAAAAGGTCAATATCATAATCGTTTACACCGATATTATAAATATTTTCGTTTACATTTATTTTCATAAAAAACAGCCTTTCTGAAATTATTTTGTTGATAATATTTTACAACATTTTTTCCTTATTTCTCTTCAAATCGGAAAAGCGGCTCGGTGTTTGACGCACTTTGCCGCTTTTTCAATCAATGAATAAATGCAAATACACCGGCTGTCAAGCCGCTTCCTGCCATAAGTACGGCAAGAATGATGCATGTGATTTTAACAAATTTTCTGTTCATAATTTTCCTCTATTTCATAAATTCGTTCGCAGCCGATTCAAGCGTTTTTGCTATTTTCGATGCAGACTCTTTATCGTTTCCGACTGCGGTTAGATACGCCTTGATTTTGGGCTCCGTGCCCGACGGTCTGACGATAACCTTGTTGCCGTTTTCAAGCGTAAAGGCAAGCACATTCGATTTCGGCAGTTCTATTTTTTCTTCCCCGCCGTCTGTAAATGTTGTTTTGCTTGTTTTGTAGTCCGACACAGCGGTTACAGCAAAGTCACCGATTGTTTTCGGCGGATTTTGGCGGAGCGTATCCATAATCTGCGCCATTTTTTCCATACCTGCCGCACCCTCAAAGGTGTATGATTTAACCTCGTTGCAATAGTAGCCGAATTCGTCATAAAGCGAATTCATAACATCAACAAGATTCATATTTTTCGTCTTATAATAAGCCGCCATTTCGCAGATAAGCATTGACGCAACAACAGCGTCCTTATCCCTTGCGTGCGTGCCTGCAAGATAGCCGTAACTCTCCTCAAATCCCATAACAAAGTCTGACGCTCTGCCTTCTTTTTCGAGATTTGTGATAAGCTCGCCGATATATTTGAAGCCTGTCAAAAGATTTTTGAACGTGCAGTTGTATTTCTTTGCGATAACTTCTGCCAAATCGGTTGAAACAAAGCTTTTAACGGCGATTGCCGATTTCGGAAGAGTGCCCTTTTCAAGGCGCTGTGAAAGAATATAGTTTAAAAGCATTGCGCCGACCTCGTTGCCGCTCATAAGCACAAGCTCGCCTGTTTTGTCGGGCACCGCGATGCCTACACGGTCGCAGTCGGGGTCTGTTGCAAGCAAAATATCAGCGCCGATTTTTCTGTTCATTTCAAGACCGATTTCAAAAACCTGCTTGATTTCGGGGTTTGGAAACGGACATGTCGGGAAATTGCCGTCGGGATATTCCTGCTCGGGCACAACATAAACGCTTTTAACCCCGATTCTGTCAAGAATTGCTCTTACAGGCTTGTTGCCCGTGCCGTTAAGCGGTGTGTAAATCACCTTTAAGTCGGCATTTTTGACGATTTCGGGGTTGATGCACTGTTTTTGCACCTCGTCAAGAAACGAATTTATAACTTTTTCGCCGATAAATTCGATTTTTCCGCCATTTACGGCACCGTCAAAATCAACTTTTTTGATGCCGGTGAAATAATCAACCTTTTGGATATATTCGTATGCCTCGGCGGCTTCCTCATCGGTCATTTGATAGCCGTTGGGGTTGTAGCATTTGTAACCGTTGTATTTTGCCGGGTTGTGCGAAGCGGTGATGATAATGCCGCTTTGAGTGTGAAAATATCTTATTGCGTATGAAAGGCACGGAGTCGGCTCAAGCTCGTCGTAAATATAAACCTTAACGCCGTTTGCGGCTAAAACGGACGCCGCCTCTTTGCTGAAAAGGTCGCTTTTGATTCGCGAATCGTAGCCGATTGCAACCGACGGATTGTCGTAATTTGCGTTGAGATAGTCGGCAAGACCCTGAGTAGCTCTTCCGACGGTGTATATGTTCATTCTGTTTGTGCCTGCGCCGATTACGCCGCGCAAGCCTGCGGTGCCGAATTCAAGGCTTCTGTAAAATCTGTCGAGAATTTCGTCATCGTTGCCTTTTATGCTCTCAAGCTCGGCTTTCAAATCGGGGTCGCCCGTTGCCTTTTCAAGCCATTCGTTGTATAAAGCGTTAATGTCCATATGACCTCTCCTTAAATTTAAAATATTTAATGCTTTGCATCATCTCTATTTTAATATTATTATTTAGTGTTGTCAATATAACTTGCTTATTGTATAATATAAATTAACAATTTGCCGCGACGCTTTTTGGCGGCAAAAAAGAGGAGAAACGGCGCAATTGCGCACCGCTTGAATTTTATCGCCGCAAAGTGTCGAATTTTAAACGGATTTGTGTGCGCTTTATGCTCTCCGACGGCTGCAAACGGAGAGAAGGATTATAAACAATTCGGTTTGTTTTGCAGGGAAAGGCTGTGTGAGGTTTAATGTTTGCCAAGGTTAAAAGTCAGGGGCTTTTCGGGCTTGAGGGTTTTGATGTGGTTGTTGAGGCGGACATCAGCTCGGGTCTGCCGCGGTTTGATGTTGTCGGTTTGCCGGACGCCGCGGTTAAGGAAAGCCGCGAGCGTGTCAGAGCTTCGATTAAAAACAGGCATTTCACATTTCCCGTGTCGCGCATCACGGTTAATATCGCGCCTGCCGACATAAAAAAGGAGGGCCCCGTTTACGATTTGCCGATGCTTATTGCAATTCTTAAAGCGTCAGGTCAAATCAACGCGAATTTGGACGATTATTCGTTTATAGGCGAGCTGTCGCTCGACGGAGAGCTTCGAAAGGCTACCGGTATACTGCCGATGGTTATCAAGGCAAGCGAGAGCGGAGCAGGTTCGGTGTTTATTCCGTATGACAACGCAGGCGAGGCGTCCGTTATTCAGGGCATAGATGTTTTGCCGTCAAGAAATATTATTGAGATTTTGCAACACCTTTCGGGTGAAAAGTTGATTGAACCGGCATACCGTGCACTTGATGATGCCGAAATTGTTGATGACGAACTCGATTTTTGCGATGTTAAGGGTCAGCACGAGGCAAAGCGCGCCCTTGAAATTGCCGCAGCAGGCGGACACAATTGCCTTATGATAGGCCCTCCCGGCACGGGCAAATCAATGCTTGCAAAGCGAATCGGCTCAATTTTGCCCGAAATGACATTTGCCGAGCAAATAGAAACAACAAAAATCTATTCCGTTGCGGGCGAACTTCCCGACAACGCGCGCCTCATTGCACGCAGACCGTTCAGAAGTCCTCATCACACCGTTTCGGCTCAGGGATTGACAGGCGGCGGAATAAATATACGCCCGGGAGAAATAAGCCTTGCTCATAACGGTGTGCTGTTTATGGACGAATTCCCCGAGTTTGACCGCCGCGCAAAGGAGTCGCTCCGTCAGCCGCTTGAGGACGGTGTTGTGAACATTACGCGAGCAGCAGGAAAAATATCTTATCCTTCAAATATTATGGTTGTTGCGGCGATGAATCCGTGCCCGTGCGGCTTTTTGGGCCATCCGACAAAGCAGTGCACCTGCTCCGATGCGGCAAAAAAACGTTATCTTGACAAGGTGTCGGGTCCGATTCTCGACAGAATAGATATACATATTGAGGTTCAAAGCGTCGATTACGACAAACTTTCCGGCAAGGGCAGAGAGGAGAGCAGTGCCGAAATCAGAAAACGCGTAAACGCCGCACGCAAAATTCAAAACAAGCGCTTTGAGGGCACAAATATTACCTGCAATGCAAAAATGACTCCTCGCGCAACGAGAGAATTTTGCGTTTTGTCGCGCGAAGCCGACGATTTGCTTCGTGCAAGCTTTGAAAGTATGGGGCTATCCGCAAGAGCGTACGACAAGATTTTGCGAATCGGACGAACGATTGCCGATTTGGACAACAGCGAAAATATTGAAATAAATCATATAGCCGAGGCACTGCAATACAGAAGCCTTGACAGAAAATATTGGAGATAGAAAATGGAAAAATATATTGAAACCACAATGAAAAACCTTGAAAGAAACAATATGAAACCTTTTTATGTCGAAAAAAGAGAGGATGTCGTTCCGCTCATAAAAAAGCTTGTCAAAAAGGGCGAAAGTATGTCCTGCGGCGGCTCGGTTACACTTCACGAGTGCGAGGTTGACACAAAAATTTTGAAAAGCGGCGACTATGATTTTATCGACAGGTCGGGTCTTCAGGGAGAGAAACTGCGCGAGGCGTACGGCAAGGCATTTATGTGCGACACATTTTTCACATCGTCAAACGCAGTTACCGAAAGGGGCGAACTTTATAATGTCGACGGCAATTCAAACCGTGTTGCATGCATTGTTTACGGTCCGCGTCAGGTAATTGCGGTTGTCGGCAAAAACAAAATTGTGCCGAATATCAACGCCGCTGTCGAAAGAGTTAAAAAATCTGCCGCACCGCCGAACACCGTTCGCCTTTCGTGCGACACTCCGTGTGCAAAGCTCGGCGAATGTGTCTCGCTTTCAAACGAAAACGCATTTATCTGCGACGGTTGTCACAGTGACGCAAGAGTTTGTTGTAATTATGTGATTTCTGCTCAACAAAGGCATAAAGACAGAATAAAAGTGATTATTGTTAATGAAAATTTGGGATATTGATTGACTTTAATATGATTTAGTATTAAAATATCTATGCTTTTATGTTTTATATTCAAAAAAAGAAGGTATTAAAATGTTGACACTTGACAGAGTATATAAAGCTTCGGAGGTTTTAAAGGAAATCATCAGGGACACGGATATGATTAGGGCATCCAAAATCCATCCGCGTGCAGAAATCTTTTTGAAAACAGAGAATTTGCAGGTTACGGGTTCGTTTAAAATTCGTGGCTCCTACTTTAAAATAAGCCAACTTTCCGAGGAGGAAAAAAGCAAAGGCGTTATCGCTTGCTCGGCAGGAAACCACGCACAGGGTGTCGCACTTGCGGCTACAAAAAACGGTATTAAATCGACAATCTGTCTCCCGGACGGAGCACCGATCAGCAAGGTTGAAGCAACAAAAAGATACGGCGCAAATGTTTGCCTTGTAAAGGGCGTTTATGATGACGCATACAACAAAGCGATCGAACTTCGCGACAAGGAGGGATATACATTTATCCATCCTTTTAACGATCCCGATGTTATTGCGGGTCAGGGCACAATCGGCCTTGAAATTTTAAGACAGCTTCCCGATGTTGATGTTGTCGTTGTTCCTATCGGCGGCGGCGGACTTATCTCCGGTGTTGCATATACAATCAAGCAACTCAAACCGTCATGCAGGGTTTACGGTGTTCAGGCTCAGGGCGCACCGTCTATGGAGCACAGCGTAAACGACGGAAAAATCGAGACACTCGACGGAGTCAACACAATTGCCGACGGCATTGCCGTTAAAACACCCGGTGATTTGACATTTGAGCTTTGCCAAAAGTATGTTGACGGCATCATCACCGTTTCCGATGATGAAATCGCACTCGCTATTTTAACCCTCCTTGAAAGGCAAAAACTTATTGCCGAGGGTGCCGGTGCCGTTCCCGTAGCGGCTGTTATGAACGGCAAAATTCCGGATATTGACGGCAAAAAGGTTTGTTGCGTCGTTTCCGGCGGTAATATCGATGTTACAATTCTCTCGCGCGTTATTGAAAGAGGACTTAAAATGGGCGGCAGAACAGCCGATATTGTTATTTCTCTTTCGGATCGTCCAGGTCAACTTTCCGGCGTAAGCCGCATTATAGCAGAGCAGGGAGCAAATGTTGTCAGCGTTAATTATGATTCAACCGATCTTGATATGAATATTACGGATTGTTATCTTAAACTCGGCGTTGAAACAAGAAACTTTGAACATATTGCAGCCGTTAAAAAGGCACTTACGGATGCCGGATTTAAGGTTTGCGAATAATATAAAGGAGATTTATTTATGGAATATGTATCAACAAGCAATGCACCCGGTGCAATCGGACCCTATTCACAGGCTGTAAAAGCAAACGGCCTCCTTTTCACCTCGGGTCAAATCGCTATCAACCCTGCAACAAACACCGTTGAGGCAAAGACAATTGAGGAACAGACTACTCAGGTTTGCGAAAACCTTAAGGCAGTTGTAGAGGCAGCAGGTACTTCTATGGACAAGGTTGTAAAAACAGTTTGCTTCCTTGCAGATATTAATGATTTTGCAAAGTTTAACGAGATTTACGGCGGATATTTCACATCAAAGCCGACTCGTTCATGCGTTGCCGTAAAGGATTTGCCAAAGGGTGTTCTTTGCGAGGTAGAGGTTATCGCAGAACTTTAATTCGGCTGTTATTTTCCTCGGTCGGCGGATTGTTGACCGAGGAATTATTTTTTTGTGCCGATATTTCTTGACTTTATATTGATTATAATATAAAATTGTTGTATTAAAGCAATCCTGTTTGGGAGGATTTAAATAAATGAAAAAATCTGTTAAAAAAATCATTTCGGTAGTATTGTGCGTAGTGCTTATCGCCGCTTGTTTTGCTGGTTGCTCATCATCCGGCGATGAAAAATACAGCGACACATCATTAATAATCGGCTATGTTCCCGATTCGTCACCGTTTATCACCGTTGATAAGGATGGCAAAGTCGGCGGCTTTGAGGCTGAGGTTATCGAAAAAATATTCAAATCAATAAAGGGCGATTTTAAAAGCTATGTTTTTGAGGACATAACAAAGGTTGAGGGCTATGAAAGCGACCCTTATTCATACGAACTTGAGCATTCGGGCGGATTTTTTGATTCAAAAGATGAGGAATACAGCGCGGCATTGCTTGTCGGTGCGGTTTCCAAAAACCATGGCACTTTTAACGAGGATTATTCGTTCACGGAGCCGCTCATTACCGACAGAGTTATCGCAGTAACCGCCAAAAACAGCGCGGTTAAATCATATTCCGATTTGAACGCAAAGAATGTTGCGGTTTGCGGCAAAACGGCTCAAACGGCATTCAGCGAGCAAAAAGCAATTTCCGATTCTTGCAAAATCACAAATGTTGACAAAATCGACGATGCATTCAAAATGATTGAAAACGGCACTGCAGACGCCGTTGTTACCGACGAATTTTTGTATATGCCGAGCGGCAGAACAAACGATTTTAAGGTTCTTGACGGTGAGATTGATACAATCGAATATGTAATCGCCTGTGCAAAATACAGCGGTTGGTACACAACAATCAACGAAGCAATCCGCGAGCTTAAGAGTGCGGATTACGGAGACGGCGACGAGTTTACACCGATTGTTAAAAAGTATTTTAAATATAATGCGTCAAAGTTTGATTATAAAACTGAGGGCGACACTCAATAATCAACAATGCCGGCAAATCAAACATTTGCCGGCTGTTTTGTTTAACAGCGAAATTGATATAGATATAATTGGTACAGTAAGTTATGAAAAACGAAAATAAACAGACAAATGATAATCTTATTATCGGCAGAAATGCCGTTATCGAACTACTGAAAAGCGACAGAGAGGTTGAAAATGTTTTAATCGCAAAGGGCGAACATGAAGGCTCAGTCAACCGAATCATTGCAATGTGCAAGGAAAAAAAGATTGTGATGAAAAATGTCGACCGCAAAAAGCTTGATTTTATGTGTGCGGGTGCAAACCATCAGGGCGTTGCGGCAAATGTTCCGGCACACGAGTATTCAACAGTAGACGATATTTTAAAAATCGCCGAGGACAGAGGCGAGCCGCCTTTTATCATTATTTGCGATGAGATTGAGGACAGCCACAATCTCGGCGCAATTATCAGAACCGCCGAGGCGTGCGGCGTTCACGGAATAATCATTCCGAAACGCAGAAATGTCGGACTCAATTTTATTGTTGCGAAAACCTCGTGCGGCGCGCTTGAATATATGCCTGTTGCAAGGGTGACAAACCTTGCCTCGACTGTCGACGATTTGAAAAAGAAAAACATTTGGGTTTATGCCGCGGATATGGACGGTCAGCGTTGGGACAAAACCGATTTCGGCGGCGGCGCGGCGCTTGTTGTCGGCAGCGAGGGCAACGGTGTCGGCAGACTTATCAAGGAAAAATGCGATGTTACAGTCAGCCTGCCGATGCTCGGCAAGGTCAATTCCTTAAACGCCTCCGTTGCGGCAGGCATAATTATGTATGAAATTGCAAGACAACGACTTGACAAGTAATTTTGTGAGTGAATTTTATGAGCGAGAATTTATCTATCGACGAAATAATTAAACGCGCGGAAAAAATCAAGGCCGAGGCGGACAGACAGCTTGAGGCGGCGTCAAAAACGCTTGACGAAAAGGCAAAAAACGCAATCGACGAGGTAACGGTTGACGAAAAAGAGGTTGCGCGAAAAATTGCCGAGGCAGCCGCCAAGCCGACAGCGGACGAGGATATAAAAGAGTATGTTCCGCCAAAAAAGCAAACGCCCTCGGTCGAAAAAACCCAAGAAGTCAGTCTCCCGAAAAAGCGTGGAAAATCAGAGGGCAGAATACACTTTGACTCCTCAAAAACAAAACCGATTGCGCTTGATGACGACAGCGATATGAAAATTGCCGACGGTGATATGAAAATCGCATCGGCAGTCAAAAAAAGCAAAAATCCTTTTACGAAAAAGGAAAAGCAGTCGTCCGATATTTCAAAAACACGCCGCGTTGCATTTGTTTCAAATGCTCAAAAGGATGAAAAAACAGACCTTGAGGGCATCCCCACCATCGTCGCAAAGGACAAGGTGTTTGACGATGAGCCGGAGTTCACGGGCGAGGAAATCGGCGTTCAAATCACATTTGACGGATTTGACGATAAAATCGAGTCTGTTCCGACAATCGACGAAGAGGTTGCGGAGCAGATTTTGGAGCAACGCCGTCAGGAAAAGGTCGGCAAGTTCCGTCTTTTCGGCCCGGATGAAACAGACAAAAATCTCGGCAATTCCGAAATTCCGGGCGGCGATTATGTCAGCAAGTCGGAAAGGGAGTCTTTTATTCAAAGCCTGCTTGACAAAAGGGTTGCCGTTAAATCAAAAATTATTGCAACCTCTGTTTTAGGTGCAATTCTTTTGTTTTTGACCTTTTTTGTCAATTCGTCAGTGTTCCCGACATTCCTGTTGCCCCCTGGCAAGGCGTATTTTATAACCTGTTTTGTGGTTTTTGCGGCAACGATTGCGGCAAATTTCAATGTTATTGTTCACGGCTTTAATTTCAAACGCGGAATTAACAGCGATTTCCCGATTGCCGTTTCCGCAATTTTGATTGCGGCACATATTGCGCTGATGATTGAGTTTGATGATATTTGGTACGAAAGTCATATGATGACGGGTGCGTTCGGCGCACTTGCGTTGCTCGCCTCGCAGTGTGCAAAATACAAAATGCTTTCGCGAATTGTTGACGATTTTGAATTTGTTTCCGACGACGGCGACAAATATACGGTTGAAAATATCACAAACAATGTCGATTCCGAAATTATAGCAAGGGAGTTTATTCCTGCCGATTCAACAATTCAAACAAGTGTTAAAGCCGATTTTCCAACCAATTTTTTGGAAATCGAGTGTAAAAAAGAACCTGCCGACAAAATCAGCGCGATTTTATTCGGTGTGGTGCTTTTACTCAGCGGTGCTCTGTTTGTCTGTATGTTCATTAAATACAATAAAGAGCTTGCGCTCAACACGGCATTCACCGCGCTTTGCGTTTCGCTCCCCGTTTCAACCGCATTTTTAACAAATCTTATGATAGGCGATGTTTCGTCCGCGCTTGATATTTACGGCTCGCGTGTTTGCGGTTATGAGGGCGCGCTTATGGCGGACACTGCCGACGCCATTGTTATGGAGGCAGCCGATTTGTTCGGCAAGGACAGCTGCGACATTCTCGGCATAAAAACTTTCAACGGTGCAAAGGTTGATGACGCCATTATTCAGGCGGCGGCTGTTATGATTCAAACAAAAAGTCCGCTCGCTGATGTTTTTGATGATGTTATTATCGGAAAGCAGTCGATTTTGCCGACCGTCGAGGATATTACATATGAGGACAAAATGGGCACTTCGGCGTGGATATACAAGCGCAAGGTGCTTGTCGGCAACAGAGATTTGCTTATCCGTCACGGTGTAAATGTCCCAAAAGAAAGCTATGAAAAGCGATATACCGTTAAAAACAGAAAGGCGCTTTATCTCGCCGTGGGCGGCAAAGTTTGCGCAATGTTTGTTGTGTCGTACAGTGCCGACGCGGATTTAAAGCGCGAGCTTAAAAAGCTTGAAAAAAGCGGCGTTACAATCATTTTGAAAACGGGCGACCCGTATATTAACGAGGAGAGCGTGGCAAAACTTTTTGATTTGCCCGAGGGATTTATTCGCGTTATGAATTATTCCGCCGCAAGAGTTTATGAAAAGTATTCAAACCTTGAGGTTGAAAAATCTCCTGCATACATTGTTCACAACGGCACCGCCGTTGGCTTTGTTTCGGCAATGCACGGAGCAAAGGTTATGACCGGCACAAAAAGTCTGATTGCGTTTCTTGTCGCTTTCGGCAGTGTAATCGGCTTCGGCGCGGTTGCAATGCTTGCGTTCCTTGGAGCGTTCAGCCAAATAAACATATCGTCGGTGATGATTTTTCAGGTCGTTTGGACGGCGTTTGTCGCCCTTGTAAGCAAATTTAAAAGCTATACAGTATAAAAATTTTTGCTTGACAAAACAAAATTTCTGCGTTAAAATACGCAATATCGAGTAGCAAAAAAGCGTAAGTCCGGATAAGGACTTGCGCTTTTTTATTTTTCACGGAGGTATTTTATGAAAGAAAACAACAAATTGTGGAGCAAGAATTTTATATTAATTATAATCATTAATTTTCTTGTGTTTTTAAATCATTTGATGGTTTTGTCGGCGTTTCCGCTTTTCATCACAAACAGCAAAGCGTTTGCCGAAATCGGCTCTGATACAATAGCGGGAGCATGCGCAACGGTGTTTTCGCTGATAGGTGTTGTGTGCCGTCCGTTTGTCGGCGTTATGCTTGACAACGGAAAACGCCGTTCGATTTTGATTGTCGGTTTGATTTTGATGGCACTTATGCCTATGGGCTATCTTTTTGCAAGCACTCTGCTTGTTTCAATTGCTCTTGCGATTGTTTGCCGAATGGCTCACGGTGTTGCGCTTGCTTTTTCAAACACAACAACCTCGACAATCGCAACGGATGTTATTCCGAAAACACGCTTCGGCGAGGGTATGGGCATGTTCGGTATGGCGACCGCGCTTGCAACGGCAATTGCGCCGTCAATCGGTCAGTTGCTTATGAAAAAAGCGTCGCAGGTCGGCGGAAAAACGATATACGATTTTAAATATCTTTTCATCGCCGCAACAGCGATTATGGTTTTGTCGCTTGTGCTTTTTGCATTTTTAAAAACGCCGAAAATCAATGTTGAAAAAAAGCCGTTTTCATTTAAAAATCTTATTGATAGAGATGCACTCCCTGCGTCGCTCACGACGCTGATTTTTCTTATCACATACGGCTCGCTCGAGAATTTTACAATCAAATTTGCAATGGAGAGCGACGATATTTCAATTTCGGGCGGCGTTTATTTTGCGCTTATGGCGGTTATGCTCTTTTTAACAAGAATATCAATCGGCAAAATTTCCGACAAAAAGGGCGAAAGCATCTTTGTTTATTCCTGCAACGGCGCAATGTTTGTTGCACTTATGCTTATAGCCTTTGTGCCGTGCAATGTTTCGTTCATTATATCCGCACTGCTTTCGGGCTACGCTTTCGGCGGACTTGAGCCTGCGCTTCAGGCAATGGCTGTCAGCATTGCGCCGCCAAACAAAAGAGGTGCCGCAAACTCTACATTCCTTTGTGCTTATGATATAGGAATCGGCGTCGGCGGAGGACTTGCCGGCATGCTTATTGATATGGTCGGATATAATCATATGTTCGCAATAATTGCGGTGGCAAATGTTTTGTCTGTCATAATTTATGTTCTTATCGGCAGACATCATCCGTCATCAATTACATTCCGCCTTGAAAATGAGAGAAAAGGCAAATAATTTTCAATAATAAAAAATGCGACAGAGTATGCCCCTTCTGTCGCATTTTATCATTATTTGTCCTTTTGCTCGGCTTTGATTTGCACGGGCGTTTTGTTGTAAATAAAATCTATAAGCTTTGCTTTGTTTTCGTCAACATCAATCGAAATGACGCTTGCTCCGTTGATTTTGGCATATTTCCATGTGCCCTCAAACGGAACCTTGTCCTGCACCATATCGGTTTTGATGCACTGCATGGCAGATATTGCAATTTTTTTAAGCTCTGATTTAGTAAAACTTGTTTCAATATACGGTGCGCTGTTGTAAACCATTTTGTAAAGTGTTGTCGGGCTTGCGCTTTTTGCACTTTTCATAATCGACTGAATAACCGTTCTTTGTCGCTTTGCACGCATAAAATCCGTGTCAATTTTTCTTATTCTGCAATAGGCAAGTGCCTGCTCGCCGGTGAGATTGTACTTCCCTGCTTTAAGAGTAACATTACCGTATCTCTTCGGGTGGTTTGTTACCTCTTTGGCTTCCTTTTCGGTTACCTCAACCTCAACGCCGCCGATGCTGTCAACAAGCACTTTGAACATTTCAAAATCGGTTACGACATAGCCGTCAATATCAACGCCGAAATTGTATTCTATCGTGTCGACAACGCCGCTGTATCCGCCGTATGTGCATGCGGCATTTAAGCGTTGCTTTTTGTCACGGCAGGGGATATATACCCAAGTGTCGCGCAAAAACGAAACTGTTTTTATGCATTTGTTTTTTGTGTCAACACTGACGAGCATCATTGAGTCGGCACGGCTTGACTCCTTGTCTTGATTTGCTCTTGCGTCAACGCCCAAAAGCAAAATGTTTTTAACAGCGTCGTCATGCTTTAATTCGGCGGAGTTGACATATTTGTTTTCAGTCTTTTGGTCATAATTGATTCTGTCGAGCGTTTTGTTTACCATTCCGACTGCCGCAATGGCAACAACAAGTATAATCGCAATGATTGCCGAAAAAATTGCACCTGCCTTATTGATTTTGTGCTTTTTCCCGTGCTTCGGCGGTTTGCTTTTCGGAGCTTTGCCTCTTTGCGGCCGCGGTGCGCTTTGATTTTGCCTTGATTGCCTGCGCTCCGGCTCGCTGTTGTATTTGTTGTAAGAATTATAATTGCTGTATTCGTTTTGATTTTGCCTGTCGTATATCGGCGGCTGAGGCGGCCTTAAATCACCGTATCCGTTGCCGTTTTGTGTGTTGTAGCCGTCAGTTCCGTAAGGATAAGGATTTACTTCGGCGCCTTTTTGCCTCGAATTAAAATTCAAATCCACACTTTCGCCGTAATAATTTTCGTCTGTCGGAACTGTCCTGTCCCTTTTATCATTGTTGATTCTTCTGCTGGGATTAAAACCCTCGTTGTCGAATCTCGGCATACAAATCGCCTCGCATTGTCATTATTTTAAACTGATTTTACAACATTAATTAAATCTTTTCAACAGTTTTGTAATAAATATTGATTTTGAAACGATTTTATTTTATTATATACTATGACGAGTTGCCCAGACGGTTGCGCACATTGTGTGAGGAAAGTCCGAGCAGCACAGAGCAGAATAACGGCTAACGGCCGCCGAGGGTGACCTTAGGGAAAGTGCAACAGAGATATACCGCCCGTTTTCGGGTAAGGGTGGAAAGGCGGGGTAAGAGCCCACCGAGTCGATGGAGACACCGACTGCCATGTAAACCCTATTCGCTGCAACACCGACAGAGGAGCTGGTTGCTCGCCACATAACCTCGAAGGGTGGCTTGAGCGTGTTGGCAACAATGCGTCGAGATAGATAATCGTTTAATACAGAACTCGGCTTACGGTCAACTCGTCATTTTATTTTATGTGAAAGGCTATGACTTTTTATGCTTGTTAATATGCGCGATTTATTGGCGGATGCCGAAAAGGGCAATTACGCAGTCGGTTCGTTTTCGGTTGCTAATATGGAAATGGTGCTCGGTGCGGTGCAAGCCGCAGAGGAGCTCAATGCGCCGATAATTCTCCAAATTGCGGAAGTCAGATTAAAACAATCGCCGCTTGAAATAATAGGTCCGCTTATGGTTGCGGCGGCAAAATGCGCAAAGGTGCCGGTTGCCGTTCATTTCGACCACGGCAAAACGCTTGAAAAAATCAATCAGGCACTTGAAATCGGATTTACTTCCGTTATGTTTGACGGCTCGCATCTTCCGCTTGACGAAAATATCGCAATGACAAACCGCGTTATCGAATCGGCAAAGAAATACGGCGCCGCTGTCGAGGCTGAAATCGGCTGTGTCGGCGGCAGTGAGGACGGCAGTGAAGATATTGCCATTAACTGCACAAAGCCCGAGGACGCTGTTAAGTTTGAAAGCGAAACGGGTGTTGACGCTCTCGCCGTTGCAATCGGCAATGCTCACGGCAATTACAAGGCAACGCCGAAGCTCCGCTTCGATATTCTCGAAACCGTTGACAAAATGACAAAAACTCCGCTTGTTCTTCACGGCGGCACGGGTATTTCGCCCGATGATTTTGTCCGTTGCTCAAAAACGGGAATTAAAAAAATAAATATTGCAACCGCAACATTCGACAGTGTTGAAAATTCCGTTTGCGATTGTTATAATAATCAAAGTATTAAAGGCTACTATGATTTGCAGGCAGCTGAGGTTGAGGGCGCTTATAACAATGTTAAACGCCATATTCTCATTTTCGGCACGCAAAACAAGGCTTGATATAAAAGGGGTATAATTTATGCAAAACTATGTAACATTCGATATGTCAAAACCGCTCGACTTTATTCCGATCGGCCGTGTGGCTATTGACTTCAATCCAACCGATATGTATATGCCGCTCTCCGAGTCGTCAAACTTCAACAAATATGTAGGCGGCTCACCGGCAAATATTGCCGTAGGTCTTGCAAGACTCGGCTGTAAAGTCGGTTTCCAAGGCTGTGTCAGCAATGACCAATTCGGCGATTTTGTTGTTAATTATTTTGACAAAGAGGGCATTGACACATCAAAAATCACAAGAGCAAAACACGGCGAGTGCCTCGGCTTGACATTTACCGAAATTCTTTCAAAGGAAAGTTCGTCAATCTTGATGTACAGAGATAATGTTGCCGATTTTTGTATGGCACCCGAGGATGTTCACGAGGATTATATCGCATCGGCAAAGGCAATCGTCATCAGCGGCACCGCGCTTGCGCAAAGTCCGTCGAGAGAGGCTTGCCTCAAAGCAATGATGCTTGCAAAGAAAAACAATACAAGAATTATTTTTGATATTGATTATCGCGAATACACTTGGAAGAGCAAGGACGAAATCGCCGTTTATTACAGCCTCGTTGCTCAAAATGCAGATGTCATTATGGGCTCACGCGAGGAATTTGATTTGACAGAGGGCATTGTCGGCGTTAAGTCCTCCGACAAGGAGTCGGCAGAATATTGGCAGTCATACGGTGCCGCAATCTGCGTAATCAAGCACGGTAAGGAAGGCTCAACCGCCTATACAAATGACGGCAAGTTCTACACAATCAAGCCGTTCCCGGCTGTTAAGCTCAAGGGCTTCGGCGGCGGCGACGGATACGGTTCGTCATTCCTTTACAGCCTCCTTCAGGGCAAAGATATTATCGACTGCCTCGAGTTCGGCTCGGCGTCCGCATCAATTCTTATTTCGGCTCACTCCTGCTCGGATGCAATGCCGTCTGCCGCTCAGGTTGAGGAGTTCATCAAAAAGAGCAAAGAGGAATACGGCGAAATGGTCGCAAGAGCATAATTCCAAAACATTTCAAAAAAATAAAAAACCGCAGAGCGTTGCAAAAATGCAATATGCTCTGCGGTTTTTGTTTTCTTTTTGTTTATTTGCCCTCTGTCGAAATTGATACAAGAATGCTGTTGAATTTTACAAGGGCGTTGTCAATAATTTTAAAAATACCTTTCATAACGATACCGCCTTTCATGGTTGTGTGTTTTCTTTTAATAACAGTTTACCCGTTATTATATGAAATAACCACCGCTTTTGCTTTGCAATTTGAATATTTCCTAATTGCAAACTAAAGTTTACATTGAAATTTTAAATTTTGCATTAACAAAAACCTTAAATATTCTTAACTTTTTTTAAAATATGTGCATTAGCCGCAAAGATTTGGTATAATTAAAATGTTATTAAGGAAGGCGAAAATTTTAAACAGAGGTGATTTTGTGCCTGAAAAAAAGAAAATACTTGTTGCCGACGATGACGAATCTATTTGTAATTTGATAAAACTTGTTTTGGAGCAAAACGACTTTACCGTTACAACGGTAAATGACGGGAAATCCGCATGTGATATTATTTCGGAAGACGACAGCTTCGATTTGATTATTCTTGATATAGTTATGCCGCTTATGTTCGGCACGGACGCGGCAAGGGAAATTCGCAACCTTACCGATACGCCGATTATGTTTTTGACGGCGCGCTCAACAGACGATGATAAAGTGGGCGCATATGCATCGGGAGCGGATGACTATTTGGTAAAGCCGTTTTCTACGGTTGAATTGCAACTTCGTGTCAACGCTCTTTTAAAGCGTGCACGAAAAAAAACACAGCGTGTGTCTTTTTACGAAAACGAAAATACTGTTCAAATCGGCGAAAAAACGGTTAAATTGACGAACAGAGAGTATCGTTTGCTTAAACTTTTGTACGATAATAAAGGCGCAGTTATTGATGTTAAAACAATTTTTGAAACCGTTTGGGGCGATAAATATCTGGTGTCAAGCAACAACACGGTTATGGTTTTTGTTTTGAGCCTGCGTAAAAAAATCGAAGACGATTACACACATCCGAAGCACATCGTCACGGTTTGGGGCAGAGGTTATAAATATGTTGAAAACTAAGCGAATGTCGCTCAAATTAAAATCGGCACTCTGCATTTTGTTTGCGATGATTGCCGGTGTTTGCGTGTGCGTCGGTATCCGTTTGGGCGGCAGCGAATGTATTGAAAAATTTTATATGACGCAGGAGCTTGCGGATAAGCGCGAAGAAAAATTTATCAACGAATTTGAAAAGTATGTAAATGACAATAATATAAAATCAAGCGATACCGAAAAAATTCACGACTGGTGCAAAAAGAAAAAATATGTTTATTTTCAGCTTTTCAAAGGCGAAACGATTGCACTTGTAATAAACGGAAATTATGTAACAGAGTATGACGACGGAGAAGTTTCCGACGATTCTACGGGATACACTCTGTTTCCGATTGAATTTGCCGACGGTGAGTACAATGTTTCCATTCTTGAGTACAGCGAAGATTTGATTTATACAATTGTAAATATTGTCAGCTTCGCTTGTGGGATAATAACGGTATTCATTATTGTGCTTCACTATCATATATTGGTGCTCAAAAGAATATCAAAACTCTCGTGTGCAGTTTCGGACATCAATGCGGAGGAGGATGTTCTCACACCGGACAAAAATGATGAAATCGGCGATTTGTATAATTCTGTCGAAAAAATGCGCCGCTCCATTATTTATCATTATCAAAAGGAAAAACAAACGCTTGACGCAAACAAAGAGCTTATTACAAATATGTCGCACGATATAAGAACGCCGCTTACATCGATTATCGGTTACAACGAGATTATGCTTAATACCGATGCTTCGGTTGACGATATGAAAAAATATGCGTCGTATTCGCTTGATAAGGCAAATCAGCTTAAAGATATGAGCGACAAACTGTTTAAATACTTTCTTGTTTATAATTCGGACAATATTGCCGCCGATTTAAAATCAACCTCGGTAACACTGCTGTTACAGCAAATTATCGGCGAACAGTCATTTTTGCTTAAGCAACAAGGATTTGATGTTTCGTTTAATTGCCGTATTGAGGATGTGCAAATCAATACCGACGCTGTGCTTTTAAAGCGTGTATTTGACAATATTTTTTCAAATATTTCAAAATACGGCGACGCGGCACAACCTGTTAAAATCGATGTTTTACGCGAGAAGTCATTCATTAAAATTACAGTGATTGACTATATTTCAAAAGATGTGCCGAATGTTAAGGGCACGGGCATCGGTCTTAAAAGCTGTGAAAGCATTATGCATTCGCTCGGCGGAAAATTTGAAACGACTATTCTTGACGATATGTTTGTTTCGATAATTATAATTTCATTATAAATAAGCAAAATATGCGAATCACTCTGTTGCAATTGTGCGGCAGGGTGATTTTTTGCGCCGATATTGATTAATTGCGGCGATAATGGTATAATACCCTATAAACCGCAGGGTTTTAAGTATATTACTTTTGGAGGAAATTATGAAGTTAGATACAATTTGTGTTCAGGGTACATACAAGCCGAAAAACGGCGAGCCGCGTGTTATCCCGATTATTCAAAGCACAACATATAAATACGATTCATCGGTTGAAATGGGCAACCTTTTTGATTTGAAAGAGAGCGGATATTTTTATTCACGCCTCCAAAACCCAACCTGCGACAATGTCGCCGCAAAAATTGCCGCGCTTGAGGGCGGTGTTGCGGGTATGCTCACCGGTTCGGGTCAGGCGGCAAACTTCTATGCCGTGTTCAATATCGCGCAGGCAGGCGACCATATTGTTTCGTCTTCAGCGATTTACGGCGGCACATACAATCTTTTCAATGTCACAATGCGCAAACTCGGCATTGATTTCACATTCGTTTCACCGCACGCAACAGAAGATGAAATTCAGGCGGCAATCAAGCCGAACACAAAGGCGATTTTCGGCGAAACGATTTCAAACCCAAGCCTTGATGTGCTCGATATAGAGGTGTTTGCAAAAGTTGCGCACAAAAACGGCATTCCGCTTATTGTTGACAACACATTCGCAACACCGATTAACTGCCGCGCGTTTGATTGGGGCGTTGATATTGTCACCCATTCAACGACAAAATATATGGAGGGCCACGCCTCCACTATCGGCGGCGCAATCGTTGACAGCGGCAATTTCGATTGGACTCAAAATGACAAATTTCCGGGTCTTACAACACCCGATGAAAGCTATCACGGCATAGTTTACACCGACACTTTCGGCAAGGGCGCTTATATAACAAAGGCAACCGTTCAACTTATGCGCGACCTCGGCTCCGTTCAGTCGCCGAATGACGCGTTTTTGCTCAATGTAGGTCTTGAAAGCCTGCATCTTCGTATGCAAAGGCACTGCGAAAACGCGCTCAAGGTTGCAAAATATTTGCAAAATCACCCAAAGGTTACTTGGGTTAAATGCGCAATGCTTGAAGATGACGATCAACACGCGCTTGCACAAAAATATATGCCAAACGGCACATGCGGCGTTGTTTCGTTCGGCATCAAAGGCGGCAGAGATGCGGCAACAACATTTATGGATTCGCTCAAACTTGCCGCAATTGTTACGCATGTTGCCGATGCGAGAACCTGTTGTCTGCATCCGGCGTCAACAACTCACCGTCAGCTTACCGACGAACAGCTTGAGGAGTGCGGCGTAAGTCCCGACCTCGTTAGATTTTCGTGCGGAATTGAGGCGGATGAAGATATTATCGACGATATTGCTCAGGCACTCGATAAAATTTAACTTTACATAACAAAACCGACAGAAAAGTCAGCCTTCTCTGTCGGTTATATTTTTGTCGATATTTAAATATTTTTCATATATGATAAATAGTCATTAATAACCGCGTTGTATTTTTTCGGCGGAATCGGCACCTCTGCCGCGGTGTCGGTTGTGAATTTGTGCGGCTCATATCCTGCCACATGGTTCATATTTATCATAAAACTCTGGTGGCAACGCAGAAAATTCGGAGGCAGATTTTTGGAATATTCTTTCAAACTCGAATACATCACAATATCGTCTTTGCCGACAAGGTGCAGCGTGATATTGTTGTTGAATGTTTCGATATAAACAATTTCCTGAAAATTGACAATGTAGTTTTTGTGACCTGTTTTGACTATAGTCAAGTTCGGATCCTTTTTTGATGCGCCCTGAATTGCCCTTTTGAGTGCTTTGGAAAGTGTTGCGTCGTCCATTCGCGATTTTACAATGTAATAACAGCAGTTTGCCTCTGAAATATTGTATGCGCTTTGCGGAAAAGATGTCATAAATATAATTTGGGTACACGATGAACGAATGTTTTCAATCGACCAATCCATTGAATTTGTGTCGTCAACCATTATGTCCAGCAACAAAATATCGGTGCGCTCGTGTTGAATGTGATTTTTTAAACTGTTCAAATCATTGAAAGTCGAAATTTTGTGCTCAATGCGAAAAATATTTTCCATACAGTGGCGCACTTTGTATTCTGTTATTTCAATAAAATCTCTGTCATCGTCGCATATTGCAATATTTACCATATTTCAAATCACCATCTTGCGTTATTTGTCACATTAGTATATAATTATTATATCATAATATTATTATGTCGAAAAGCCGAAATACCACGCAAATGCAGTCGATTACCCTGCTTATATTGTAAATTGAACTGTTTTTTAGTAAAATTTTATCAGTAAAGCAATAAAATCAGGGAGCGTAATATGAAATTCTGCAGAATATGCGGTGCGCAAATACAGGACGGAGCGGCCTTTTGCTCAAAATGCGGCGCAAAAAGCCCGAGTGTCGATACAGCCGCACAGCAAAAATATTCATCGGGGTATGAGAATTATAAAACAGTGCCGATTTATGAGGAGTCTCCGCAGACGCCTCCACCGTCGGATTATGTCAATCCACCGACTTATCAACCGCCGACTTCCGTTCCGCCTCACGGCAGGAAGAAATTGTCAAATGGTGCAATTGTCGGCATAGTTATCGGTGCGGTTGTTCCTGTTTTGGTGGTTGTCGGCACAATTTTAGGTGTTGCGCTCTCATCAAGTGACAGTGCACAGGATTTTGATAATTCCTATTCTCAGGGCGACTATTCGGACGATGACTACAGTGACGATTACAGCGACGATTTTCAGCCTGATGACACCGATACTGAGGAAGTTTTTGACTTTTCAGCCGGCGAAATCATCGACAATACATATACAAATTCGTCACTCGACATAAAATTTACCGCGTCACCCGACGGGCTTGACAGCGACAAGCCGACTCTTGATTTGATTAGTTCACATACAAGCAAGACCCTTTATGAAAGCTCAAACGGCGACTTGGATGAAACATCAACATATGACGAAAAAAGAGGTATGCTCCATTATCAAAATGATTCAATGCAGTGTTGGCTTGATGCCGAGCTTTCAACACCTTTGCCTGATGATTCATATGATAACTTCACAGATGTTTATGTTGTAAAATATAATGAAAGTTTTGACAATATTGCCGATTATAACAAAGCTTTTATGCTTGAGTTTCAAAACGGAGAAGGATTGATTGACTCTAATTTGAATGCGGGAACAGTTAAAATCGGCAAAAATGAATATCATTGTTCGACTTTTGAATTTGATTTTAATCCGTATATTATGATTGCTTCTACATATAAATGTGGATATTATATAAGTATAGTAATAGATCCGGGTTCGGGAGATCCGGATTGTGCAAAAGATATTCTTGCATGCTTCAGCTAATAAACAAAAAATAATTTTAAGGAGATAAAAAATATGAAAATTTGTCCTAATTGCCATGCGGCTGTTCAGGATGACGCAATGTTTTGCACATCTTGCGGAACACCGATTGAGCAGAGCGCTGCGCCGACAGAACCGCTTGTAAACAACCAACCGGACGGATATTATCAGCCGTCAGCCGCTCCTCAACCGGAGCCGTCACAACCACAATATCAGGCTCAGTCCGTGCAACCGCAGACACCGCCTGCAGTGCCTCCGCAATATTTCACACCGCCGCAGCCGTCACCTAATATGGCTGTGCCGAAGCACGAATTTTTCGAGGCTTACAAACTATATTGGAAAAACTATACCAACTTTACGGACAGAACAAGATGCAGTGATTTTTGGTATGTTGTTCTTATGAACTTTTTAATTTCATGTGCTACATCGCTGTTTGCATTTATTCCGATTTTGGGATATATATTGGCAATAGCTTGGTCGCTTGCAACTATTATTCCGACTTTGGCTATAACCGTAAGAAGACTTAAAGATACCGGCAAGGATTGGCCGTATATTTTCTTTTATCTTATTCCCTTTGTCGGATGGATTATTCTTGTTGTTTTCTGCGCACAGGACAGCGAGATGGGCCCGAACCAATTCGGCCCAAGCCCTAAATATCCGTACGCAGGCGGCACATATGCACCGCAGCAGCCACAGTATAATCCTACTCAAACGAGTATGCCTAATATGCAGAATGATTATGCACAAAACAATCAATATCCGCCATATCCGCCGCAAAACTGATTGAATTATTGAGAGCAATCCTTGCAACATAGCGTATGTTATGTATAAGGCTTGCTCTTTTTTCATTCACCTATTGACAAAAGGCGAATATAGTGTTAATATATTTTCACAATTAAAAACAAACCGATGATGCGGAGATAAAAACAGGATACGAATTCACAGAGAGCCTCGTTGCTGGGAAGAGGTAATAAACGGCTTGTTAAATGGACCGCTGAGGGCGCAATGAAAAGCTTTGGCTAAGTACCTTGCGACGCGATGGCCTGCGTGAGTGGTCGGAGATATGATGGTATCTTGCAGAGAGTATGGTTTACTACCGTAAATCAGGGTGGCACCGCGAATGTATTTTCGTCCCTGACAGTCTTTTTCGGACTGTCAGGGCTTTTTTTATTCTCTCAAGATTGAAAGGAGAAAATATGCAAATCAAACCAAGCAGGGAAGAGGCAATCGAATTTGCAAAAAAATACAAAACAATTCCTTTGTCAACCGAAACGGTGATGAATTATACCCCCGTCGGAATAATCAAAAAAATCAAGACGATTTCATCACATTGTTTTATGCTTGAGTCGGCTGACGATCAAAAAAACACCGGTCGCTACACCTTTATCGGATTTGACCCAAAGGCGGAAATAAGCTGCAAGGATTACAATGTCAGCGTTATTGATGAGTTCGGCTCAAAAAAGATAAACGACAATCCGAGGCAGTATATAAAAGCTGTGCTCGACAGCCATAAGGCGCCGCGATTTGACTATTTGCCGACTTTCAGCGGCGGACTTGTCGGATATTTCGGATATGATTATATCAAATACAGCGAGCCGGGTGTTAAGCTTGACGCAAAGGACGACGGCAATTTCAAGGATGTTGACCTTATGCTTTTTGATAAGGTTATCGCATTTGACCATTTGAGAGAAAAAATTATTCTTATCGTTAATTTCCAAACGGACAATTTTGAACAAAATTATCAATCGGCTGTTAAGCAACTTGAAATAATGCTTAAAATAATCGAGCAGTCGCCGATAGTCGAGCCGGAACTTCCGGTGCTCAAAAGCGAATTTGAGCCGCTGTTCAATGCCGAGCAGTACGCCGATATGGTAAACACCGCAAAGCATTATATTCGTGAGGGCGATATTTTCCAGGTTGTGCTTTCAAACAGAATGCAGGCGAAAATGGACGGCTCGCTTTTCAAGCCGTATGAAACCTTGAGAAAACTCAATCCGTCGCCGTATATGTTCTATTTCTCGTCAGACGATATTGAGATTGCGGGCGCATCACCAGAAACACTTGTTAAACTTCAGGACGGCAGGCTTTACACATATCCGCTTGCAGGCACAAGACCGCGCGGCAAAACACCGCAGGAGGACAGCGAACTTGAGGCAGGTCTTTTAAAAGACGAAAAGGAACTTGCCGAGCACAATATGCTTGTTGACCTCGGCAGAAACGATTTGGGCAAAATCAGCAAGTTCGGCACGGTTAAGGTGCAAAATTATCACAATGTATTAAAATTCAGCCATGTTATGCATATCGGCTCAACGGTTGTCGGTGAAATTCGCGATGACAAAACGGCACTTGACGCGGTTGACGCCGTTCTTCCGGCAGGCACACTTTCGGGTGCTCCGAAAATTCGCGCAATGCAAATTATCAACGAGCTTGAAAACAACAAGCGCGGAATTTACGGCGGCGCAATCGGATATATAGATTTCACGGGAAATCTTGACACCTGCATTGCAATCAGAATCGCATACAAGAAAAAGGGCAATGTTTTCATTCGCTCGGGCGCAGGTATAGTTGCCGACTCCGACCCCGAAAAGGAGCACCGCGAGTGCATCAACAAGGCTCAGGCGGTTGTCAGCGCGATTATGCATTCATCAAAGGAGGAAACAAAATGATTTTGTTAATTGATAATTACGACTCCTTTTCATACAACCTCTATCAGCTTATCGGCGAAATAAATCCCGATATCAAGGTTATCAGAAACGATGAAATGACGGTTGACTGGATTAGGGCGCTCGCACCCGAATATATAATTTTATCGCCCGGACCGAAACGGCCGGAGGACGCAGGCGTTTGCATAGATGTTGCAAAAGAGCTTGGCGACGAGTCAAAAATCCTCGGCGTTTGCTTGGGACATCAGTCGATTTGCACGGCATACGGCGCAACGGTAACATACGCAAAACAACTTATGCACGGCAAGCAAAGCGTTTGTAAAATAGACAACACAGATACATTGTTTAAGGGCTTGCCTGACGAAATCAAGGTTGCCCGCTATCACTCGCTTGCGGCAGATGAGGCGACAATGCCCAACTGCTTAAAGGTTATCGCAAAAACAGACGACGGCGAAATAATGGCGGTTAAACACAAAGAAAAAAATATTTGGGGCGTTCAGTTCCACCCCGAATCAATAATGACACCTGACGGCAGAACAATTATCAAAAATTTTTTAGGAGGCAGTACAAATGATTGAACAATTACTTAAAAAAGTTGCGGCAAAGCAGGATTTGACATATGACGAGGCAAAAACAGCGGTTGACGAAATTATGAGCGGCAATGTGTCGCAGGTTGTCACCTCAGCATTTTTGACCGCCCTTGCAATGAAGGGCGAAACAGAGGATGAAATTGCAGGTGCGGCAGAGGGTATGCGCTCAAAGGCTGTTCCGTTTGAACTTGGATGCCACGCACTTGATGTTGTCGGCACAGGCGGCGACGGTTCAAACTCGTTTAATATTTCAACAACTGCAGGCATTGTTGCCGCTGCAGCAGGCGTTAAAATCGCAAAACACGGCAACAGAGCGGCGTCGTCAAAATCGGGCACGGCAGACTGTCTTGAAGCACTCGGCGTTAAAATCGACTGCGAACCCGATGTTATGAAAAAATCACTTAAGGAAAACAAAATAGTTTTCTTCTTTGCACAAAAATATCACAGCGCAATGCGTTTTGTAGGCCCCGTTCGTAAGGAAATCGGTATTCGCACCGTGTTCAACATTCTCGGTCCTCTTACAAACCCGGGTCATGCCGACAGAATGCTTCTCGGTGTTTTCAGTGAGGAATATGTTGAAAAAATCGCAAAGGCTTTAATTAAGCTCGGCGTACACGATGCAATGGTTGTTTACGGTATGGATAGGCTCGACGAAATCAGCGCATGCGGCGAAACAAGGGTTGCCGAGGTGCGCGGAAATGATATTAAATACTATACAATCAAGCCTGAAGATTTCGGCTTTGAAAGAGTGCCCAAAGAGGCTTTGGCAGGCGGCACACCCGAGGAGAATGCCGAAATCACAAAGGCAATTCTTCGCGGCGAGGGCACACCGGCTCAAAAAGCGGCGGTTGCTCTTAACGCCGGCGCATGCATCTATGTTGACCGTGACGGAATTTCGCTCCAAGACGCGGTTAAGGAGGCGCAGGAGGTTATGGCATCCGGCAAAGGTATGGATGTTCTCAACGGCTTTATCAAAACCACAAACGAGCAATAAACGGCGGTAATTTTTATGGCTACTATTTTAAACACAATTGCACAGCATACGGCAGAGAGATACGAAAAAATCATTTCGCAAACACCGCTGTCGGAGGTTAAGGCGCGTGCGCTTGCGATGCCTAAGGGCGGCTTTGAGTTTGAAAAAGCACTTGCCGCCGACGGAATTTCGTTTATTTGCGAGGTTAAAAAGGCGTCACCGTCAAAGGGCGTGATTGCCGAGAATTTTCCGTATCTCAAAATAGCAAAAGAATATGAGGCGGCAGGTGCGGCGGCTATTTCGTGCCTGACCGAGCCGAAATGGTTTATGGGCAGTGACGAATATTTGAGAGAAATCGCAAACACTGTTTCAATTCCTGTTTTGCGTAAGGATTTCACTGTCTGCGATTACCAGATATACGAGGCAAAAACGCTCGGCGCGTCGGCAGTTCTTTTGATTTGTGCATTGCTCGACACCGACACGGTTTGTGAGTATATCAAAATTTGCGACACGCTCGGAATGTCCGCTCTTGTTGAAGCACACGATGAGGCGGAGGTCAATTCCGCACTTGAGGCAGGTGCTCGCCTAATCGGCGTAAATAACAGAAATTTAAAGGATTTTTCGGTCGATGTAAACAATTCGAGCCGCTATCGTCAAATGATACCGAGCGATGTTTTGTTTGTTTCCGAAAGCGGAATAAAGACACACAAGGATATTGAAGTGTTGCAAAAAAATCACACAAACGCCGTTTTGATAGGCGAAACGCTTATGCGCAGTGATGATAAAAAGGCAACGCTTGAGGAACTGCTTTATGGCAAAAATTAAAATTTGCGGTTTGCGCCGAACGGAGGATGTTGAGTATGTCAATAAGCTGAAGCCCGATTTTGTCGGCTTTATTCTCTCTCCCGGTTTTCGCCGCAGTATTGATTTTGACACTTTCAAATCGCTTCGCAAGAACTTGAACGACGGTATTGCAACAGTCGGCGTATTTGTCAATGAGCCGCTCGAAAATATTAAAATTTTCAGCGACTGTGGGTTGATCGATTTTGTACAGCTTCACGGCGACGAATCGCCGCAATATGCCGAGCAAATCACACTGCCGGTCATAAAAGCACTTAAACCGTGCGATTTTGATAAAATCAATGACTACAATCACTGTGTCGATTATCTCCTTTTCGACAGCGGAACGGGCACAGGCAAGGCATTTGATTGGCAAAAAATACCAAAAACGGATATGCCGTTTTTCCTTGCCGGCGGACTCACAACACAAAATATTCCTTTGGCGCTTGCAAAATACTCCCCCGATGTGATAGACTTGTCATCATCGGTCGAAACAAACGGCGTTAAGGATTTTAATAAAATAAAAGAAGTAATCAATTTAGTTAGGAGCATAACAGATGAATAACGGACGATACGGAATTCACGGCGGACAATATATCCCCGAAACACTGATGCACGAAATACACAATCTTGAAAAGGCATACGAGCATTACAAAAACGACCCCGAATTTAATGCCGAGCTTAACAAACTTTTTAAAGAATATGCAGGTAGACCATCACTGCTTTATTATGCCGAAAATATGACAAATGATTTGGGCGGCGCAAAAATTTATTTCAAGCGTGAAGATTTAAATCACACCGGTGCGCACAAAATTAACAATGTTCTCGGTCAGTGCCTTTTGGCAAAAAAGATGGGCAAAACCCGAGTTATTGCAGAAACAGGCGCAGGACAGCACGGCGTTGCAACGGCAACCGCGGCGGCTCTTATGGGGCTTGAATGTGAAATATTTATGGGCAAGGTTGACACTGAACGCCAAGCACTCAACTGTTACAGAATGGAGCTTTTGGGCGCAAAGGTTCACCCTGTTACAACCGGTACAATGACACTTAAAGACGCTGTAAACGACGCATTTAAAGAGTGGACAACGCGAATTGACGATACACTTTATGTTATCGGCTCGGTAATGGGTCCGCACCCATATCCTATGATTGTTCGCGATTTTCAATCCGTAATTTCAAAAGAGGCGAGAGAGCAGATTCTCGAAATCGAGGGCAAGCTCCCGACAGCCGTTATGGCTTGCGTAGGCGGCGGCTCAAACGCTATGGGTATGTTTTATAACTTCATTAACGACAAGGATGTTCGCCTTATCGGCTGTGAAGCAGCAGGCAGAGGTGTTGACACCGGCGAAACAGCCGCAACAATGGCTACCGGCTCGCTCGGCGTTTTCCATGGAATGAAATCGTATTTCTGCCAAAACGAATACGGTCAAATCGCTCCCGTTTATTCAATTTCGGCAGGCCTCGATTATCCGGGCGTCGGCCCCGAACACGCTTATCTTAAAGATATCGGCAGAGCCGAATATGTGCCTGTTACTGACGACGAGGCAGTTGCGGCATTTGAATATATTGCAAAAACAGAGGGCATTATTTGTGCCATTGAGTCTGCTCATGCCGTTGCGCATCTTATGAAAATTGCACCGACAATGAGCAAAGACGATGTTATTATTTGTTGCCTTTCGGGCAGGGGCGACAAGGATGTTGCCGCAATCGCAAGATACAGGGGGATTGATTTACATGAGTAAGAAAATTGCAGACGCATTCAAAAACGGCAAGGCATTCATCGGCTTTTTGACAGCCGGTGACCCTGACCTTGATACTACTAAAAAAATCATTAAAAAAGCGGCTCAGGCAGGCTGTGACCTTGTTGAAATCGGTATTCCTTTTTCTGACCCGATTGCAGAAGGCCCCGTTATTCAAGACGCAAACATTCGTGCGCTTAAAAACAATGTCACAACCGACGATGTTTTTCTAATGATTGATGAAATTAAGGACGATATTGATATTCCTATGGTGTTTATGACATATCTCAATGTCCTTTTCAAATACGGATATGACAGATTTTTGGCACGCGCAAAAGAAGTCGGCATTTGCGGCGTTATCATTCCCGATTTGCCTTATGAGGAAAAGGGCGAACTTCAAAGCGTTGCTAAAAATTACGGCATTGAAGTGGTTTCACTAATCGCACCTACAAGCGAGGAGAGAATTAAGATGATTGCCTCCGATGCAGAGGGATTTGTTTATGCCGTTTCGTCACTCGGTGTAACAGGTGTCAGAAGCGAAATCAAAACCGACCTTGAATCAATCACCGCCGCTGTTAAAGAGGCTACAGATATTCCCGTTGCAATCGGCTTTGGTATCAGCACACCAGAGCAGGCAAAAAAATACGCCGCCGTTTCCGACGGTGTAATCGTAGGCTCGGCGATTGTAAAAATTATCGAGCAATACGGCAAGGATGCTCCCAACAAGGTTTATGATTATGTTAAATCAATAAAGGATGCTATAAGATAGCAAGCATCAGCCACAATATATATTGAAAAATAACAATCTTGTTACTTCTATTGACAATATATTGTATAAAATGATAAAATATACTCAGTATTGACAATAGGGTGATATTTATGAAAGGCAAAAAAATTGCAATAGCTGTTATTGCAATTGCCGCTGTTGTAATTGCCGCGCTTTTTGCAAACGGTGCCGTTTCGCTAAACGGCAAGCACAGTGATGGCGCAGTAAAAAGCACCGTTGCCGAGCAAAGCGTTGACCATTCGCTTTTTTATCACACTTGGCAAACCAATTACAGCGGCGTTGACGATGATTTTAGGCAGTTTTATCCCTCTGCCGTTGCTTTTTCCGAAACAAAGGCAACGCTTGAGGCGGATAAAAAAGACTCGTCATCATACATAATCGACGGCGACAAAATCACCATCACCGCCGGCAAGGAAAAAATAGTATATAATTTTGAAATCACTTCAACCGAGCTTAAGCTCACGATTGTTTCCGTTTCCGACGGAGAGCAAACATATAACGCAGAGGATTTTTTGCCCACCGGCAAAACTGTGCCGACAGCTGTTTATTCAATTACAGAGTCCCTCAAAATAAGCGGCGAATCGGAGTTTTCAAAGTTATTTACAGACAGTAATTAAAAATAAAACCGCAGTGCAAAGGATTAATTCCACGCATTGCGGTTTTTGTTTTATTCAGTATTCCGTTTTTCTGAACATATTGTTTATTTGATTGCACAGAGCAGGGAGTGAGTCGAGATTTCTGTCCTTTTCGATTATATCCCTCGCACATTTGCGGCACTGCTCAAGCGTTTCGGTATTTTCAAGCAAATCGGCTATTCCCAAATTCGGCAAGCCGTGCTGTCTTTTTCCGAAAAAGTCGCCCGGTCCGCGCACCTTCAGGTCATAGTCGGCGATTTTAAAGCCGTCGGCGTTGTATTTCATAACCTGCAAGCGCTCTTTTGTGCTCTCGCTCTTGTTGTCCGACACAAGTATGCAGTATGACTGCGCCTTGCCTCTGCCGACGCGCCCTCTTAATTGGTGCAACTGTGACAAACCGAATCTGTCTGCGTTTTCAATCAGCATTATTGTTGCATTCGGCACATCAACGCCAACCTCGACAACGGTTGTCGACACAAGAATGTCAACATCGCCGCGCGCAAAGGCGTTCATAACATTTTCCTTTTCTTTCGGCTTCATTTTGCCGTGGAGCAAACCGAGATTGTATCCCTTAAAAACGCCGTTTGAAAGGTTTTCGGCGTATTCCGTTGCAGGGATAAGGTCGTTTTCGCCCTCCTCGACAAGCGAGCATACAATGTATGCCTGATGTCCCTCGTCAATCGCTTTTTTAATGAATTTATATATTCTTTGATGATATGCGGAGTTGACAACATCCGTGCGGATTGTCTGTCTGCCCGGCGGCAACTCGTCAAGCACGCTTATGTCAAGGTCTCCGTAAATTATCAAACCGAGTGTTCTCGGTATCGGCGTGGCACTCATAACAAGCATATGCGGGTCACTGCCCTTCATTGCAAGGCTCGCACGCTGTTCAACGCCGAAACGGTGTTGCTCGTCCGTTACAACAAGCGCAAGGCTTTTAAATTCGACATCATTTTGTATCAGTGCGTGCGTTCCGACGGCAAAATCAATCGTGCCGTCAATCAAGCCCTGTTTTATTTCGTGCTTTTCTTTGGCTTTTATCGAGCCGGTGAGGAGCGCGATTTTTATATCCGTGCCCTCAAAAAGTTTTGTCAACGATTCAAAATGTTGTGAGGCGAGTATTTCCGTCGGCGCCATCATCGCCGCCTGAAATCCGTTTTTAACCGCCGTGTAGATAACTGCGGCGGCAACAGCCGTTTTGCCCGAGCCTACATCGCCCTGAACAAGTCTGTTCATTGACCGCTCGCTTTTCATATCGGTTATGCAGTCGGCAATCGCTCTTGACTGCGCACCTGTCGGCTTAAAGGGCAGTGCATTCAAAAATTCGTTTGTAAAATCGGTTTTGATTTTGTAATTGTTTGTTGTTTCTTTTTTGTCTTTGAGCTTCATCAGCCCGATTTGCAGAGCCAAAAGCTCCTCAAAAATCAGCCTTTTTCGCGCAATTTTTATGTTTTCGCGGCTGTCGGGAAAATGAATTTGCCTTATTGCATCGTCAAGCGGACATAGGTTGTATTTTTTCAGCACACCGTCGGACAGTGTTTCTTCAACTTCGCCGATTTTTTCAAGCGCCGCCTTGACCGTTTTTGCTATCGCGCGTGAGTTCAGCTTGTCCGTTGCAGGATAAATCGGGTGTATGCCGGTCGCGCTTTGCGCCGGCTCAATTTGCGGCGAGTTCATATTTGCCGCGGTAAAACTCTTTTCAACCTTGCCGTATAAAACATAATCGTCAAATGTTCTCAACGATTTTGCAAGGTATTTGTTGTTGAAAATCGTTACATGGATAACGGTTTCACCGTCGGTAAAATTGCATTTATAAAGTGTCAGCCCTTTTCGTATTATGGATTCTTTAATGGGCGTAATCATTGTTGCTTTTATAAATACGGGTGTGTCAATATCCGCCTCGATTACCGAAACGGTGTTGCTCCAATCCTCATATTTCCTCGGGTAGTAGTGAATTAAATCGTTTACGGTATTTATTCCGAGCTTGTTAAACAGCGCGGCTCTTTTTTCGCCTACGCCCTTGATATATTGAATGTTTAACTCGCTGTAATCCATTTTATTCCACCGAAATGATATAGTAATAAACCGGCTGACCGCCGTCAACAATGCTTATTTCAATGTCACTGCCGAATTTTTCGTTCAGCTTTTGCTCAACAGCTTGTGCGCCGCTTTCGTCTGCGCCCTCGCCGAATATAATTGTGACAAGTGAGTGAATCGAGGTGTCAATCATGCTTTCGGCGGTTTCAAATGCAATTTGCTCCTTATCGTTGCCGATAAATTTGATTGCGCCGTTTGCCATTCCCATCATCTGACCCTGCTTAATCGGCTTGCCGTCAACCTCGCTGTCGCGTGCGGCAAATGTTACCTGACCTGTTTCGACTGAACCTGCCGCTTCGGTCATTGCTTCCTCGTTTGTCTGCGCGTCCTGTGTTTCGTCAAAGCTCAACATTGCCGAAATTCCCTGCGGAATTGTCTTTGTCTGCAAAACGATAACCGTTCTGTCCTTTGCAAGCGGAACAGCCTGCTGAGCTGCCATGATAATGTTTTTATTGTTTGGCAAAACGAATACCGTCTTTGCCGGAGTTTGATTGATTGCGTTCAAAATGTTGTCTGTTGACGGATTCATCGTCTGCCCGCCGCTTACAACGACATCTGTGCCGAGGTCGCTGAACAAACTCTGTAAGCCCTCACCTGCGCAAACTGCAACAAAGCCGTATTCGTTTTCCGGATTCACGGTTTTTGTGTCATCAATTTTTTTGCCTTCGTCGGCGTTCCTGTGCTGATAGCGCATATTGTCAATTTTGATATTGATAAGCTGACCGTATTTCAGAGCGGACTGAATTACATCGCCCGGGCAGTTCGAGTGAACATGAACCTTGATGATGTCGTTGTCGTCTACAACCACAACGCAGTCGCCGATTGATTCAAGATAAGCGCGTAGTTTAAGCGGATCGTTCTCTTTTGCATTCTTTTCTTTTTCAATTAAAAATTCGCTGCAATAGCCGTATTTGATTTCTTCGTCTGCGGCGGCAACAGTGCTTTTGCCGTTTTGTTTTTCTTCCTTTTTTTCACCGTCAATCGGCTGAACTATGGCATCGTTTTCAAAAACACTTTGTATTCCTTCAAAAATTAAAACAAGACCCTGACCTCCGGCGTCAACAACGCCTGCTTTTTTCAGCACGGGCAACTGTTCTGGTGTTTTTGCGAGAGCCTGTTTTGCCGCCTGCAATGCCGCAAAGCAAACCTCAAGCGGTTCGTCCTGAATTTCGGCGATTTCCTCGGCAGCCTCCGCCGCTTTGCGAATAACTGTCAAAATTGTACCCTCGGTCGGTTTCATAACAGCCTTGTATGCCGCATCGCATCCCATTCTGAATGCCTTTGCGACATCCTTTGAGTCTGCCTCGTCAAGACCCTTGAATGCTTTTGACATTCCTCTGAATATAAGCGAAAGTATAACTCCCGAATTTCCTCTGGCACCTCTCAAAAGTGCGGATGCAGTTCTTTTTGAAACATCGCCGATTGAGCTGTCTTCAGGCATTGCGGCTATATCGGATGCCGCGGCGCTTATTGTCATCGACATATTTGTGCCGGTGTCGCCGTCAGGAACGGGGAAAATGTTTAGTGCGTCAACTGCCTGCCTGCTGTTTGAAATGTTGTTGGCGGCTGAAATAATACCGTCTCTGAACATCAGTCCTGTAATCATATAATCAATGCCCTCCGATCAGTTAAGCTCGTCAACATGAACATTGACTTTTGACACCTTGAGGTCGGTTGCCGATTCAATTGTGTATCTCACTTTGTTTACGATGCTGTCTGTTATTGCGCTGATATTAACTCCGTATGATACTGCAATATGGAGATCAACCACAAGCGGGCCGTTGATGCTTTTAACTATAACGCCCTGCGTGTGATTTTCATTTTCAACCTTGCTTTTGATAACGGATTTAATGCTTTGATACGGGTTTGGGTTTACCATCCTTGTTACGCCGAAGCAACTTTGCGCCGCATTTCCGACGAGGTTTGAAAAATAGTTGTTGGTTATCTCAATATACCCGTTCTGGTTTTCGTATTTTATCATACAGGTTCCTCCTTAATTAAAGTACCAGTCTTCTATATTTGAAAAATAATTTGTGCCGTAGCCTTGCATATCGCCCTGGATGAGACGCGAGTAGCAAATCATACCCTGCCTGTAAACGAGCGGTATAAACGGCATTTCTTCCGAAAAGTCGATAACGAATTTTCCTATCTCACTGTCGCCTTTCATATAACTTTCATATGATTTTGCCGATTTTGATTTTGATAAATCAATACCGTAGTGCGTTGTGCCTTTTTCGGAAAAGAATGTGTATAAATTCATATCTGCCGAAACCTTTGTTTCGCCTATATAAATATCAAAATTATTGCCGGTAACCTTTGTGTTGAAATTTTTGGCATTTTCATAATCAATGTTTACGGAAAAGCCCACCGTTTCAAGTTGTTGCTTTAAAAGCGTCGCAATTGATTTTTTTGCTTCGTTGCCGTTGACCAAAATCGACAGTTTCAGTTGATTGGGGCTGTAACCGCTTTGTGCAATTGCCTGCTTTGCTCCCGCAGTGTCTGCCTTGGCGTCAAACACGGATGTTGCTTTGCCCATTTTCGACGACGGATTAAATACCGATGTCGCCGCTTTTGCGTAACTTTGATACGAGCTTTTTACAAATGTTTCCCGACTTGCAGCAAGCGATATTGCCGTGCGTATATACTGATTTGATGTTATGCCGCTTTTGTTGTTGACTCCGATATAAACAAGGTTGTTGAGCACAACCGATTTTTTGTTGCACTGGAGCCGCTTTTTGTTGCCCGACGAAAGGTCGCGAAACGCATAACTTATATTGCCGATATTAACTGCGTTTTCAATTGATTCCTCCGCAGTTACATTAATGAGAAGAATTTTTACTATATGCGGCTTAAAGTTTTGGTGCTGTTTGTTTACTTCGAGATAAACCTCACCGCCGCCCTCGGCAAATTTGTATCTGCCTGAGCCGATCGTATAGCCGTTTTTGTCTGTTTTGCCGTTTGATATTGCAAAGGTCAGTAAATTCTGCGCATTCGGATTTTCGTATTTTAGGTTGAATTTAACTTCTGTTGCGCTCTGCTCGCTTGCCGATGAGATGCAATCAAGGCTGTTTTTCCAGTGCGGCGAGCTTTTTGCCTGATTAAATGAATATACAACGCTTGATGCCGTAAGGTCGCTTCCGTCCGAGAATTTAAGACCGCTCGGAATTGTTGCCACAAGCGTTTTGCTGTTTGTGTAAGCGTAGCTTGTCGCAACGGACGGCTGAACATCGTAGTTTTCATCAACGGTGAAAAGCGAGTCAAAAACAAGTTCCTGTAATATTTGGTTGTTGAGCGTTTCGGATTTATACGGGTTGAGCGAGTCGGATTGGGAATAGCTCAGCTTAAAGTTGGTGCTGTCCTCAACAAATTTTGTCGAGCTTTGCGTCACAAGCTTGTGTTCACTCGCATTCCTGTCGGCGGCGGAGCAGGATGAAAAAACACTCACAATCAAAACTGCCGCCGTGATGATGCACAAGAGCCTTTTATTCATTTTCTGAACCTTTCTGTATGCACGGTCTTGCCGCTTTTGTTGTCAATTTCAAAAAAACAACCCTCAAGCGTGCACTTACCGTCCTCATTCGTAAATCTTACCGGTAAATTGGTCCTTATCTTTTTTATTGCCGCGTCAGGCGCTACACCCAAAACGGAATAGTACGGACCCGTCATTCCCAAATCGGTGATATATCCCGTACCGCCGGGCAAAATTTGATCGTCCGATGTCTGCACATGCGTGTGCGTGCCGAAAAGTGCCGATATTCTGCCGTCGGCATAAAATCCCATTCCGCGCTTTTCGCTTGTCGCCTCTGCGTGAAAATCAACAAGAATGATATTTATTCCGTCGTCATTGAGTTTTTTGATTTCCTCGTCAATCGTGTCAAACGGATTTTTGTTGTTGTCAAGAAAAATCGTGCCTTGAAGATTGATTACGCCCACACGGCAATATCCCTTGTCAACAATTGCAACGCCCCTGCCCGGAGCGGAGGAATGGAAGTTTGCCGGGCGAATTATAAATTCGTTTTCGTCAAGATAATCATAAATTTCCTGTCGCCTGAGCGCGTGGTTTCCGAGCGTTATCACATCAACGCCGCTGTCAAAAATATATTTCGCGCTTTGCGGCAATATTCCGTTGCCGACAGCCGAGTTTTCGCCGTTGGCAATCACAATGTCCGCGCCGTATTTTTTTTTGAGCGCAGGCAGTTTCTGTCTTAAATATTCGCAACCTTGTTTTGAAACAATGTCGCCTATTGCTAAAATTTTCATATTAAACCGACTTCTATATTTATAATTAAAATTATTATACATTAATTTTAATATAAATACAACCGATGATTGAATAATTTACGATGTGTTAAAATTTAACAAATCAATATCACTTTCGCTTGCAAAAAACGCTGTTGTATGATACTATATTTAGGTAGCCGAAACTAACTGCGTAAAATGCGGTCGATTCGGCACCCCATATTTTATTGGAGGATAATTTAATGCACGAAATGCACGAATCAGGCGAGATGTATCTCGAAACCATATATGTATTAAATAAAAAAAGCCCCGAGGTAAGGTCGGTCGATGTTGCCGAATATATGGGCTTTTCAAAGCCGAGCGTCAGCAGGGGAGTCGGCATTTTGAAACAGGGCGGCTATCTCACCGTCGATGCAAACGGCTTTTTGGAGCTGACCGATGCAGGCACCGAGGTTGCCAAAAAGATTTACGAAAGGCACACCGTGCTCACCGAAATGCTTGTTAAAATGGGCGTCAGCGAGGAAACCGCGGCTCAGGACGCATGCAAAATCGAGCATGTCATTTCCGACGAAACGCTTGACTGCATCAAAAAAACTCTCGGCAAATAATCACGGCATATATTTAAAGCGCAATTCTGCAAATAACAGAATTGCGCTTTTTTGTGTACAAAAGGATTACGCACTGATAAAATTTAACTGTGTAAAACGCCTTTACAGAAAATCTTATTTTTGATATAATTATTACAAATAATTTTTAGGAGAAACTATGAGAATTTGTTTTGAAAATAAGTCCGATGAAACAACGGCGGTTTTGAGTATTGATAATAAGATTGAAAATATTATGCCCGAGTCAAGATTTGAATGTGAAATCAGTGGTGATTCTGTCACTTTTTTTGTTGTTTACGCCAGAGATTTTACTTTTAATTCGGGGGAAAAACAAAGCAAACTTTCTAAAATATTTTTTGATGACATAGGTGACTTGATAGTTCAAATAAAAAATACATACAAAGTCGGCAATCTTTCCGACGGAGATATAATTGAACTTTATGAAAAAGCGCATTATGTTCCGACTACAAAGCGCGAGGCATTATATAAGTGCATTCCTGCGCTATATTATTTTGGACAAGCCGAATGCGAAAAGGCTCAAATCAGTGTGGAAAATTCCGTTGTATTAAACCGCGAAAAATTTATTAAATCATATAAAGCATTTTTCAGAGTTATGAACCTTTCCGGATGGTTTAGAATTTTGAAATATTCAAAGCAAATGAAAAGGCAAAAGAAAATTTGCTCCGACAAAACGGTTACCGCAAAGTTTCGCGAGTTGTATGCCATGTCTACAGAGGACAGGGCGTATCAATTCAAGCCTTTATTAGTCATTTTTGACAGAATAATCGAAGGAGTTTTGGGCAAATTCCCCAAAAGAATCCGAGCAAAACTCAGCGGAAAAATAGAAGAAATCAGAGATTTGTTTAAATAAAAATGCGGCGCACATATCACGAAATAAATGTACCACCGCAAAATAAGCAAAATAAAACCACGCAGTGTGTTCGCACTGCGTGGTTTGTTATTGCTTTGAAATTATTTCTCTGCGTATTTGTCGTCGCCGTTCCAGCTGTACATAGCACGGATGCTTTCGCCGACTTTTTCAAGCTGATGGTTAGCTTCGATAGCTCTCTTAGCCTTGAAGTGTGCCCAGCCGTTGTTAGCCTCTGTGATGAACTTGGAAGCAAATGTACCGTCTTGAATTTCTTCAAGAATCTTCTTCATTTCCTTCTTTGTATCCTCGGTAACAAGGCGCTTACCTGTTTCGTAATCACCGAACTCTGCAGTGTTTGAGATTGAGTATCTCATTTCCTTGAAACCGCCTGCATAGATAAGGTCTACGATAAGCTTCATTTCGTGAATGCACTCGAAATATGCGTTTCTCGGGTCATAACCTGCTTCAACAAGTGTTTCAAAACCTGCCTTCATAAGAGCTGTTACGCCGCCGCAAAGAACAGCTTGCTCACCGAAGAGGTCTGTTTCTGTTTCGCACTTGAATGTTGTTTCAAGAAGAGCTGCACGAGCGCCGCCGATGCCTGCGCCGTAAGCAAGAGCGATGTCTTGGCAGTGACCTGAAGCGTCTTGATATACAGCAACAAGACAAGGTGTGCCTTTGCCCTCTTTGTACTCTGAACGAACTGTGTGGCCCGGAGCCTTAGGAGCGATCATGAATACATCAACATTTGCCGGGGGAACGATTTGTTTGAAGTGAATGTTAAAGCCGTGTGCAAATGCAAGTGCCTTACCCTCTGTGAGGTTTGGCTCGATGTCGTTCTTGTAAATTGCAGCTTGCTTCTCATCAGGAGTAAGAACCATGATGATGTCGGCAGCCTTAACTGCCTCTGCTGTTGTCATAACCTTTAAGCCGAGGTTTTCAACCTTGCTCCAAGATTTTGAGCCTTCATAAAGACCTACTACTACATCAACGCCGCTTTCGTGAAGATTGAGAGCGTGTGCGTGACCCTGTGAACCAAAGCCGATGATAGCAACTGTTTTGCCGTCAAGAACGCTGAGGTTACAATCTGATTCATAGAAAATTTTAGCTTCTGCCATTTCTGTATACCTCCGAAATGATATTTATTGATTTTTGCAAGCCGCCGCGTTGTCCGATGACTTGCTGAATTTGTTTACAATTGACATTATATAGCGCAAGTTGTCTTATGTCAATAGCAAATTTGAAATTTTTGATTTTTTATAATCCTTCCATTGCGTGAATTATGTGCAAACGCATTGCCGTGCGCGCTCCGTCGGCGTTTCTTTGCTTCAAAAAATCCATAATCAGTCTGTCGTCGTTCAGGTTGTCTTTGTTGACATCTTGATTTTTTTGCATAACGATTACACCCTTTTTGATTGCATTGAAAATAACCGGCATAAACTGCTTTACAAATGAATTGTGTGTGGCGTTTGCGATGCTTTCGTGGAACTTCTGCTCCTCATATGTTCTGTCCTCGCCGCTGAGTATCTTTTTCTCAATCGCTTCGCCGTATTTGCATATGGTTTCAATCTCGTCGTCGGTTGCCCTCAAAGCCGCATAATAAGCGCAATCCGGCTCAAACATAAGCCTCATTTCAAACAAATCGTCAAGCCCCGATGATATTTCGGCAATGTCGCTTGATTCGATGATTGTGTTTGCTGTCACAAAGGTGCCCTTGCCGCGTTTTATTTCAAGCATTCCGCTTGCGGTCAGCGTTCTGATTGCCTCGCGCAGAGTCGAACGGCTCACACCGAGCTGCGACGCAAAATCGTTTTCGTTCGGCAGTTTGTCGCCGACCGTAAAATTGCCGCCCTCTATCATTGACTTTATTTTTTGTGCCGTGCTGTCGGCAAGTCTGCTCTTTTTTGTCATTATTTTGCCTTTCAAGTTGAAAAAAGTTCTTGTTTCTCTTGTTAAATATCATATCACACCAAACATACAAAGTCAATGCGTTGTCGGACATCTTACAACAGATTGATGGTTTTTTTCGCATTACGGTTTTCAATATTGTGCATATTAATCAAATTTTGCCTATCAACTTGTAAAATGGTATAGAATGTTATAAAATTAAAGCATAATAAAAAGGAAAGTATATGTATTATGAAAAAAGCAACAAAAATTAAATATTATATCGAATCGTTATGTATCTATGATTTTAAACAGGACAGCGTTATAAGTGCACTGCTCAATTTGCTGAATTCGCTCGACAGCGAGGAGGTGCTCGAAAAGCAGGCTGAGTTTTTCAATACCCTTTCTACTCACGAGTCGCTTAAGCACTATGTTTCAAAGCTTATTTTGACTGCCGACAATGTTTTTACAAAAACAGCCGCCGCAGGCAATGCCGACAAACTCGAAAAAAGCATTATTGACGGTGTTCAAAGTGATTTGAAAAAACTTGAGGACATTGCATCAATCACACCGGAAGATATTCTCACCGCAGTAGAAAACAACGATATTCGTGAAGTTTTGTGGACAATGCCTCGCTGGGCAACCGGCACCGCAATGCTTCCGCTCACCCATGATTGGTCGGAGCAGATCGAACAGCTTACGGCGTTTCACAAATCAAACGGATACGGTATGTATGCAAAATATGCCGCTTTTTCGTGGAGAGATCAAAAACTTTCTCCGATTACAACGCTCGACCCGATTAAACTTACAGATTTAAAGAATTACGAAAAACAGAGAAAGCAGGTGCTTGACAATACGATTGCATTTCTTGACGGCTATCCGTCAAATAATGTTTTGCTTTACGGCGACAGGGGCACCGGCAAAAGTTCAACCATTCACGCGATCTTGAACGAATACAGAAACAGCGGGCTCAGAATGATTGAAATTTCAAAAGGTGATATTAACGACCTTACCGTTATAAGAGAACTTATCGGCGACAGTCCGATGAAATTTATTATTTATATTGATGATTTAAGCTTTGATTCGCACGATGATTCGTTCGGCGAGCTTAAAGCGGCACTCGAGGGCTCTCTTTCGGGCAGACAAAACAATACCATTATATATGCCACATCAAACCGCAGGCATTTAATCAAAGAGAATTTTTCCGACAGAGAAAACGATGTCAACAGAAGCGACACATTGCAGGAGGAGCTTTCGCTCTCCGACAGATTCGGTTTGTCCGTAACATTTATGAACCCCGACAAAAAGGATTATCTCGACATTGCCGAAAAAATTGCCGTTGACAGAGGACTTGATGTCGATATGGACAAGTTCCTCGAGGCGGCAGACCAATGGGCAAGGCGCCGCGGCGGCAGATCGCCGAGATGCGCAAAGCAGTTTATTGATTATGTCGAGGGCTGTATAAAAAGAGGAATTGAATGGTAAAAAAATAAACAATTTCTATTAACCGAATGTTCAAAATTTTAAAATTTTGTTTACCCAAAATACAAATTATGAACAAAAACAAATGGTAATATGCTAACAATGACAAAGGTCATTGAGAAAGGACGAAACTATGGCTAATAAAATTCTTGTAGTGGATGACGACCTTAACATCTGCGAACTTTTAAAACTTTATCTTGAAAACGAGGGCTACACCGTTTTCACCGCAAACGACGGACAAGAGGCTGTTAATACATTTCAGGCAAAATCGCCCGATTTGGTTTTGCTTGATATTATGCTTCCGAAAATGGACGGATGGCAGGTTTGCCGTGAAATCCGAAAAACATCATCGGCGCCGATTATTATGCTCACCGCAAAGGGCGAAACTTTTGACAAGGTGCTCGGTCTTGAGCTTGGTGCAGACGACTATGTAGTTAAGCCGTTTGACGCAAAAGAGGTTATGGCGCGCGTTAAGGCTGTTCTCAGAAGAACAAAGGGCGACTCCGAAAATCAGGATAATCAAAAGAAAATCGTTGTATATGATAATCTTGAAATCAATATCACAAATTACGAAATGAAGGTAAAGGGTGTTCCTGTTGACACGCCGCCAAAAGAACTTGAACTTATCTATCACTTTGCATCAAATCCAAACAGGGTTTACACCCGCGATCAACTTCTTGATGAGGTTTGGGGATTTGATTACTACGGCGACTCGAGAACGGTTGATGTTCATGTTAAAAGGCTTCGTGAAAAACTTGAGGGCGTTTCGGACAAATGGGCGCTCAAAACAGTTTGGGGCGTAGGCTATAAGTTTGAAACCAAGGAATAAACAAAGGGACTTTTCAATGACTGCACCTAAAAAACCGAAAGCAAGGCGTCAGAATATATTTTTTAAATATTTCGTGCTGTTTTCGTCAATTTTCCTTGTTATATTTATGGCCTTGGGCACAACTCTCATTGTGCTTGTCAACACATATTCGCTAAACGAAAAAACACAACTGCTTGAGGAAAACACAAAAAGCATTGCAAACAACATTTCATCTACGCTGATAGTAAACAATATGAACAGCCGTTATTCATCGGAAAAAGCGGCCGTTTGCGAGTCAATGAAGTTTGTTTCAAACTGTATTGATGCAGATATATTTGTTTGCGACACGGGAGGTCAGGTTATCCTTTGTAAAGAGCAAACGGGCCTTACCGGTTATTATTCGCAAACCATGACATGTTCCAGGCACAGCCGCTATCAAATCGGAGACAGTCTTATCCAAAGTGTTTACGAAAACAAAACGGCTGTTACGCGAACCGTGATAAATGGAGAGCAATGCTATGTTGTGGGCACGGCGATAACCGCACCGTCATATGACGAAGACGGCGAAAGCTCAACCCGCATTATCGGTTCTGTTTTTGCAATAGTTGCGGCAGGAACAACGGATCTTGTTCACAATGTTATCAAAGCATTTTTCCTTGCAAGCCTCGTTTGTCTTATCGTAGGCTTTGCGGCAATGTGGATTTTGACAAGGCAAATGATTAAACCGCTTCAACAAATGAGCGCGGCGGCGAAAAGATTTGCCGTCGGTGATTTTTCATACAGAGTTAAGGTTCGCGGAAATGACGAATTGAGCGATCTCGGAAATGCATTCAACGAGATGGCAAATGCACTTGATAAGCTTGAAAACTCGCGCCGTTCGTTTGTTGCAAATGTTTCGCACGAGTTAAAGACGCCTATGACATCGATTGCCGGATTTATTGACGGCATACTTGACGGAACAATTCCGAAATCAAAGCAGGATTATTATTTAAAAATCGTAAGCGACGAAGTAAGACGACTTTCGCGCCTCGTTGTTGCTATGCTTAATATGAGCAAGATTGAATCCGGCGATTTCGAGATGAAACCTAAAAATTATAATATATCAGACCAAATTATCCATATTCTGCTTACCTTTGAGCAAAAGATAGAAAAGAAAAATATCGAAATCAGAGGGCTTGAAAATCTCAAACCGCATAAAGTGCATGCAGATACGGATATGATTTATCAGGTTATTTACAACCTGTTTGACAATGCCGTTAAATTTACAAATGAAAACGGCTATATTGAGGTTAATGTCACCGAACACAGCGCTTATGTCGAGGTAAGCATCAAAAACAGCGGCGAGGGCATTAACGCCGACGAACTTTCAAGAGTGTTTGAAAGATTTTATAAGGTTGACAAGTCAAGAAGCCTTGACGCAAAAGGCGCAGGCCTCGGACTTTATTTAGTAAAAATGATGGTTGAAATGCACGGCGGCAAAATTGTTGCCCGCTCAGACAGCAAAACGCAGGCCGAATTTGTATTCACCCTTCCAAAGGGCAGATAACTATCAGAAAAGGAGATAATATAAATGGATGACTTTTTCAATAATCAAAACAATGCCAATGCCGCAGGCGGCAATGACGATACAAACAAAAATGTCGGTTTCACACCGATAACACCTGTAGAATCACAACCGATTTCTGCTCCCGACGAGCCTCAGGTTATTCATGCAGAGCCGGTCGGTACGGCACCGCAACAAAATCAATACAATGCTCCGTCACAAAACAACGGCTACTTTGTCGGTCAGTACGACAGTGCGGTTAATCAGCCGCAGTATACCGTTTTTGCAGACACACCGACAGATGCAAAAAAGGGCAAAAACGAGAAGAAAAAAGATAAGAAAAAGGGCAACGGCGGCAAAAAGGCTGTTGCAATAATTCTTATCATCGCAATTGTCGCAGCCGGTCTTTTCGGTTATCTGTTTTTCAGCGGCAAGAGTATTGATTCAATTACAGGCGGCTCGTCAGCAAGCGAAAACGCAACTCAGGGCACAAACGCAGGCGAAGCATCGGCAAAAGTTGCCGACAGTGAAAAAACAGCGGAAAAATCAAGCGACGGAACACTTACCGTTGCGGGAGTTGTTAAAAAGACAATTGATTCCTGCGTAGGTATCAGCGTTTACACAAACCAAAACTCGTTTGACTACTTTAACAGCTACGGTTCATCAAATTCGGGCAGCACCGAGTCGGGCGAGGGCTCAGGCGTTATTATGAGCGAGAGCAACGGCAAAACATATATCATGACTTGTGCCCATGTTATCGCTGACGGCTCAACTTTTAAGGTAACAACAAACGATGACAAAGAATATGACGCAACAATGGTCGGGTACGACAGCCAAACGGATATAGGCGTGCTTTCAATCAACGCAACGGGCTTGCAGGCTGCAACATTTGCAAAGAGCGAAAGCGTAACCGTAGGCGAGCAGGTAGTTGCTATCGGTTGTCCCGGTGGACTTGAATTTAAAAACAGCGTTACAACAGGCATTGTATCTGCACTTGAGGTTCCTGTTTCATCATCAATCGGCTATAACAATCAGTGTATTCAAACAGATACAGCCATCAACCCGGGCAACTCTGGCGGCGCACTCTTCAATATGCAGGGTCAAATCATCGGCATCAACTCGTCAAAAATCGCTTCAACCGATTATGAGGGTATGGGCTTTGCCGTTCCGTCAGATACTGCAATTTCAACCGCCGAATCGCTTATAGCAAACGGTTATGTTGCCGGCAGAGCAAAACTTGGCATTGAATATGTAGCACTTGAAAACTACAATAACGCAAGCTCAATTATGTCCGCTCTTGAATCAAAGGGCTACAAGGACGCAAAGGGCACGATTGTTATTCAGTCCGTAAGCAGTGAATCAAATCTTAAAAACAGCGATGTTAAACAATATGATATGATTGTTGCCGTAAACGGAACAACAATGACCTCGGTCGATGTTTTGACAAGTGCATTGTCAAAATCAAAACCGGGTGACACAATTAAGCTTACTGTTGCAAGGATTGAAAATAACCAGATCAAGACATTTGATGTCAACTGCAAACTTATTGAAAGCAAAAGTTAATCTTAAACGATAAGCAACCGGCTGCCTCACGATTTTTGTGAGACAGCCGGTTTTGCTTTGTTCTGCAATGTAATTTTTACTTTAATATAAAGGATATATATGCATTTTCAACTGTTGTCGAAAATTCTATTTTGCTCAAATCTTTTGATGTTTCGTAATCCGCACTTTTTCTGTGCGTCACAAATCGGTAAGGAATTTTTTTGCTATCAAGTAATGCCAAGGCATCCTTTACACCGTTCGGCACAGTTGCGCTGTGATACATTGTGAAAATTACGCCGTCGGCTTTTACAAAGTTGTAATTTTCAGTGTCAAATCCGGGATATACTTTTACAATCAATATGTTTTTGTCGGTAATGATTTTTTTGCCGAGCGGATTCGAAACCGGCAACACTGCACAAAATTTATCCTCGACATCGGCACCTGTGATTGCAAGTGAGTTAAAAATGCCGTCATAAACGGTCATCGGATGTGATATTATTTTGCTTTTGATTAATTCAACAGCGGTTTTAAAATTATTGACTCCGTTGCTGTTTTTGTCCTCAAGCGGTTTGTCGGCGGCAACAAGAATAATTTTTTCGTTTGGGTATGCGTTACCTATAAGTGCCGATGTATATGACAGTGTATCACTGCCGTGCAGAATAATCACGCCGTCATATTGTGCGATTTTTGCACCGTCAATACAGGCAATTAATTTTTTCCAAAGTGCAGTGTTGATATTTTCACTCAAAACGGCAAAAGGCGAAAGCGTTGAAAATTCAACGCCTCCGTCATTAACATAATCAAGAATTTTAAAACTGTTTTTGTCAAGCGAAATGCTGTCGGCCTTAACCGAGCCGATAGTTCCGCCGAGTGCGATAACAAGTATTTTTGTCATAAAACCATCCGTTATTTAATTTTTCCGTTTTCAAATTCAATATTCAAAATTTTGCCACCGTGAAGTTTAATGCCTTTTGCATATCCGCTCCACTCTTTCGGAATTGCGCCGTTTTTGAGCAGTTCCGCAATGCCTGCCGCAACGCCGAAGTTGCCGTCAATCTGAAACGGCGGGTGTGCGTCAAACATATTGGGATAACTGCCGCCGTGTCTGCCGTGCTTGATTCTCGGCGAAATGGGTGAAAGCTGATTTTTGATTAATGTCAGCGCATTGTCTGCGTTTTTAAGCCTTGCCCAAAGACAAACTTTCCATCCGAGTGACCAACCCGTGCCGCCGAAACCGCGCTTTAACAGCGATTTTTCAGCCGCCGCGTTGATTTCGTCGCTTTGCTCTATTGCCGACGGATAAACGCAGTAAAGGTGGCTCACATGTCTGTGTTCAACCTCGCTTTCGCCGTATTCCTCCGCCCATTCGTTTATTCTGCCGTCACTGCCGATTGGAATAGGCGGCAGTTGCGGTGTTTCAAAGCCGTATTCGCGGCAAGCGGCAAAAAATTCCTGCAAAATGCCGATATCCATTGTCGGCATATATGTAAGGCACGCCTTTTTGCCGTTATTGTCGATATATGTGTTTTCGGGCGAAATTGTCGGGCAGGTGACAAGCATTCCGTTGTGTTCAACGAGAAAATCGTTGTAAAAATCAAGCACCTTTTTAAAATACGGCTTCATTTCATTAAACAACTTCTCGTCGTTTGTGTATCTGTAATGCTCAAATACCTGACTGAGCATCCAAGGCAATGTGCTTTGCCAGCATGCGTATGATTCGGCATTTGTTTTGCCCAACGGGTCTCCGGCAGGATAGCTTGCGCCCCAAATATCGCTGTTGTGGTGCGCGCACGAGCCTGAACAGTTATAATAATTCTTTGCGGTCACTTCGCCGTTGTCAACAAGTTTTTTGACAAGTTCGACAAACGGCTCAAAGCATTCCGAAAGGTTGCAAATATCGGTGCACCAATAGTTCATTTCGGTGTTTATGTTCAGTGTGTAACTTGATGACCACGGCGCGCGAATGTGCGGATTGAAAATTCCCTGCAATGTCATTGCACTTGTACCGGGGCGTGACGATGATATTGTCAAATATCTGCCGTATTGGAACAAAAGCGCAATAAGATTATTGTCATCTGTGCCTTTTTTGAAATCTTTAAGCCTTTTGTTTGTCGGAACATCGGCTCTTTCACTGCCGAAATCGACAGCTACTCTGTCAAACAGTGCCGAAAAATCATTTTTGTGCTCGTCAAGGAGCGATTCGTATGATTTTATGTTTTTAAAATATGCCGTTGCACGCTCCTTTGCATTTGCCGTCGGCATTGACTTGCTGTCAACAAATCCCGTTGCAAGGGAAATGAGGAGGGTGGTTTCCGTCTGATTTTCAACGGCGATTTCACTGTCGTTGAACTTTGCTGTGCCGAGCACCTTTACGGCGCCGCAAAAACTCATTGCGCCCTTGCCGTAATCAAATACCGTGCCGGTGTTATAATACGGCGGCATACAAATTTCGGGCGCGTTGCCCTCCATATAAAGGCAGTCCTCCTCGGTGTAGGAGCGGTGATTGAGCTTGCTCGACAGTTTAACCTTAAAACTTATCGGGTGTTCACTCTTTATGTTTACTACAATCATTTGTGCAGGGTGGCTCACAAAAACTGTTTGCTTAACCTTTGAATTTTGAGCAACCGCAACACCCTTTGATATATCGAGAGTGCGGCGATAGTCTTTTGCAAAACTCGTTTTTGAATATTCAATCGTCAAATCGCCGAACGGCAAATAAGCTTCGCTCCAATGACCGTGCATATCCTCGTTTGCAATTTTGCTTGCAAGTTCGCGATTGCCGTCAAAAATCGCCTTGCGAATATCGTCAAGATGTTCTGCGGCGTCTTTTTTGTTTAAATCTTTCGGATAGCCAGACCAAAGCGTGTCCTCGTTAAGCGCGATTCGCTCCGTTTTTAAATTGCCGAAAACCATTGCGCCGAGCCTGCCGTTGCCGACGGGGAGTGCCTCCTCCCATGCAGACGCTTTTTTCTTATAAAACAAAATGTTTTTCATAAATTTTACCGTTACCCTTCCGACCGCAGGGGCAAAATCTCCCTTATATAATCGCGTGGTGCGATTTGCACAGCCTTTACGCTCATTATATCATTAAAAACCGACGCGGTAAACAAAAATTTTAATTACTGTTGTTTTTGTAATTACCTTGTGCTATAATCGTTTAAAAGTTATATACGGCTACGGAATCGGGTGTGAATCCCGAGCAACCGCCATTACCGTGTTGGATGAATTTTTCGCCTATACCATTGAATGACGCTTAATAAAGCTGTTTCGAGAAGGTACGAAAATGCGCATTTGCTTTATCCTCAGTCGGGAGACGGGTCGTATATATGAATTTAGGCTTTTGGGCAAGCGGAAGAGCCGAAGATTTAATATTAGGTGCATTAAGCAGGTGCTTTGGCTTACTTGTATTCGTTGCGCCGTGATGTTGATTTTTCGCTCTGCCATGCAGGGCTTTTTTCTTGCCCGAAAATTGATTTTGGGGCTGTGCAATTTCAATTAGGCGTTAAATAACAAACAGCGGAAAGGAATTTTTAAAATGAAAAAAATAATCTCTGTTTTTCTTTCTGTAGTAATGCTTGCGTCGGCGCTCTCTGTCGGAACAGTTGCATTTGCAGATGAAAACACGACTCCTAAAACCGCCACTGTCGAATACAGCGTGTTTGACGGCGGAGTTTACACAATGGAGCCGAAAACAATCACCGTTTCATCCGATTTGTCGGATAAATACAAGGATGAGGTAGGCTACAACGATAAATCGGACGAGCCGACAATCCTTGATGTGCTTATTGCCGCACATATTGATATGTTCGGCGAGGATTTTATGGATTATGCACCGCTTAAGGCGAGCGACACGGCAGTTATCACCTCCGCTTTCGGCGAGGAAACCTCTGCACTTGCATACAGACTCAACGGTGCAACCGATAACGGAAGCGGTATTTGGTACAATCTTGATACCGAGGTAAAATCGGGCGATTATGTTGACACTATGTTCTATCAGGATACAACATACTACGGCGACAAATATGTTTCGCTCGGCGGCAGAGATATTAAATCAACTACCGGCGATGTAACTCTTACCGCTACTTATGAAGGTTTTGACGAAAACTGGGCAACAGTTATTCTCCCTGCACAGGGCTTGAATATTTCTGTTGACGGTACTTCTGTCGGCACAACCGACGAAAACGGTCAAATCACCCTCAAACTTTCACAGTGTAAAACATATGTTGTTACCGCAAGCGGCGAAATCAGCGGCAGCAAAATTTTTGAGCCGTACACAAGAGTTACCGTTGCAACACAGTTTTATAATGCGCTCGGCGCACAGCTTACCGGCGGTGCGGATTTCCTTTTGCAATCGGTTGATTCGCTCACAATCGCAAAAGCTGCCGATTTTCTTGCATATCTCAACGGCGGCGCAAATGTTGACAAGTACAAGGCAGACTATGTTGCAAGCGTTAAATCAATGCTTGATGCAAACGACGGCAAACTTGTTTCGACAATCAACGGCGAGGTTAAAAGCGACCTTGCGCTTTACGGCGCAGTAATCCCCGCACTCGAAAAGCTCGGCTATGATGCAAAGAGCTTTGAGGGCTACGACCTTGTTTCGGCATTTGAAAGCACAGATACCGACAGCATTTCAAATCCGTATTATTACAGAGTCGCAATTGAGGCGGCAAGCAGCGATTTTGCGCACAAACTTATCGACAAATTCATTGAGGACGATTATACAATCGGCTCGGGTATGAATTTCTGGGGCTTCAGCTGTGACAACACTGCAATGTTCCTCACCTCAATCGCAAAATATGCAGACGATTATTCATCATATGTTGATGACGCAAAGCAGATTTTGAAAACATACACAACCGATACCGGTGCATTTTACAGCTATCAGTATAATGATGTAAACGCAAATTCAACAGCACTTTGCGTTATGGCTTATGCAGCACTCGGTGACAATGACACTGCATTTTCATACTATAAAAACCTTGTTGAGGGCTTTGAAAATACAACAGGCGTGTTTACATACTGCGGTGAAAGCAATGTAAGCGCAACAAAGCAATCATATCTTGCATTAACATATTTTAAGGAGTCTGTAGGCAATGCTGCTTATGAGCACAAAGAGCATATTGCCAAAAACAGAACAATCGCTGCCACAACATCCGAGGACGGTGCGGTTGTTGCCGATTGCAGAATCTGCGGCGAAACCTACAAAACAGTTAAGACAATTGCAAAAATCAAGACCGTTTCACTCTCTTCATCATCTTATACATATAACGGCTCTGCAAAAAAACCGGGCGTAACCGTAACCGATGCAAACGGTGCAAAAATCGCTTCGTCAAGCTACAGCGTTTCATATTCAAACAATGTTAAGGCAGGCACCGCAACGGTAACCGTTACTTTCAAGGGCGATTACAGCGGCACTGTTAAAAAGACATTCAAAATCAATCCTGCAAAAGCTTCAAATGTTAAACTTTCTTCAACATCGTACACATATAACGGAAAAGCAAAAACTCCGAGCGTTACGGTTAAGGACGGCAACGGCAAAACACTCAAAAACGGCACCGATTACACAGTAAAATACTCTTCGGGCAGAAAGAATGTCGGCAGATATGCTGTTAAGGTAACCTTCAATGGTAACTACACAGGCTCAAAAACCGTTTATTATTACATTGTTCCGAAATCAACCTCAATCAGCAAGGTTTCGGCGTTGAAAAAGGGCTTCAAGCTCTCTTGGAAAAAGCAAGCAACACAAACAACAGGCTATCAAATTCAGTATTCAACATCAAGCAAGTTTAAAAACGCAAAGACTGTCAATGTTTCAAAAAACAAGACAACTTCAAAAACCGTTAAAAAACTTTCTTCAAAGAAAAAATACTATGTTCGTGTTCGCACCTACAAAACAGTTAAAATAGACGGCAAAACCAAAAAAGTTTACTCTTCATGGAGCAAAACCAAAAAAGTCAAAACAAAATAATCGATTAAAAAATCAATAGTAAAAACGCGGTTTTTTCACCGCGTTTTTATTTATCTGCATATGTGCGCAAATGCGCACATAATTGGGTTTTCTCTCTGTAAATTTAAGAATGTTTAAGATTTTATTTATTGCTTTTACATTAACAAAATAGTAGAATTATCCAAACGATGAAATTCAGAGAGGTCAAACAGAAAATGATAGGATATACAACCTTTGCTTTTTTTGCTCTTTATTTCGGTATAACATTTGTTCTGTATCATTTGTTTCCGCAAAAGGCAAAATGGTGTGTTCTCCTTTTGGGGTCATATGTATTTTATTTTATATCGTGTAAGGGTCACATTTGGCAAATAATTGCCGCCACGGTTATAATTTGGCTGGTTGGTATGTGGTTGCAAAAGCTCAACGATGCTTTCAAGGCAAAGAAAAAAGGCTTGCCGCGTGATGAGAAAAAAGTTCTCAAGAAAAAGTACACATCGTATAAAAGGGGAGTGCTTGCACTCGGCGTGCTGTCAACACTCGGTATCCTGCTCGTTTGCAAATATCACGGCTTTTTTATCGACACGGCAAATCATCTTTTCGGAACAAATGCCCGGTATTTAAAGGTTGTTCAGCCGCTCGGTATTTCGTTTTATACACTGTCGGCAATCGGTTATATCACCGATGTTTACCACGGCAAATTTGAAGCGGAAAAAAATCCGTTTCGGGTTTCGCTGTTCCTGTCGTTTATGTTGACAATAGTCGAAGGCCCGATTACGCGATACGACCAATTCGGCGTTCAACTTAAATCCTGCCCGAAATTTGATTATCACGGCTTTATATACGGCGCGGTGCGCGTCGTTTGGGGGCTTATTAAAAAAATGATAATTGCCGACAGAGCGGCAATGTTTGTAAATGTAGTTTTTGATAAGCCTAATCATTGGAATGCGATAACGGTTGTTCCGGCAGTTTTATTTTATACATTACAGCTTTACAGTGAATTTTCCGGAATTATGGATGTCATGTGCGGTCTCGGCGAAATGATGGGTCTGCATTTGCCCGAAAATTTCCGCCGACCGTTTTTTGCAAAAACAATTAACGAGTTTTGGCAACGCTGGCATATCACGCTCGGCGGCTGGCTCAGAGATTATGTTTTTTATCCCATTTCACTGTCAAAGGCGTTTATGAATCTCCCAAAATCGGCAGGCAAAAAATTCAATCGCTATTATGCAAACCTGATCCCCACAGCCGTTGCGCTTTTCTTTGTTTGGTTTTCAAACGGGTTTTGGCACGGCTCGGGTTGGAAATATATCGTTTACGGCCTTTATTATTATGTGCTGATGATGCTCGGTATGTTTTTTGAGCCGTTATTCAGAAAAATTTGCCCGGCTCTGAAAATCAACAGGCAGTCAAAGGGCTTTAGCCTTTTTCAGATTGCACGCACATTCGTGATTGTCAATTTCGGGATGTTTATATTCAGAGCGGATGATTTAAAATCACTCGGTAAAATGATATCGTCGATTTTTACAAATCCGATTGTTTTTGACGGTACTTCAAAGGCGCTGGGTTTAAAATCGGGGCTTGATTGGGTAGACATTGCGGTTATTGCTCTCGGCGCGCTGCTGATGTTTATAGTAGGCATAATACAGGAAAAAGGCACCGATATTCGTGAAAAAATCGCAAAACTTCCTTACTGTATTAAGTTTGTTTTGTTTATGGTTATGATTTTTGCCGTAATTCTTATGGGAGCATACGGAGAGGGATACGGCGTAATAGATTTGATTTACGCTAAATTTTAGGTATGAAAAAGATGAAATTAAAAAAATTAAAACAAAACAGAGCGATTAGAATGGGAGCGTTTTTGCTTGCGTTTGTGATGATATTCTGTTCGTTGTCATCGTTTGTATTTACAAGCGAAAACGGCGCACGCTACAAGAGCAAATATTATCCGCAATACGCTTTTCAGTATGAAAAAGAAAATTCACTCCAAATTCTCGGTATCGGCAACAGCAATCTTTATTCGGCGTTTGATGTGCCCGATTTATGGCACGATTTCGGCTACACGGCAAGCATGGCTGCAGTCGGTTTTCAATCACCGTCAGTGTCGTATCAATTGCTGAAAAAGGCTTATGAAACCCAAAAACCGAAAATTGTTTTGATTGAAACGGATATTCTGTATGATGAAAAACCGATTCAAACACACGGCGTAACTCCGAAAACAACTGTTTTCGACTATTTTAAAACGGAATTTATTGACGACAAGTTGCAAAGTGTGTTCCCGATTTTGAAATTTCACGATATGTGGAAGCAACCGCTTCGCCATAAATACGAAATTGATACGCCCGACTCACACGGCTTTAAGTATGATTCGCGCCACGGTAAATGTGATGTGTCGAATTATATGAAAAAGACGGATAAAACGGAAGATGTCAGCGAGATTAATACTTATTATTTTGAAAAAATACTTGCCTTGTGCAGAGAGCACGGCTCCGAACCGTTGCTTATAAGTGTTCCAAGTATTACTTCGTGGGATTATGCGCGCCACAATTCGATGACTGCGCTTGCAAAAAAGGAAAATGTTGATTATATTGATTTTAATATGCTTACCTCACAGCTTAAAATCAACCTTAAAAAATCGTTTCGCGACAACGGAACACATATGAACTATTCCGGCGCAAAAAAGGTAACGAATTACCTTGGCAGCTATATTGCAAAAAATTACAGCCTTGCCGATTTGCGCGGAGACAAATCATATTCTTATTGGAACGACAGCTACAATAATTTTGTTACCCAAATGAAGCAAACGGACGAAAAACAGCGCAAAAATGCACTCGAAAGAAAACGCAAGCGGTTAAATGACAAAATGAATAATAAAGAACACGAAAAAGAAAAC
>CAVGLE010000001.1:55716-61534 GCA_963630035.1 Mediterraneibacter torques
AAAGAAGACAACGCATCACACAAAAAGTTAAAGCCGCGAAAAGACAAAGGTTAATAATTTGTAAAATCAAAAGCGACAAAGGCACCGTAATCAAGCCTTTGTCGCTTTTTTCATCTAATGTTAATTGTATTATATTATAGTGTTTTTATATTGACACCGCCGAAAAAGCAACTGCTGTCAATATAAAGCGTGGGTGCATCAAATGCAAGGTTTTTGTTGCTTCTGTCGCTTGTTCCGCCGAAAAAGCCATGCGATTTGATGACAACTCTGATGTTTTGCGGAACGGTAATTTCAACTCCGCCGAAATTTGCTCTTGCATCAATCAAAGTGCCGGTTTGAATATACGCTTTGCTTAAATCGAGATCAATGCTGCCAAATGTCGCACTGTATTTGCCGCCCAAAAACTGTTGGTCAAAAACATATTTTTGCTCTGCAAAAGTCGCGGTGTATTCCTGATAATTCGGGTTTACAATTGCCTCGTTGAATTGCGGCGGCTCGCTGTTGCTGTTTTTGATGTTCTTTACAATTATATAAATACCGATTAAAACAACAATTGCCGGCAAAATAAGCACTTTTAAAGGCTTTAAATCAAAGTTTGCATTTATCAGCAAAAATATTCCGATTACAAGAAAAATTGCCGACGCCGTTTTGTCGCGGCTTTTGAACAGCCCGACAATGCTCGGAATAATGATAAACAATGTCCACCATCCGTCAAAAAATATCGTAAAATCAATTATATTGCTTTTGTCAAGCCCCCAAAGTATGCCGACAGCAATAATCACAACGCCCCAAAGTATTCCTTTCGTTTTTCGGTTCATAACGAGCCTCCTTATAATTAATTGCCGATTATATCCTTTGGTTTCAATATAATATATAAATTTTACTTTGTCAACACTATAATTGAGTAAACGCCGACCTGCGTGGTATCAGTCTGTGTCAATTGGGATTTGAGCTTCTTTTTTTAGCTTGTTTGTAACCGATTTAAACATAATCAAACTCAAAACAACACAGAATAAATCGGCTGCCGGCTGAGCCCAAATAATGCCGTCAAGTCCTACCAAGCTGTTCATAATAAATAACAGCGGCAAATAAATCAAACCTTGTCTGCCTGCGGCAAGAATAAGCGATTGAATACCTTTGCCCATTCCCTGAAACGAAAAGTTAATAACAAACATAACTCCTATAACCGTGCCGGGTGCCATAAGAGCCGTGAGCATTTTTACACCGTATTCGATAACCTGCTCATCTTCAATGAATACGCCGATAACCTGTCGCCTGAAAACGATATAAAATATCGTTACCGCCGCACCGATAATTATGTTGCACATCATTGAAAAGCGGATAACCTTTTTCATTCTTTCATATTTCTTTGCGCCGAAGCAGTATCCGACAAGCGGTTGAATGCCCTGGCCGACACCGATTTGGAACATTACAACAAGCATATTTGCTTTCATTGCAACGCCCATTGCGGCAACGGCACTGTCGCCGTATTTTGTGAGAAACATATTGATGATGATGTTTGAAAAACTCATTAAAAGGTTGTTGATTGCGGCGGGAGTGCCTACGCTGATTACTCCCTTGGCGATTCCGTCTTTAGCAGAAAAACGCCTTGGATTGATAGAAAGAATAGATTTGCCCCTCATAAAATAAACAATAAAATACACAAGCGTAAGCAAATTTCCTATTACCGTGGCGATTGCGGCACCCTCTGCTCCTTTGCCGAGACCGAACGGCATTTCAATTGAAAAGAGCTTGTCGCCTTTGTTCAAAATGAATATCGGGTCGAGTATTACATTCGCAACCTGACCGATAACTGTGCCGATTACGGAATCTTTTGCCGCACCCTCACCTCTGACAATGTTTGATGCGCAGATGCCCATAACAATAAGCGGCGAGCTGATTGCAAGCCAAAACATATAGTCGTTTGCATATCCTATTGTGTTGTCAGACGCACCGATTAATCGCAAAATCGGATTTCTGAAAATTAAAAATGTAACAGATATTATTGCGCCGCCGATCATTGAAGCATATGCGCAAAATGACGAAATCGTTTTTACTTTGTCTTTTTTGCCCTCACCGAGCGAACGGCTGATATATGCGCATCCACCTACACCGAAAAGGTTGCCTATTGCCATAAAAATCATAAATATGGGCATTGATACGCTAACAGCCGCAACCTGATTGGCGTCACCCGTTTGACCTACAAAAAATGTGTCTGCGAGATTGTAGATGATGTTTATAAGCATACCCAATACGCTCGGCAATGCGAGAGTCATTACCGCTTTCGGTACTTTATAATTACTGAATACTATTGTATTGTCTTTTGTTTTTACTTTTTGTGCCATACTCAATACAATAAGCCGTAAAGGCTTACAAAATCCTCCATTTTCATTTTTTCCGCTCTGACCGTCGGGCTGATGCCGAGTCGGTCAAGCGCGGATGTTATTTTGTCTTTTGATATACCCACTGTTGATGAAAGCGAATTTACAAGCGTTTTGCGCCTTTGCGAAAATGCGCCTTTAATCATTGTGAAAAACGCCTTTTCATTGTCAATGCCAAATTCCTTTTGCTTGCGAACGGTTATTTTAATAACTGCGCTGTCGACCTTGGGCGACGGCATAAAACTTTCTTTGCCGACATTAAACAAAATTTCAGCCTCGCCGTAATAGTTTACGGCAACAGTGACTGCCCCGGCATCGCGTGTGCCGACCTCTGCGCAAAGCCTTTGCGCCGCTTCACGCTGAACCATAACTTCGATTTCGTCGATTGGCAAATTGCTTTCGAGCAACATCATAACGATCGGAGATGTGATATAATACGGTAAATTTGCGCAAATCTTAATGCTGTCGCAGTCTGCAAATTTTTCGCTTATTATTTCGGTAAGATTAATCTTCATAACATCGCCCTCAATAAGCTCAAAATTATCGTAATCGCCGAGCGTTTCGGCCAAAAGGGGATAAAGCCTTTTGTCAAGTTCGACGGCGACAACTTTGCCTGCCGTTTTACAAAGTTCCTTTGTTAAAACGCCGATACCGGGTCCGATTTCCAAAACACCCGTTTTGTCATTTGCACCAAGGTGACTTGCCATTTCGGGGCACACACTGTCATCAATCAAAAAATTTTGACCGAGATCTTTGGAAAAACTGAATTTGTATCTCGCAAGCAGCATTTTAACCGTATTTATGTCGCAAAGGTTGTATTCCATAACGCCTGCCTCCGTGGATTTTAAAAGTTTTTTAATTAAGACTGTAGTATAATATCACATTATAATATGTATATCAATATAAATTTCATATATAGATATGGGCTTGATTTTTGTGTATTTGTGACCTTTTTATGAAAAAATAAAAATGTGTTGACATTCGGCTTTTTGATGATATAATACTTATTAGTCGGCTAACATTAGCCGGCTAAACAATATCGAGGGATATATAGATATGGATAATCATTGTAACAAACATTCGGAAAAACCGCTTCCGCGCGGAATGATAGGCCCGCGTATCACAGATGTTTCAAGACTGTTGCGAATGCGTTTTAACCGTGCCGCACAGGAGGAGGGTTTGTTTGCCGGCCAACAGCATATCATTATTATGCTTGAGCAAAACGGCGGGCTGACCGTCAGCCAAATATCAAAAGGGCTAAGCGTTTCAACCGCAACGGCGTCGGTCAGCATTAAAAGGCTTGAAAAGGCGGGCTTCGTCAAAAAAGTGCAGGATGAAAAGGACGCCCGCATAACAAAAATTTATTTAACCGATAAGGGAAAAGTCGTTCCGTGCCGTATAAAACAAAAAATGGATGCGCAGGAAAGCAATATCACTGCAGGGCTTAATGATGACGAAATCTGCAAGCTCAGCGATATGCTCGATCATATTATGATTAATTTGGAAAAGGAGGAAATGCCGAATGATTAAAAAACTTGCAAAATATATTAACGGTCTTTGGTACCTTTGCATTATCAGCGCATTGGGCATGATCATTGAGGCAATATGCGAGCTTGCATTGCCCTCAATCGCAAATATGATTTACGAAAAGTGTGCCGCTGTCAGCGGTGATGTAAATGCTGCACAGAGTATTAAAAATTATGTAATCAAGATTGGCATTTTAATGTTTGTTATGGCTGTTGTCGGCCTTTGCGGCGGACTTGCAACAATGAAAGCGTCGTCTGTTGTCAGCCAAAAGTTTTCTTACAGATTAAGAAACGATATGTATAAAAAAATCAGTGAATTTTCATTCAAAAATATCGACGAATTTTCAACATCGTCGCTTACTACAAGGATGACAAACGATGTCACATTGCTTCAAAACACTTTGATGATGGGGTTGCGTGTTCTTGTACGCGCCCCAGCGTTGTTGATTGTTTCGGCTGTGTTTGCATTTTCAATCAACGCAAAACTTTCGCTTATTCTTGTGGTAATGCTTCCTATTATGATTGTGATTGTGGCGCTTATATTGAAATTCGGCTTTCCGATGTTTCAAAAAATGCAAAAAAAGATTGATAATGTCAACCGCGTCGTTCAGGAAAATTTAATCGGCATACGCGTTGTTAAAGCATTTGTTCGCGAGGACAGGGAAAAGGAAAAATTCCATAAAGCGTCAGACGAGCTTGCAAAGCAAGGCTCAAAGGCAGCGGGACTTGTTGTAACCGTTTTACCTGTTTTGATGCTTATGATGAATGTTGTAATCGTTTACATTTATTACAAAGGCTCGCTTGATGCGGCAAACCCAAATGTAAAAATGGATGTCGGTCAAATTTCGGTTCTTGCATCATATATTGTGCAGGTTTTGATGAATATTATGATGGTTTCAATGCTTCTGCTTCAGCTTACAAGAGCAAAGGCTTGCGGCGACCGTGTTGTTGAAGTTCTCGACACCGATATTGATATTAAAAATCCCGAAAATGCATTTGTTCCCGAAAATCCGCAGGGCAATGTTGAATTTAAAAATGTTTGCTTCGGATACAACGAGGGCGATAATGTTTTGGAAAATATCAACTTTAAGGCAGATGCAGGCAATGTTATCGGCATTATCGGTTCGACCGGTTGCGGCAAATCGTCGCTTGTCAATTTGATTCCGCGTCTTTACGATGTTACATCGGGCGAGGTGCTTATTGATGGTGTGAATGTCAAAAATTACGATTTAACGGCACTTCGCAATATGATAGGTGTTGTGCTTCAAAAAAATGTACTGTTCTCCGGAACGATAAAAGAAAATATCCGATGGGGCAAAAAGGACGCCACCGACGAAGAGATAATTGCCGCGTGCAAGGCGGCGCAGGCTCATGATTTCATTATGCGTCAGCCAAACGGATACGACACTGACCTTTCACAGGGAGGATTAAACCTTTCCGGCGGCCAAAAGCAGCGTCTTTGTATCGCAAGGGCAGTGATTAAATCGCCGAAAATACTTATTCTTGACGACTCGACATCGGCTGTCGATACGGCGACCGAGGCGAAAATCAGAGAGGCATTTTACAACGAACTTGCAGACACAACGGTTATTATAATCGCACAGCGCATTTCGTCGGTTAAGGATGCAGATAAGATTATTGTTCTTGATGACGGAAAAATTGACGCAGTAGGCAGTCACGACGAACTTATAAAATCGTGTGAGATTTATCAGGAAATTTATACCACACAGCAAAAGGGGGTGCTTGAATAATGCCAATGGGAGGACCGGGTCCGGGCGGAAGAAATCCTGCCGGAGTTAAACCCAAAAATGTTAAGCAGAGTTTTTCAAGAATTTTGTCATATTTCGGAAAAAATAAATTTTTGCTTTTGATTGTTTTTCTGTCGCTTATTTTAAGCACGGTTTGCTCGAC
>CAVGLE010000001.1:61544-83097 GCA_963630035.1 Mediterraneibacter torques
GGTTAAAGTTGCGTATAAATCGACAAATGCAATCCGCAAAGATTTGTTTGACCATTTGCAAACACTGCCGCTTAAATATTTTGACACCAAAACACACGGCGAGATTATGAGTCGCTTTACAAATGATGTCGATAATATTCAAATGATGCTTGAGCAGACAATTGTTCAACTTGTTTCATCGATTTTTACATTTGTCGGCATTGTTGTGATGATGATTGTGCTTGAGTGGAGACTGTTCGCGGTTGCTTGCGTTTTTCTTGTAATAATGCTTGTAAACTCGCTTAAAATTGCAAAAAGCACACGAAAATATTACAAAGCGCAGCAGGCGGCTCTCGGCGAAATGAACGGCAATATTGAGGAAACCGTTGAGGGTATGAAGGTTGTTAAGGTTTTCAACCACGAGCAACAGGCTAATGACGATTTCGAAGTTCTTAACGAAAAATATCGTTTTGCCGCAACAAACGCAAACTTTTATTCGGGTATTATGGGGCCGTGCTCAACGGGTATCAACAATGCGTCTTATGCATCAATTACCCTTGTCGGCGGAATACTCGTTTTGTCAGGCACAATTACAATCGGCACATTTTTCACATTTCTCAGCTATTCAAAGCAGTTTACCCAGCCGATTAACCAAATTATGAACCAAATGAACAACATTTTCTCCGCTCTTGCCGGCGCAGAAAGAGTGTTTGAGATTATGGATATGGACAGCGAGGTTGATGACGGCACCGTTACGCTTGAGGAAATTCACACCGAAAATGGCAAGAAGTGGTTTTGGATTGACGAAAACAAAAAAACTCCGGTTGAGGGCAAAGTAGTTTTTGACAATGTTACATTTTCATATGTACCCGACAAGGTTGTTTTGCACAATATTAATCTTTACGCAAAACCCGGTCAAAAAATTGCCTTTGTCGGCTCGACAGGTGCAGGCAAAACAACAATCACAAATCTTATCAACCGCTTTTATGATATTCAAGAGGGCACAATTACCTACGACGGCATTGATATAAAACGAATCAAAAAAGCCGATTTGCGCCGCTCGCTTGCTATTGTGCTTCAGGATACTCACCTGTTTACGGGTACCATTATGGACAACATCCGCTACGGCAGGCTTGACGCAACCGATGAGGAATGCATAGAGGCTTCAAAACTTGCGTCATCACATTCGTTTATTAAGCATCTTAAAGACGGATACAATACAGAAATCACCGGCGACGGTGCAAACCTATCACAGGGTCAAAGACAGCTTCTTGCGATTGCGAGAGCCGCAGTTGCAGACCCGCCGGTTATGATTCTTGACGAAGCAACATCATCTGTCGATACAAGAACCGAGGCTCACATTGAGCACGGTATGGATCGTCTGATGATAGGCAGAACCGTTTTTGTAATTGCGCACCGTCTTTCAACTGTTCGTAATTCAAATGCAATTATGGTGCTTGAGCATGGCAATATCATCGAGCGCGGCGACCATGATTCGCTCCTTGCACTGAAAGGCAGATATTACGAGCTTTGCACCGGTAAAGCCCAGCTTTCGTAAAATTATGATTTCCGCCGCCAATCAAATAAAAAACAACATCAAAAATTGCATTTGTTACAATTGACATTTTTTGTAACCAAAAAAATTGCAAAAAGTCTTTACAAAACAAATAAAGGGTGTTATAATGTACTCGATTATCAAAGCAGTATAAAAAACAATTTTATTTGAGGTGAAATAATATGAAAAAGTTTTTATCAATTATCCTTTCGGTTGTTATGGTATTTTCAGTAGGTCTTGCTTCCGCAAATGTAGCAATGGCTAAAACCTACAACAGCCAAGAAACAAAAAAATCCGGCTATTCAACAATCAAAGTTGAGGTAAACGGAAAAACATCAACGGATGTTACCTACGATGTTGACAAATCAAATTCAAACAAAATTACATTCAAATACAATGGCAACGGCGAACTTATCGGTTGGGAATTTCCTAATATGACCGAGGGTGAGGATTATACTATTGTTTCCGAAAAGGACAATACAATCACAATTTTGGTGTCAGAGGATTATGAAGGCGTTGTAACAGCAAATGCTATTGTTAAGAACGCAAGTTCAAACAATACAAAGCCGAATAATGACAGCAAGTCACCTAAAACAGGCGCAGTTACCGCAACAGGATTGGGCTTGACAGGTGCAGGTGCGGCTCTTCTCCTTGCTCTTAAGAAGAAGGATGAAGATGCTGAATAATTCTTAATGAATATTTCCGATGAGCATAAGGGATTCCTTGTGCTCATTTGTTATTTTTTATGATTTTTGGTGAGATTATGAGTAACGGCAATAATAAAAATATGAATAATTCCGACGGTAAAAAAAATACGGTGAAAAAGGTATTGACAGTTATTGCCGTGTTGATGATTATTGCAGGGCTTTGCTGTTTCGGCTATTATATTTATATGCAAAAAAGCGCAGCCGGCGAAGATAACAAAGCGCAAAGCTACACACAAAGCACAACAGCGGCGCAGGCAAATGATGGCACCGTTAAAAATCCGATTGATTTTAAATCGCTTCAAAGCAAAAACAGCGACATTTACGCTTGGATAAAAGTTGACGGCACAAAGATTGACCATCCGGTGTGCCAAAGCCCGACAGACGATTATTTTTATCTTCGTCACAGTGCTTACGACAAATCATATGTTGCAAGCGGAGCAATTTACACGGAGCTTTCAAACACAAAAACTTTTAATGACAGGGTAACCGTTATTTACGGCCACAACAACTACGGCGACACGATGTTTACCACCTTGCACAAATTTGAAAGTAAGGAATTTTTTGATTCCCACCCGTATTTTTATATTTATACGCCGACTTCACGCCTCAAATATCAAATCGTTTCGGCGTTTAAGTATGATGACCGCCATATTATGAACAGTTTTAATTTCCAAAACGACGGCACATTTGAGGAATTTATAGAAATGATAAAAAATCCGCAGTCAACAAACAAAAATGTGCGCTCAAAACTTGACAAAGACATTACAATTGATGATAATATAGTAGTTCTGTCAACTTGCGTGACAAACCAAAAAAGCAACAGATATTTAGTATGCGGAGTATTAGCAGACGATGAAAAGACCTATTGATCCAAATTTGAACAACAGCGAAGATGATATTTTGCTCAATCTAACCGGCGGCAATTCAAAGCAGTCGGGTGAACTTTCGTTTGCCGAGGGTTCGCAGCCCGACGATGTCAAGACGCCGGAATACACCGTTTCCGTCAGTGACGAAAAAAACGGCACAATTCCAGTAACCCCAATGGCAAGCATTGAAAATACGGATGATGACATAAATGCAATTGTTGATAAAAATGAGCCTCATCATTCATCACATCATCATTCTCATTCCTCACACGGCGACGGGCATCATCATTCGACCGACGGCGAGCATCACTCTTCGGGGCATCATCACCACTCTTCGGGCAGTCATCACAGCGGTTCACACCACCATTCACACCGCCATCATCACGGCAAAAAGAAAAAGGGATTGCCGACTGCCGCAAAAATAGCCATTATTGTGCTTGTTATTTTACTTCTGATTCCCATTATCGCAATGATTGTTTTGGGGATTAATGTTAAAACGGGCGATTTTAAAAAGGAAAATGCCGCTACAACAGAATACAGTGAAATCATCGAGTATGACGGCCATAAATACAAATATAACGAAAATGTCGTTTCAATAGCCTTTATGGGTATCGACCAGGAGACACTCCAAACAAGCGACGAAACCGATTTCGTCGGAGCAGCCGACGCAGATATTGTTTTTGCTGTTGACACGCAAAGCGGCAAGGCAAGTGCAATTGCAATTCCGCGTGACACGATGGTTGATGTTGATATGTATATGGACAGCGGCACGCTGATTGAAACGCAAAAGACACAGCTTTGCCTTGCTTATGCTTACGGTGACGGCAGGGAACTCAGCTGTAAAAATACGGTAAACTCAATCAGCCGCGTTCTTTATAATGTTCCTATAAACAAGTATTTTGCACTTGATTTGGACGGTATTGCCGCCTTGAACGACGCTATCGGCGGAGTAACCATTGATTCGTCGCTTTACGATTTTAAGGACGAGGGAATCAAGGTAGGCGACGAGGTTGTTCTTAAAGGCGATATGGCAGAAAAATATGTCCGCCAGCGTAATATGGACACTGTTGATGCGTCAATTAACAGAACAGATCGCCAAGTGCAGTATGTCAAGGCATATACAAAGCAACTTGTTCCTGCGGTGATGAACGATTTCAGCGTTATTTCAAAACTTTACAACGAGGCACAAAAATATTCGCAAAGCGATATTAAGCTTGACAATGCTACATATCTCGGCTCGCTTCTGTTGTCAAAGGGAATAACCGACTTTGAATCATACCGCTTAAAGGGCACATTCGGCGAATCTGCCGACCCAGTTTTGCCCGATGTAGCGCATGCCGAGTTTACGCCGGATGAAGACTACCTGATGCAAACAATCTTAAAAGTTTTCTATACTCAGCTTGATTAAAATTTAAAAGAGCATTGCTTTCACTGAACATGTCCGTAAAAATGGACAATAGAAACAGTATGCAATGCTCTTTTTTGTTTAAAAATATAATCAGCCCTTGAGTCCGCGCTCCTGTCTGTCCATATCTTCAACAACAATGTCGAAAATTTCACCGAGCGACGAGCAATATTCAAGAACTTTCCACGGCTCGTTTGTGTGATAGTGAATTTTAACCAAATCATCATCACCTGTTGCAATAAGGCAGTCGCCCTTAAAATTGTCTACAAAATAATCGTGAATATCGTCCTCGTCAAGGCCTGTGCCCTCGATGAGAAGTTGAGTATCATATCTGTATTCAAGCATATTTTTGTGCGCTGTGCGCCCTCCTTTTTATTTTATATATTCCATATTATCACTTTGGATTTTTTTGTCTATAAAATCACAAAATTATTTACCGTTTGTTCACTATATGGTAAAATAGCATTGAAAAAATATTACAAGGGTTGCTTTTATGGATAAAAATTTGTTTTCAAACCGACTCAAACTCAATAATATCACACTGACGGACGATTTTTGGCTCGAAAAATCGGAGCTTGTCCGCCGCGAGATGATTCCGTATCAGCTTTCGGCGCTTAATGACGAAATTGAGGGCGCGGACAAAAGCCATTGTCTTGAAAATTTCAAAAAGGCGTCAATAATTGTTAAAAATATGAAAAACGGCATTAAACCGCCTAAATATCCTGCCGACAGATGGCATTATGACGAGAGTGCGCCTAAAGACGCATTTCACGGCTGGGTTTTTCAGGACAGCGATGTCTATAAATGGCTCGAAGCTGTGGCTTATTCGCTCGTTAATCATCCTGACGATGATTTGAAAAGAAAAGCGGACGAGTGCATAGACCTCATTTGTTCGGCGCAACTTGAAAACGGCTATCTCGACACACTTTATATCATCAATAATCAAGACGAAATTTTTACAAATTTAAAGGATTATCACGAACTTTACTGCTTTGGTCATTTAGCTCAGGCTGTGATTGCCTATTATAACGCAACGGGCAACAAAAAGCTGTTTGATACGGCGTGCCGTTTTGCGGATTTGATTTGCGACACATTCGGTGAGGACAAAGTCAAAGGTTATCCCGGTCACGAAATTGCCGAAACGGCACTTGTCGATCTGTATCGCGGCACGGGTGATAAAAAATATTTGAAAACGGCGGCTTTTTTTGTTGACGAACGCGGCAAAAAGCCATATTATTATGACCTCGTTTCGGGCAAAGAAACTGTGGGCGATAATTATTTTTACAATCAGGCGCACATTCAGCCGAAATATCAGACGGAGGCAGTAGGCCACGCCGTTCGAGGAGTATATCTCTATTCGGGTATGGTTGATGTTGCACGCGAAATCGGTGATAATGAATTGCTTGCGGCTTGCGAAAAAATTTTTGACAATATTCGCTCAAAGAAAATGTATATCACAGGCGGCATAGGCGCAACAGTTGACGGAGAGGCGTTTTCGTTTAACTATGATTTGCCCAACGACCTTGCTTACAGCGAAACCTGTGCGTCGATAGGACTTGTTTTCTTCGCAATGCGAATGAGCGCAATTAATCCCGATTCAAAATATGCCGATGTTGCCGAAAGGGCACTGTATAACACAATTTTGTCGGGAATGAGCGAGGATGCAAAGCGCTTTTTCTATGTCAATCCGCTCGAGGTTTTGCCGGAGGCGTCGCACAAAGACAGTCGCAAGGCTCATATTAAACCTGTTCGGCAAAAATGGTTTGGCTGTGCCTGCTGTCCGCCAAATTTGGCACGCCTTATATCGTCGCTCGGTGAATACTGTTTCAGCGAGAGCAGTGATGCATTTTATGTTCATCAATACATCGGTGCAAAAATTAATGCTAAAAATGCCCTTATTTGTATAAAATCGTCGTATTTGAACGACGGCGGCGTTAGTATCAAAATAAAGCCGAAAAAAAGTATGCACCTTGCTCTGCGCATTCCGTCTTGGTGCAAAAATTATAAAATTTCGGCACCGTTTGAGATTAAAAAAGGCTATGCCTATATTGTTATTAACGGCGAAACGGAAATTTGTGCGTCGTTTGAAATCAAGCCGCGATTTGTCGCCTGCACAAGCAATGTGCGTGCAAATGTCGGAAAGGTCGCATTGTGCCGCGGACCCGTTGTCTATTGCATTGAGGGCGCGGATAACGGTACATATCTTCAACAGCTGATTGTGAATGCCGACAGCGATTTTGTTGAATTCGGCGACTGTATAACGATGCGCGGTGGTCGTGAAAAAGCGAGCGACTCGCTGTATTTCGACTACATAAAGCCGACCTACGAAGAAACGGAAATCAAATTTATTCCTTATCATAGGTGGGGAAACAGAGGCGAAAACGAAATGAGCGTTTTTGTAAGAATCAGGGAGAATTAAAAATGGATTTTGATAAATTGGAGCGTAATATTATCAGCGTTATTAAGGAGTCACAGGCAAAGCTCGGATATGAAAAAATGCCGCTCGGCATAAACTATATTAAGCTGTCACTGCGCCACCTGCTCAATGATTGCACGGAGGATGAAATTGTTCTGCTTTTAGACCGCTTTGCCCGCGAAAAGCAAGACAAATTCGGCGATATTTCGATTGCCGAAACAGACGGCGGATACCGTATTACCGTGTCGGAAAAGGGCGTTGAGCTTGTGCACAATTCACTAAGCGACAATGACTTTATTGTGCAATTTGTTAATGCGATAAGACAGCCCGACTGCAATATTGAAAAGATTGTTGCGCTTTTTAAATCGTTCGGCGACAAGGTGCATTTTGAAAGGACATCAAACGGCGAATTTGAATATTTGATTTATTTTGAGAACGGCAAACCTGACGAATTTTACTATTGCCTCGATGATGACGATTTCGGTGTGACATACCACCGCTTTACGAAAGATGATTATCTCGATTTCGATTTTTAAAAATATGATGATTAAACGGCTTTCTGAAGGGGCACACTGCATAAGGAATAAATGCTCAAAAAGCAAATAAACAGCGAAATACTGCGTTAAATTCACAGCGCAGGCGTCAGCCTGCACTGTGAATTATGCCTTGTCTATCATCTGTTTCTATGATTTTTGAGTGCAAAGCAGTTTAAGCAAACTGATTTTGTTCAGTGTGCATTAACAAAAATATGCCAATACTTGCGTATTGGCATATTTTTTTAATAGTGCAATGGGCAAAATTCAGAAAGCTTAAACCAATTACTTCCTTATGCAGTGTGCCCCATAGCAAAGCCGTTTTTCTTTATTGCTTTTCCGCGTAAAAATTCAAAAATCATCAAATTGTTATATTTTTAACAATAAAAATCCTCAAATTTGTTGAAATATCCAAAATTGATATAACATCGTTATTTTTTTAACAAAAGCTCTTGAATACTCAAATCTATAATTTTATAATATAGGACAGTTAAAACTCTAATTATATATTATTCGGAGGTAATGAATAATGGAATATCGTATTGAACACGATTCAATGGGCGAAGTTAAGGTTCCTGCCGACAAATATTGGGCAGCACAAACCGAGCGCAGCCACGAAAATTTCAAAATCGGCGTAGGTATTGAAACAATGCCGCGTGAGATTACTCATGCATTCGGTGTTTTGAAAAAGGCTGCCGCAATCGCAAATCACAAATTGAAATCGGATAAAATGACCGACGAAAAACTTGCGGCAATTTCGCAGGCGTGCGACGAGGTTATGAGCGGCGCACTCAACGAGCATTTTCCGCTTGTTGTTTGGCAGACAGGCTCGGGCACTCAGTCAAATATGAATGCAAACGAGGTTATCGCCAACAGAGGCAACGAGATTGCGGGCAAAAAGCTTCTTCATCCCAACGATGATATTAATATGAGCCAGTCGTCAAACGATACATTCCCGACAGCAATGAGTATTGCCGCTGTTTTGGGTATTGAGGATAAGGTTTTCCCGGCTCTCGACAAACTTGTTGCAACACTCAAAAGGCTTGAAGCTGAGAATGACGATGTTGTTAAGAGCGGCAGAACTCATCTTCAGGATGCAACACCGATTAAGTTTTCACAGGAAATCAGCGGTTGGAGATCGTCACTTGAAAAGGACAGACGACTTCTTGAAATCGCGCTTCCCGAGCTTAAGGAGCTTGCGCTCGGCGGCACAGCCGTAGGTACGGGACTTAACGCTCCGGCAGGCTTTGATGTTGAGGTTGCAAAGGCAGTCAGCGAAATTACGGGCAAGCAGTTCATCACTGCACCCAACAAATTCCACGCTCTCACTTCAAAGGACGAAATCGTATTTGCCCACGGCGCACTCAAGGCTCTTGCGGCTGACCTTATGAAAATGGCTAACGATGTTCGCTGGCTTGCATCGGGTCCGAGAGACGGCCTCGGTGAAATCAAAATCCCCGAAAACGAGCCCGGCTCGTCAATTATGCCGGGTAAGGTTAATCCGACACAGTGCGAGGCTGTCACAATGGTTGCAGTTCAGGTTATGGGCAACGATGCGGCTGTCGGCTTTGCGGCATCACAAGGCAATTTCGAGCTTAATGTATTTATGCCGGTCATCATTTACAATTTCATTCAGTCGGTAAGACTTTTGAGCGAGGTTATGGTATCGTTTAACGATAACTGCGCAGTAGGCATTAAGGCTGACAGAGAAAAGATGAATCACAACCTGCACAATTCGCTTATGCTCGTTACGGCACTCAATCCTTATATCGGATATGAAAATGCCGCAAAAACGGCAAAGAAGGCCTATAAAGACAATGTTTCGTTAAAACAAGCCTGCATCGAGCTTGGATTTTTGAGCGAGGAAAGGTTTGACGAGGTATTCCATCCCGAGCAGATGGTTTAATATTAAATTCAGGGATAAATAGGAATAGGAGAATAGCGGTATGACTTATAGTTATTATCCGGGCTGCACATTGAAAACAAAGGCAAAAGACTTGGATAAATATGCAAGGCTTTCTGCCGAGGCTCTCGGTGTAATGCTTGAGGAACTGCCCGATTGGCAGTGTTGCGGCGGCGTTTATCCGTTGGCTAAAGACGAAATCGCCACAAAGCTGTCATCTGTCAGAGCCTTAAACACGGCAAAGGAACTTAACCGTGACCTTGTTACAATGTGTTCGGCATGCCACAATGTTATTAAGCAGGTCAATAATGATATGAAGACCGATGAGGATATTGCATCAAGGGTCAACAATTATCTAAAACTTGACGCACCCTACAACGGCGAAACAAATGTTATTCATTATCTTGAGCTTCTGCGTGATGTTGTGGGATTTGACGAAATCAAAAAGAAAGTTGCAAATCCGCTCAAGGGCAAAAAGATAGCCGCTTACTATGGTTGTCTGCTTTTAAGACCGAGCAGGGTTATGCAGATGGACGACCCGGAAAATCCGACGATTATGGAGGATTTCATCAAGGCACTCGGCGCAACACCTGTTATGTATTCAATGCGTAACGAATGTTGCGGCGGCTACACAACAATCGAAAACAAAAGCATTGCAACGGCAAAGGGAAATGCTGTGCTTGAAAACGCAGTAAACAACGGCGCAGAAGCGATTATCACAGCCTGCCCTCTTTGCATGTATAATTTGAATAAAAACGCAACCGATTACGACATTCCGGTTAAGTATTTCACTGAGGTGCTTGCCGAGGCTCTCGGTGTTAAATAAGGAGGACTCTATGGTTAATAATGATAAATTAAAAGAGCAAATCCTTCAAATCTCCGGAGTGAATGCCCGCAAATGTATGCGATGCGGCAAATGCACGGCAACATGTCCGTCGTTTGACAATATGGAATATCATCCGCATCAGTTTGTTTATATGGTTGAAAGCGGAAATATCGAGCCTTTGCTCAATTCAAAATCGCTTTACACCTGCCTTTCATGCTTTGCCTGCGTTGAAAGATGCCCACGCGGCGTCGAGCCGGCAAAAATCGTTGAGGCAACAAGGCTTGCAGTTATCCGCGAGCAGGGTGCAAATCACCTTAAGCCGCAGGATATACCAGAAATTCTTGATGACGATTTGCCGCAGCAGGCTATCGTCAGTGCGTTTAGAAAATATACAAAGTAAGGAGGAAAACGGCGAATGCAAAGAATTGGCGTATTTGTATGTTGGTGCGGTAGCAACATTGCAGGTACCGTGGATGTTCACAAGGTTGCCGAAACCCTGAAAAACGAAGCGGGCGTTGTTTTCTCCACCGATTATCAGTATATGTGTTCACAGGCAGGTCAGGACCTTGTCAAAAACACAATCAAAGAATATAACCTTACGGGTGTCGTAATCTGCTCGTGTTCTCCGCGTATGCATGAAAACACATTCAGAAAAGCGGCGGCGTCCGTCGGACTTAATCCTTATATGGTCGAGATTGCAAACATTCGTGAGCAATGCTCGTGGATACATAAGGATATGGCGACTGCTACGGAGAAGGCAATAATCCTCGGCAGAGCCGCAATTGCAAAGGTGCATCTCAACGCACCTCTTACGGCAGGCGAAAGCCCCGTTACAAAAAGAGCCCTTGTTATCGGCGGCGGTATTGCAGGTATCCAAACCGCACTTGACATTGCCGAGGCAGGATTTGAGGTTGATATTGTTGAAAAATCACCTACAATCGGCGGCAAAATGGCTCAAATTGACAAAACATTCCCGACTCTTGACTGCGCGGCTTGTATTTTGACACCTAAAATGGTTGAGGCGGCACAGCAGGAAAAAATTAAAATTTATTCATACAGCGAGGTTGAAGAGGTCAAGGGCTTCGTAGGCAACTTCACTGTTAAAATCAAGAAAAAAGCAAGATATGTAAACGAGGATATTTGCACCGGTTGCGGTCTTTGCACAGAAAAGTGCCCGATGAAGCGCGTACCTAACGAATTTAACCTCGGTATGGATAACCGCCATGCGATTTACATTCCGTTTGCTCAGGCTGTTCCGAAAGTTGCTACAATTGACCCGACAGCCTGTATAAAGCTTAAAACGGGCAAGTGCGGTCTTTGCTCAACAGTCTGCGAGGCAAAGGCTATCAATTATGATGCCAAGGACGAGTTTGTTGAGGCAAAATACGGCGCAATCGTTGTTGCAACCGGTTTCAATCCGATTTCTGTTGAAAAATTTGACGAATTTGCGTATTCTCAAAGCCCCGATGTTGTTACCTCGCTTGAATACGAAAGACTTATGAATGCGGCAGGACCGACAAGCGGCACTCTTTTAAGACCGTCCGACCATAAGCACCCGAAAACAATCGTTTTCGTTCAGTGCGTCGGCTCCCGTTGTGACGGTGTTGACAGCAAGGGCAAACCGTATTGCTCAAAGGTTTGCTGTATGTACACCGCAAAGCACGCAATGCTCACCCGTGAAAAATACCCCGACACGGATGTTTATGTATTTTATATTGATGTTCGTACCCCTGGCAAAAACTTTGACGAGTTTTATCGCAGAGCTGTCGAGGAATACGGCGTTCACTATATCAAGGGTATGGTCGGCAAGGTAGTTCCCGAAAACGGAAAACTTAAGGTTCAAGCCTCCGACCTTCTTGCAAACGAGCAGCTTCATATCGATGCCGATATGGTGGTTCTTGCCGCCGCTGTCGAGCCTGATAAAAGCGCAAGACATCTTGCAACAATGCTCACCGCATCTATGGATACAAACGATTTCTTCACTGAGGCTCACCCAAAACTTCGTCCTGTCGAATCACCGACAGCAGGCGTGTTCCTTTCGGGTATGTGCCAAGGTCCGAAAGATATTCCCGAAACCGTTTCGCAGGCATCTGCCGCGGCGGCAAAGGTTATCGGACTCCTTGTTAAGGATAAGCTCACCTGCAACCCGTGTGTTGCACACAGCGACGAAATGCTTTGCAACGGTTGCTCAAGCTGTGAAAAGGTTTGTCCTTACGGCGCAATTACCTATGAAGAAAAAGAATTCAGAATGCCTGACAGAACTACGGCAATTCGCCGTGTCGCAAGCGTCAACCCTGCTGTTTGTCAAGGTTGCGGCGCATGCACAGTTGCATGTCCGAGCGGCGCTATGGATTTGAACGGCTTTTCTAACAGACAAATTATGGCGGAGGTAGATGCGATATGCAGATAGAGGAAAACAAAGAATTCAGACCTAAAATCGTTGCTTTCTGCTGTAACTGGTGCTCATACGCAGGCGCAGACCTTGCGGGCACAAACCGTCTTAACTATCCTGCCGATATTAAGATTATCCGTGTTCCGTGCTCCTGCCGTGTAAATCCGATGTTTATACTCCGAGCATTTCAGCGCGGCGCAGACGGCGTTATTATGTGCGGTTGCCATCCCGGTGACTGCCACTATACTACGGGAAACTATTATGCAAGACGAAGAATGACTCTCCTTTTCTCAATGCTTGATTATCTCGGCATTGAGAAGGGCAGAACAAGGGTAGAATGGGTTTCTGCCGCAGAGGGTCAAAAGTTTGCCGAAACAATGAACAGCTTTGTTGAAACAATAATTTCCCTCGGTGAAAACAAAAGATTGGAGGATTTGAGATGCAAGACAAAATGATTGCTCGTGCAAAAGAACTCCTCCTCGACGGCACCGTAAACAGAGTTCTCGGCTGGAAAACGGGCGAGTTTGAATATGATATTACTCCGGCAGTGTTCACCACCGCACAGGAGCTTGAAAACGGTTTTGTTTACAACAGCTTTGCGGCTGCAAACCTTTCAAAATATCTTGTAAAGGAAAGCAGAAAGGAAGGCAAAATTCTCGTATTTCTCAAGCCTTGCGATTCATACAGTTTTCAGGAACTTATGAAAGAGCACAGAGTTATAAGAGAAAATGTTTACATAATCGGCATTGCCTGCTACGGCAAGACAGATATTGAAAAAATCAAAGAAAAGGGAATAAGCGGCATTTCAAGCGTCGGCGAGGACGATACAAATATCGTTGTTGATACAATTTATGACGGCACCGTTAAATTTCCCAAATATGAAGTTATGGCAGAGCGTTGCCTCTCCTGCAAGAGCAAAAAGGTTGTTGTTTATGACGAACTTATCGGCGAAAACGGAGAAGTGAACGAGGATTGCAACCGCTTTGATTTAGTTGCAAAACTCGAGGCAATGACGCCCGACGAACGCTTTGAATTTTGGCAAAACGAGCTTTCAAAATGCATTCGTTGCAACGCATGCAGAAATGTTTGTCCTGCCTGCACATGTGAAAAATGTGTGTTTGACAACGACAATTCGGGCGTTGCGCAAAAGGCGGCGGCAAACAGTTTTGAGGAGAATATGTTCCATATTATCCGCGCATTCCATGTTGCCGGCAGATGCACAGACTGCGGCGAATGCTCACGCGTATGCCCACAGCATATTCCGCTTCACCTGCTCAACCGCAAATTCATTAAGGATGCAAACGAGCTTTACGGCGAATATCAGGCAGGCGCAGATATGGAAACAAAGCCGCCTCTCGTTAATTTCACATATGACGATTGCGAGCCAAGCGTTGTTTATGAAAGAGGAGGTGCCGAATAATGTATAAAATTGCATTTGACAATATTTCGACTCTCTTTGACGCAATTTCGGCGGTCGAAAAACTTTATGTTCCGACAGATAAGGACGATATTGCTGTTTTTGCAGAATATAAAAACGGTGTTGAGCTTACTCAAAAGCTTAATACAAATCGCTCGGCTAAAGATTTCTTCTTCCCACAGACAGAAAATCTTTACGATGTAAAAATGAAAGACAAAAAAATCGAGATTACAGATACAAGAGAGGAGTGCGAGGATTTCGTTATCTTCGGCGTAAGAGCGTGCGATGTCCGTTCGTTCTCGATTCTCGACAAGGTGTATCTTGCAGACCCGATTGATTCCTATTATAAAAACAGACGCGACCACGGCACGATTATTTCACTTGCCTGCGGCAGACCCGAGGAAACCTGTTTTTGCCAAAGTTTCGGCATAAATGCGGCAGACCCCGAGGGCGATGTAAAGGCTTGGAAAATAGGAGATGAACTTTATTTTCAAAGCGCAACAGACAAGGGCAATGCGTTGCTTGAAAAGGTTTCGTCGGTTCTCGACTCTGCAGACGAAAAGGCTGTTGACGGTGCAAAAAGCGCCATTGAAACGGTTATGAAAAAGCTTCCGCTTTCAAAAGTAAGTTTTGAGCATATGAAAGGCAACGATTTGCTCGACTATTTCAACAGCGATAAATGGTCGGGCCTTTCCGAGGCTTGCCTCGGTTGCGGCACATGCACCTTTGTTTGCCCGACATGCCAGTGCTACGATATTCGCGAGTTTGATACCGGCAACGGCATTAAAAAGTTCAGATGCTGGGACAGCTGTATGTATTCCGACTTCACAAAGATGGCTCACGGCAATCCGCGTACAACTCAACTTCAGCGCTTCAGACAAAGATTTATGCACAAACTTGTGTATTTCCCCGATAACAATAACGGCGAATTCGGTTGCGTCGGCTGCGGCAGATGCCTTGCAAAATGCCCGATTTCAATGAATATTGTTAAGGTGGCAAAGGCATTGGAGGTGAATGCGTGATGAATAACGAAACATTAATTCCCGTAATCGGCGAAGTTACCGATATAAGAGTTGACACACCCGATGTCAAAACCTTCAGAGTTACCGCATTGGGCGGCGGAAAAGCGTTTGAGCATATCCCCGGTCAGTGTGCAATGCTCTCAATCCCGGGTGCAGGCGAGGCAATGTTTTCAATCACTTCCTCACCCACAACAAAGGATTATATGGAATTCAGCATCAAAAAGTGCGGTTGCCTTACAACCTGGCTCCACGAAATGGAAGTAGGTCAGCAAATAACTGTCAGAGGTCCGTACGGCAACGGTTTTCCGGTTGATACCGAGTTTGTCGGCAAGGATTTGCTTTTCATTGCCGGCGGTATCGGTCTTGCTCCGCTTCATTCCGTAATCAATTATTGCCGTGCCAACAGAGAAAAATACGGCAAGATTGATATTGTTTACGGCTCACGCTCGGCAGATGATCTTGTTGATTATCAAGAGATTATCGATGAATGGTGCAAGGAGGATGGCATCAATGTTTACCTCACCATCGACAGAGAGCAGGAGGGCTGGGACGGCCATGTCGGCTTTGTTCCGAACTATGTTAAAGAACTCGGATTTGATACAAACAAAACGGCTGTAATCTGCGGTCCGCCTATTATGATTAAGTTCACGCTTGCAGGTCTTGTTGAACTTGGATTTGACAAAACTCAGGTTTACACCACAATGGAACTTAAAATGAAATGCGGCATCGGCAAATGCGGCAGATGCAACATCGGCGATAAATATGTTTGCAAGGATGGTCCTGTTTTCCGCTGTGACCAACTTGACGAAATGCCGACCGAGTATTAATAGGAGGATGCGTAGATGGAAAAAGAAATGGTAAATATTTATTTGTTCGGCAAAAAATACGAAGTGCCGTCGAATCTTACAATAATGAACGCTATGGAATACGCAGGCTATCAGCTTAAAAGAGGTTGCGGATGCAGAAACGGCTTCTGCGGCGCCTGCGCAACAATTTACAGGGTTAAGGGTGACAGAGAGCTTAAAGCTTGCCTTGCTTGCCAAACAAAGGTTGAAAACGATATGTATATCGCAACCCTCCCGTTTTTCCCGCTTATTAAGCAACCGTACGATATTGAAAAGGTTAAGCCCACAGAGCAAATTATGATGCAGCTTTATCCAGAGATTTATGCCTGCGTCGGTTGTAATGCCTGCACGAATGTGTGCACACAGGGACTTAATGTTATGCAGTATATTGCATATGCTCAAAGAGGCGAATACGAAAAATGCGCAGAGGAGAGCTTTGACTGCGTAATGTGCGGCGTTTGCTCGTCGCGTTGCCCTGCAGGAATCAGTCATCCGCAGGTTGCATTGCTTGCAAGACGCCTCAACGGCAAATATCTTGCTCCCGAAAGCAAGCACTTGACAGAAAGAGTTCAGGAAATCAAGGACGGCACATTTGAGGAGCTTCTCCAAAATCTTATGCAAAAGCCGCTTGACGAGATTAAAGAGCTTTATAACAACAGAGAGATTGAGAAGTAAGGAGGTGCCGATATGTATAATAAAGAAATGCTTGATTCAATGAAAAAGGTTGCCGAGGCAAGAGATCAAAACACATATTTCGAGCCGCGCAGAATGACAGCGGACGAAAAGGATACTCTTCTCGCAACTTTTCACCCCGATTACAAGGAGGATCAGTTCAGCGTCCTTAAAATCGGTGCCAATACCGGCGAAAAAGTGCCGTGCGAACTTGCCGAACTTTTGCAAGCTCATTCAAGAATTAAATCCGACAGCGTGAACCTTTCAAATCCCGATTACGATGTCGATGTGCTCATTATCGGCGGCGGCGGTGCAGGTGCATCTGCCGCTATCGAGGCAGATAACAACGGCGCAAAAACTATGATTGTAACAAAACTTCGTATGGGCGACGCAAACACAATGATGGCAGAGGGTGGCATTCAGGCTGCCGACAAGCCGAACGATTCGCCTGCAATCCACTATATCGACGCTTTCGGCGGCGGTCACTTTGCCGCAAAGCCGGAGCTTCTTTACAAGCTTGTTACCGAGGCTCCGGAGGCTATTCAATGGCTCAATAATTTGGGCGTTGAGTTTGACAAGGCACCCGACGGCACAATGATTACAACTCACGGCGGCGGAACATCAAGAAAAAGAATGCACGCCGCTAAAGACTATTCCGGCGCTGAGATTATGCGTACTCTTCGCGACGAGGTTCAAAACAGACAAATTCCGATTGTTGACTTTACAGCCGCTGTCGAGATTATTAAGGACAGCGAGGGCAAGGCAGCAGGCGCGGTTCTTATGAATATGGAAACAAGCGAACTTCTTGTTGCAAAGGCTAAAACAGTAATTATCGCAACAGGCGGCGCAGGCAGACTCCATTATCAGGGCTTTCCGACATCAAACCACTACGGTGCAACTGCCGACGGCCTTATTTTGGGTTACAGAGCCGGTGCAAAGCTCCTTTATGCAGACACTCTTCAGTATCACCCGACAGGTGCAGCTTATCCGGAGCAGATTTTCGGTGCGCTTGTTACGGAGAAAGTTCGTTCGCTCGGTGCAAAGCTTGTCAATGTAAACGGCGAGGTATTTATGCACCCGCTTGAAACCCGTGATGTTTCCGCAGCATCAATTATCCGTGAATGTACGGCAAGAGGCAACGGCGTTCATACTGACGACGGAATCGGCGTTTGGCTCGACACACCGATGATTGAGATTAAGGGCGGCGAGGGCACGATTGAAAAGAGAATCCCTGCCATGATGAGAATGTTCGGCAAATACGGCATTGATATTCGTAAAGAGCCTATTCTCGTTTATCCTACACTTCACTATCAAAACGGCGGTCTTAACATTTCTGCAGACGGCATGACAAATGTTGAAAACCTTTATGTTGCAGGCGAGGCTGTCGGCGGTATCCACGGCAGAAACAGACTTATGGGCAACTCGTTGCTTGATATTATCGTATTCGGCAGAAATGCCGGCAAAACTGCGTCTGCAAAATCAAAAGAGGTTGAGCTTGGTGAACTTACACTTAAGCATATTGATGATTTTGAGGAGCAAATCAAATCTGCCGGAATTGAAACGGATGTTGTTTCTCCAAAACTTCTTCCGCGCTACACTCACGGAAACCCCCGTTTTGAGGCAAAATAAAAACTAATTATTTACCCTGGGCAAAACTGCAAATGCTGTTTTGCCCGATTTCATCAAAGAATAGAGGATTTTATGGAACTGTTTAACGGAATACTCAGTATTCACGCAGTTAGTTTTTTAACCCTCAGTGTATTTGCAATTGCGGCATTGGGCTACATTTTGGGACGAATTACTATCAAGGGTGTTGATTTGGGCACGGCAGGCGTGTTTGTCATTGCCCTTCTTTACGGCTGTTTTTTCTACAGCAATTTGACGCACGAACTTACAATGACGGACGAAACTTTCGTCAAGGAGGCATTAAAAAATGTCGATAACATAGGTCTTGTATTGTTTGTAACTTCGGTAGGATTTATTGCCGGCCCCACATTTTTCAAAAATTTGAAAAAGAATTTCAAATCATATGTTTGTTTGGGACTTATAATTATTCTGTCTTCAAGCATTGTTTGTGTTATCTGCATTATGTTCGGAAAGGGCAATACAGCCCATGAACACGAGGAGTTTAAGGCAATTCTTGTCGGTCTGCTGTCGGGTGCGCTTACAAGCACGCCTGCATTTTCTGCGGCAAAGGATGCCGTCGGACCGCAGTATGAGGATTTTGTTTCCGTAGGCTACGGTATTGCATATTTGTTCGGCGTTATCGGAGTTGTTCTTTTTGTTCAGCTTGTTCCCAAATTTGCAAAAGCAAATATGGATGAAGAGGTCAAAAAAATTACTGTCGACACAGACGGCGGCAGTAAAAGAATTTATAACGGCAAACTTATCGAATTTGATTCGTTCGGCATAATGCCGTTTGCGCTTGCGGCAGTCCTCGGTATGCTTATCGGCTCGGTCAGCTACAAGGGCTTTTCGCTCACAACAACGGGCGGATGTATTCTCGTTTCGCTCGTTATGGGTCATTTCGGCAGAATAGGAAAAATAAGCATTATGCCTAAAGAAAGCACTCTACGTGTGTTTCGCGAGCTTGGGCTTATGTTTTTCCTTATCGGTGCCGGCATTTCGGGCGGCGCAAAGTTCGTTGAGGTTTTCAACGCAAAATATCTTTTCTACGGCGTGTTAATGACGCTCGTTCCTATGATCATCGGCTATCTGTTTGCAAAATATGTTCTCAAATTGCCGCTCCTTAACAACCTTGGTTCAATTACCGGCGGTATGACCTCAACACCTGCGCTCGGCACGCTTATTCAGGTTTCGGGCACTGAGGATATTGCAACGGCATACGCCGCAACATATCCCATTGCGCTCATATCTGTAGTAATCGCCGCAAAACTTATAGTTATGTTTTGTTAAATTTTGTTTATAAACAATCGCCAAAGCCTCCTCCAAAAACTTTTGGATGAATAATAATTAAAATGCTTTAAATAAAATCATAACCACCGGTTGAACCGGTGGTTATGATTGTTTAAGCATTCTTTTCCTATCATCAATGATGAAATAATGCTCCAAAGTATCAAAAAGTGAATCCCGAAGTGTCAATTTGACACTTTGGGATTCACTTTTTAATTGCTTATGTTTGCACTAATATAGTTGTTTTGCACCCTTCAAGGGTGTTTTTTTATTACCTTACAATCAAATGTAAACTCATAAATCTAAGGTTTTTATAAAAAATTAAAAAAATCGGTTAGGGGTTTAATTTTTGACTGTTTTCGTTGTCTACCAATTGAGGGGATGTTTTAGCAGGTTATGCTTTTTTTCGTACTTTTAGTCCGCATAGGAAACGAAACAGATTATTGCTGTCCATAATTTTGGATACAACGATGCTGATCAAATAACAGAAAGTGAAGATCAAAAGGATAACCAGTATCGGATTGGTGATGCCGAGTTTGCTTACAAAAAGCCAGCGGCTGCCAGTCATCAGAAAGCCGTTGAGAAGATAAATTTGCAACGAGTATTTACCGCTGAATATCAGTGGTTTTCTGATTGCGGACGGTACTTTGACCAGCGTAAAAAATCCTGCGATGCAAGTGCAGGCGGTGAGCGCAGAAATATACTTGCCGATACAATCATAAACGCCCGGTGCATAGTGGCGCAGTACGCCAAACGACAGTGCAAATAAAAGTACGCTGCCGAGTGTGAGACAAAGAAGGCGCTTCTTTTGCTTTACCATTTGAAAGTCGAACGACTTTAGCATCATGCCGATGAGATAATATGTAGCATTATAAATGACATTGTTAAGACTGCAAATGCTGGTTATGTCAAAAGCAGCGGAAATTGCAACAAAGATGCCAATCAGCAGTAGGCCGAATAAAGAACTTTTTTGAATCAGTTTTAAGAATAGAGGCGCCAATGCAGACAGTACAAACAGCGTATACAAAAACCAATAGGTGCCCGATGAATAGCCCTGAAAGAAAAGTTCAAAGACAGCGCTTTTTAAGTCGGTTTGTCTATTGACAATACTACTACCGGCGATTTTGCACACAGTGGCAATTATACCAAAAACAACATAAGGAACCAAAATGCGCTTTGCTCGAGAAAGAAGGTATTGTCCGTAGTGCTTTTCATGATAAGTGCACAAAAAACCGGAAATGATAAAAAACATGGGCATTTGGTACGCGTCTACAAATGATTTAATAGATAAACACCACGGAATTGCTTCCAAGTTAATTGGATAAACAATGATAGAGTGGCATAATAGAACAGATAGAATTGCAATGCCTTTTAGAATATCGATCAGTTCAATGTGCTTTTTTGCGGGCAGAGGTTGTGTCTCCATGTAATACTTTATTTTGTATATTCGTAATTAGTAATTATAGCAGGTATAAAATCGTTTGTCAAATAACGCAAACTCGCCGGCAGAAACCCGGCAGAGATGAAATTCCTATGAGTTTGGTTAGCAACCAAATGCCTATTGATTTCCTTTCACGCATTTGGGGGATGTGATCGAATTAAGTGCGACCATCAAAGCATAGAAGACATTTCTATGTTTTGATGGGTCAATGACCTTAATATAAAGAAAGGAGGACAACAAAGTGTCAAACTGCAAAACGATTGCAATATGCAATCAAAAAGGCTGATGTGATAAAATATCTTGAAAATAGGAAAGTCTTTCCCGAATCTTATTCCGCACCGGCAGGGTGGTACAGTGGAAAATATAACGTAAAAATGAAAACCGATATTCCCGATAGCAACCTTAAAAAGATGAGGAAATACTATACGCAGATGTTTGCGACATATCCCGATGTGTTGACTGCAAAAGAGGTATCTAAAACTATCGGCTACGGCAAAACAACTGTCAATAATTGGTGCAACAAAGGGGACATAAAATCTTTCAAAAGAAATAACGCAAACCACATACCAAAAACCTATTTTATAGAATTTCTATGCTCAAAGTATTTTCGCTCCATCACACGAAAGTCCGACTGGCATATCAGAACGCTGCAACATTTTTC
>CAVGLE010000002.1:0-10350 GCA_963630035.1 Mediterraneibacter torques
TAATTATCCATACCATGTGATAAAATAAATGCGTAAAGGAGTGATACGATGTCACCGATTGAAACGAAAAGAACGACTGCAATCAAAGTTGCAGATGCATTGAATAGTATTGAAGGCGTGCCTGTATCAGCCTTTGCAAAGGAACTTTCTTCAAAATGGGCAAAAGGCGAAATTACAGGTGCAGATATGAAAGCTGCTCTTATAGCAAAACATAAGAAAATATCATAGGTGAGTTTATGAACGATTTGTACTTAATTCCTAACAGTACAGTCCTCAAAAACCTACTTGGCATAACAAATGAAAAAGAGCTTGATTTGGCAGAGGCTGAATTATCTCGTGCAAACATGATGCTGCTGTATGAAAATGGCTTTAGTGATTTTTCATCCGGCGGCTTTTGTTTTATTCATAAGTTTTTGTTTGGCGATGTTTATGAGTGGGCAGGACAGTACAGAAAAATAAATATTCAAAAGCGTGAAGAGTTGCTGGCAGGTCGAAGCGTTTGGTATTCGAATGTAACAGAAATAGGCTCTGACCTTGATAAAGCTTTTGCTGAAATCAAAAAGATTGATTGGGCAAGTCTTACACGAGAAGATTTTGCAAAACAAATTGCACGGTTGTTTCCAAAACTTTGGCAAGTTCATCCGTTTAGGGAGGGCAACACAAGAACTACTGTAATGATGATGACTTTCTTTGTAGAGCACTATGGTTATTATTTTGACCAAAACCTTATGACTGAAAGTGCCGGATATGTGCGTGATTCTTTTGTTTTGGCAAGTCTTGGTGAGCATTCGGAATATGAGCATTTTGAGAAAATCTTGCTTGACGCAATTTGCACCGAGCCGATTGATTATGTTAATGACAATATAGAATCCAAAGATAAGACCGAAAAGTACGAAAAATACAGGTCAAAAAATTATATTCCGACTAAACATGAGCATATTGAGTGATTAAAAAAGTGAAATACACAAAACTCACAAATGAGTGTTGTATAGAGCAAACCAAGTATGACATAGAATGTGAATTACTGCTATTCATTAAAACACTTTTGACCATTTATTGACCACTTACGAACGGAAATCTGGATAAAAACACAGCGCTAAATTAAAAAGCAGTCATTTCACGGTATAAAAGAAACGGCTGTTTTTCGTTGTTTTGGGTGTATTTAACATTTTTTATCTGTTTCGTAATGATCAGGCCGTCGGTTCGAGTCCGACTATCAGCTCCAAAACCTGCTTAAACACTGTGTTTTTGCAGGTTTTTTCTTTTTATGAAATGAATTTTAAAATTCAATAAGCAACAAAAAATCTCACTCTTTTTTATGGAGTGAGATTTTGTTCGCTGTCTCTTCAGCAAAGAAACAAAACTGATTCCGCTTGAAAAACGGAATCAGTTTGCTGTTTTAAATTTAATTTTCTACTTTAGGCATTCTTTTTTGTACTGTCTGTATAATCTGCGGCGGTTCAAAACAATATTGCCGATTTTATGTTTTGTAGTAAAATTTTTGCATTGACAGTTTTGAATATCTATTCTTTATGCAATGTGTTTTTCGCAGATTTACGCTTTTTGATTATAACAAAAGCGATTGCTGCTACAAATACCGCTGCTGCAGCAATGATGACAATTTTAACCGGTGTTGATATTGAGCTGTTGCTGTATTCCGAAATATCCGGTACTTTGCCATAGGAAGAAGCATCAAGCTTTACTGTTAAAGGATCGATTTCTTTTAATTCGTCAATAACTTCGTGTGTCTCAGGATTTCTGCCGTTTTTCATGGTGTTGCTGTTTTGGCTCATATACCAACGAACATCATTGAGAAGTTGTCCTGCATCCTCAAACGCCTGTTCCTGCACCGAATTGCAATAATCGGTAATGTATTGTTTTGCGGTTTTGGCGTTGGTTTCGGATGCGGCTGCTTTCAAAACAGCTTGCATATTTTTGGCCATAAGCGTCTCTGCCTTGTGCCAATATGCTCCCACAGGTTCGCCGTAAATTTTATATGCATCTTTCTCAACACACAGAGTGTTAAGCTCCTTGAAACGGTAATATGGGTAAAGCTGAGTGTCAAATACACCTGCCTTGTCAGCCGCCTGATTGCGGGAGTACGGGGTGCTGATGCTTGTTGCCGCATTGGATATGGGAACGAATACGCCGTACAGTGCAGGGCCGGTGCTTTCCCATGTAACACATGACATATCTGCGGGAAGATTTGGATATATTTGCGCAATATGTACGCTTAATGCAGTGTCTGTTCCGATAACTCGCATATCTGTGCGACCGGTTTCGTCAGGACTGTATTTTGTGCCCTCGTAGCGGTTGCGCATAATTTCCATAACATCAAGTAATGATACCTTTTTTTCTGCCTTAAAACAAAGCGGGTACAAAGCATTTTTGTCATAATCACCGTAAGCGGTAGGAGCCATCAGTTGATGCGCAATCCAAGTCCTCATATGAGAATAGTTTGTTACAACTTCGTCTCCGGAATATGTTTCAAGAAGATTAAGTTTTCCGTTTTTGCCGTATACTGCAAATCCTTTGTCTTTAGCAAGGCTTTCAAGTTTTTTGGAGAGTATGCAATCGGAATAATCGGATGTGTATTCAAGAGAAAACTCGTTTCCGAAAGCACAAACTTTGTCGTTCGGCAACTTTACTGCCGCGTACTGATGACCGTTGTACATCTCAACATACCACGCCTCTTTTTGGTCAGCGATGATGGCGATGTTGACTTCACTGCTGCCATAAGTGTCGATAAGAGACAAAAGCACCTCAACGCCCTCTCTTGCCGTAGCACTCTGACAGGTTACAAGGTCAACCGCAGTAAACTCGGAAAGCCCGTGCTCTACAAGTGGGTCGGCTTCAAGTGCGGCCTTGTTTGAAAACGATGTAATAGACATTATCATCGCTACTCCGTATTCGTTTGTACAAACAGTCGCGTCGCTGCCGAGACCATTTGCGGCAGTTGCACTGTCCATCCACGGAGTTGATGTGTAGCGATATGTGGTGTCCGGAATCGTTGCAAATACGGTTTTATCGTTGTCTACCGGCATTGTTCGTCCGGGTTTGTTTTCGACGCGTTCGGTGATTGTCACATAGTTTCCCCAAACATCCTGATAGTCGTTGGATTTTGCCATAATCACTGTGCCGTCGTCGCTGGCTTCCGAGCCTACATATACTGCGGTACAGGCATATGCATGAATGGCGCCGGCGCATATGAGCAACATCATCAAAGCACCAACGCATATTATTTGTATAATCATTTTCCTTTTCTTCATATTTTCTCCTTTTGATTTAAATCACTCGATTGTTTGCAAAACTGCAAAATGCAGTTGATCAATGATTTCAGAGCCGCAAACTGTCGGTTTTTCTGCATTTGACGCATTATTCCGTCTGTCAAACTTGAGTGGCCGAATGCAGACAGGTATCGGCATTTTTAATTTGCAACTCGTCCAAAGTCAGCATACAACAAAAAGCAAAAAAAGTCAACATAGACAAAGATAATAATACAGTATTTCGACTATTGATAATAAGAACTGCTGTATCAAATGGTATGTCGCCGCTTTTGGATGACAGCAAAATTATAAAAGTTTTTACAAACGGTAAAAAAGCCGACAGGCTTTAAAAAAATATATTTTCCCCAAAACAAATATTTCTGCCGTCCGCCTTCCGTCAACAAGTCCGGCAAACGCGCGAGTGTCGCTTGACGAGCTGATTGAAATTTTGTCGCAGATAAAAAATAAATCAATCCCGAACGGAATCTGAAAAATTCTTTTCGGGATTTTTTGTTTATAAGGCGCTTGTTTTATGATATTATTAAAAAAATTAAAAGTTTTTGCGACATATTTTTGTTTTTCTCGGACTAATAAGTGAAAGTCAAATTTGATTTTACAAAAAAAGGAGGGATTGCGTGGGCAACATTTCAACCGATAAGCAGTTTGAAATTGCTTTTGATAAATACGCCAAGGCGATTGAAAAATATTGCCGCGTCCGTTTGGGCGAGGCGGCAGAGTCAACGGATGACTGTGTTCAGGAAACCTTTTTGGTTTATTATAAACGGCTTTTAAACGGTGAAGAGTTTGAAAATCCGCGTGCGTTCCTCTATAAAACGGCAAATAATATGGTCCTTAAGGCAAGAGAAGAATATTTTAAAAACGCAAAGCGGCACGAGGATCTGTCAAAAGCAGAAAATATTGCAGTTGAAAGCGAAGATATTGTAATTGAAAATATAGATTTTGACGAGGTAAAGCAACTCCTGCTTTCGCAGTTGAGTGACGGGGAGCAACAGCTTTACGATTTAAAATATTCAAAACAAAAAACACTTAAGGAAATCGGCGAGTTGCTTGATATTCCGCCTGCGGCGGTTGCAAACAGAACATCAAGACTACGCGCCAAAATCAAACGGTTGGTCGAGCCGGTACTGACAGACTTCAGGAAAGGAGGCAGTTAGCGTGAATATTACGGTCAACGAAAACATAATTTGCTCTGTTTTCAACGATTCACAGTCAAAAAAAGAAATTGTTGACTTTTTAAACGAGATAATAGACAATGAGATTGAAAAGAAAAATCCCGATTGCGATTTGATAGACGAGTGTATAAACGCTCTTGACGAATTCCAATCGGGCGATAATACACAACCGCTTTTGCACCTTTTGCTTACCAAAAAACAGGTTTTGAAATATTGCAAAAGTCATTCAAAAAACAACAATGCGCTTAAGGCGGTTATCGCCGCAGGGCTTGTCTTGATAATGAGCGGCGCAACAGTGTTTACCGCTTCTCCCGCCCTTGCCCAAAATGTTAAATCATTTTTTGAAACGGTTATATCAACAATGCTTGATTTGTCCGATGACACCGAAAACGAAACGCCTGATAATATATCATCAATTTACGCTTCTTATTCGGGTACCGAAAAGGTCAAATCGCCCGATGATATAAAAACTGATAAAATCAAGGTTTTTGCCGTTTTTGATGATAACAGCAAGCAGGAAATACCTGTTTCAAAATGCAAGGTTAAAAAGGTTGTCAACCGAACGGAAAGCAAGAGCTTTGTCATCGTGGCTGTATCGTATAACGGCTGTGCATGCAGTATAGCTATCGAATTGGAGGAATAACAATGAAAAAATTATCGCAAAAAACAGTTTGCTTGATTATTGCTTTGCTGATGGTGTTTTCATCGTTCCCGATTACTGCGTCGGCGGCGTATAAAACCACCGAAAACGGCGAATATCAATATTCCGTTCTTTATACAAAAGATGATACGGAATATATCGAACTTACAAAATACTGCGGCAGTGCAACCGAGGTAACAGTGCCTGCCGAGATTGATTCTATGAAGGTTATGACGCTCAGCTCAACCTTCGCATCAAACAAAAATGTTAAAAGCGTTACGGTTAGCGACGGTATCGACGGCATTGTCGGTTCGGCATTTTACGGTTGCAGCGGATTAACCGTCACCTTGCCGCAGTCGGTCAAATTTATCGGCAACGGCTCGTTTAAAAATGCAAAGATAAAGGAAATCCGCTTTTCGCAAGGGCTTCAGGCTGTTGAATCGTTCGCTTTTGAAAATGCACAGATAGAGTCAAAAGATTTTATCTTGCCCGACAGCCTTAAATATATCGATACATTTGCATTTCAGGGCGCAAAGCTCGGTGATGTCAAAATCGGTAAATCCGCACAGATTGTATCACTCGGAGAATATTCGCCCGGCGTTGAAATTGTCGGTTTTCCGTTTGTCGGCGATGACGATATTCAAAATCCGTTTGAAAATGCTTCTGTTGCCTCTGTTACGGTTGACGATGAAAACACTTTTTTGTCTGCCGACGGGAATGTTTTGTATAACAAAAACAAATCAATTCTTTATTCATATCTCAATTCCGACGGCGCCTCCTTTACAATGCCCGAAAGCGTGGAAAAAATTGCACGCTCTGCTTTTGAGGGTGCCAAACTCGACAAAATTGTTTTAAACAGCGGCAACTTAAAAAGCATCACTCCCTCCGCTTTTGCCTCGGTGAAAGCGTCCGAGGTTGAAATGGGCGACTCCTGCGGAGTAAAAACAATAGAGTGGGCGGCTTTTTACGGAAGTCAAATAGACAAAATCTTAATTTCAACCGGCGTTGAAGAAATCAAAGGAAACGCCTTTTCAAAATCGACCGTGAAAAGCGTTGTTTTTGCAAACGGCTCACATTGCAAAACCATTCGTGAAAATGCTTTCTCGGAATGTTCAAATCTTGAAAATATAGAAATTCCGTCCTCGGTTTCCGTTATTGAAACCCATGCGTTTTTGCAATGCAAAAATCTCAAAAATGTTGTGTTTGAGGATAATTCGGCGCTGACCGTACTGCCGTACAGAGTGTTCGGCGATTGCAGTAATATTACCACAGTCGATTTCGGTCAAAACAGCTCGCTTGAAAGTTTGGACGAATCTTTTTCCGAAAGCAAATATTATTATCACCGTTTAAAAAGCGTTGATTTCAGCGGATGCGTTAATTTGAGCGAAATAAGAAGCGGCGCTTTCACCGATTGCGCTTTGCTCAAAAGCATTGATTTAAGCAATACTGAAATTTCATCCGTCACAAGCGGTTTGTTTGAAAATTGCGCCGCTCTTTCGGAGGTTAATCTTCCCGAAACGGCATACGAAATTCAGGAGGCGGCATTTGCCGAATGTTCGTCACTTGAAAAAATCAATACCGAAAATATTGTTAAAATAGGTAAAAATGCGTTTTATAATTGCAACGGTATTCAATCCGCTCCCGTTTCGTCGGATGAAAAACAGCTCGACGGCATCGGTTATTACGAAACCGAGTCAAAAGTTTTTGTCAGCTCATATAACTGCTCATCAAAGGATGTTGTTATCCCCGATTATATCAATTCAAAACCTGTTACAAGAATACTTGACGGCGCATTTAAAGGCATCAAAATCAACAGCGTTTCATTTCCGAGTACGCTCGAATTTATCGGCAACAACGCTTTTAAGTCGTGCGGCTTAAAAGCAATTTCCACTTTGCCGGACAGTATAACCTATATCGGCAAATCGGCTTTTGCAGGCAACAGAAACCTTAAAGGCACGCTTACTCTGCCGAAAAATCTCCGTCAAATTTCAAGTTCCGCATTTGCAAATTGCGGCTTTACAAAAATAGTCTTTAATGACGGTTTAAAGCATATCAACAAAAACGCTTTCAAATATAACAAATGCGAGAACTTTGATATTCCCGACAGCGTTGTTTCAATCGGCGAAAATGCTTTGTTTAACGAAACACTGAAAAAAGTTACCTTCGGCAACGGTATTGATGATATAGAATCCGTTATAAAATCAAATTTCACTACAAAATATGACGATTTTTATCATGTCGACCCCGAGTCCGCCGTTTATGTAGAGAGCTTTTCCGTTCCTGCCGATTGCAAAAACTATTCCACCCGCGACGGCGTTTTGTATAACAAGGACGGCTCAACGCTTATTTGTTTTCCGCAGGGCAAAACGGTTGATACATTCACCGTGCCGTCATCGGTTACCGAAATTGCCGAGCAAGCATTTTATTATACACAGGGCTTGAAAAATGTTGTTATACCGAAAACGGTTAAAAGCATCGGAAACTATGCGTTTGCATATTCATACGGTCTTGAGAGCGTTTTGTTCAAAAGCGGAGTTAATCTTGATTGCCTTTATTTAACATTTTTTGAATGTCGCTCGCTTAAAAATGTTCGCTTTGAGGATAATGTTAATATCAATCGTCTTATCTCGGCTTTCAACAGCTGCATTTCGCTCGAAAGCGTCGACTTGGATTGCAATGCTGAATATATCGGCGAAATTTTCTATAATTGCACAAATTTGAAAAGTGTTGTTCTTCACGAGGGTATTGTATATATCGACAGCGGCTCGTTCACAAAAACCGCGCTCGAAAAGGTTGTTGTCCCCAAAACGGTTACAGCGATAGGCGACAACGCGTATTCGTATTGCAGCAGGCTTAAATACATCAATCTTTCAAATGTAAAAAGTTTGGCAGACCGTGCGTTTTACGGTTGCACATCGCTTGAAAGCATTGATTTGACATATGTTCTTTATTATGAAAAATCAAAAGGCGACACTGCAACATTCGGCAATTGCCCGAACCTCAAAAAGTTTTATTTCACACAGGATGAAAGAACGGCATATATTGCCGAAAACGAGTATTCAAACAATGACAGCCTCGAAACAATCGTTGTCGGCAACGGTATCGGCGAAATCCGCGACCGTGCGTTTGCAAATTGCTCAAATTTGAAAACCGCATATATTGCAGACAGCGTTGACGATATTGCGGATACTGCCTTTGACAATTGCGATATGCTCACCATCGTTTGCGTGCTCAATTCTCCTGTTATGTATTATGCAGAGCGAAACAATATTCCTTACGAAACATTTGTTGTCGCTCCCATTGCAGACCAACAATATACCGGCAAGGAGATTACACCGACGCTTGATGTCAAACAAAATGACAGAGAGTTGCAGGTTGATAAGGACTATTCGGCACGATATACGGATAATGTCAATATCGGAACGGCAAAGGTCAGCATTGTCGGCATCGGCGATTATTCGATTTTCGGCACTGTTGCAAAGTTCAAAATTGTCGGCGGCCAAAATTCAGCAGAGCCGCAGCCCGATAATTCGATTAACAATAATTCCGAAAAATCACTTAACGGAAATATCGAAAAATCGAATTCAAAAGCTGTCGCCGCAGACAAAAATGCAGTGTCCGATACCGCAAATCCCGAAAAGCCGCGCGGCGGTAACGGCAAGGGCAGTGCGCCCGAATCGAAATCGTCGCAAAGCCGAAATGAAGTTAAAGGCAGTGTTGACTCAAACGGCAAGTCCGACTCCGACCAATCGTCCGATAATGGCGGCGTCATCAACGAAAATCAGGAAGTTACCGAATCGAAAATTTCAACCCCTGATGAAAATACCGATTTATCCGATGATAATTCAAATAACACCTCCGATGGAGAAAAAGGCTTTTTTGCAAAAATCATTGTCGCCGTGGTTTCGTTTTTTGAAAATATTATTGCAATTATAAAATCATGGTTTTAATTCCACAACAGAGTATTTGGTTTGAATTTTGAACCTCTTTTAATAAAATTCCGTCAGCACCTTGTGTCGGCGTGCGCATTGCTTTTCATCGGGTTCGAAAAACGATACACCGTTGTTCGCTCGGGCGGACTTGTGATTATTCTTTGCGCTATCGCAAAAGTTTGCTTTGTCGATACAACGCATCTCGATTCCGGCTGGAAAATCGCTTCGTATTTTGCCTTCGGCGCAATGCTTATCGTTATTTCTTATTTCTATCAAAGATTCAGCAAAAAACTTCGTGAAGAGGCTGTAAGCGAAATTGATAAAACAAATTAAATAAAAAAATACAAAGACCGTGGGTGTTAAAACTCACGGTCTTTGTAAATATGGGGGAAAGAAAAGTAGAAAGCTGATTTATGCAACATCGGTGTACGATATATCCTCACTGTATTCATCGCTCAGTGCAAGGTGAATATCAACTCCGACGCTGTCCGAAAGGTGTTTCAAAATATCGATAAAATCATCAACATTTGAATTTTCACAAAAGTCATTGCAATTTGTGGCGTCAATAAATATATCTGTCAAATCATAGTTTGCGGCGCACAGTCCGGCAAAAAAACCGTACAACTGTTTTGCTGATGATATGCCGTAATTTTCAAGGTTGATGTGCCTGACAGAGAAGGGGAGCAGTCTCGCAAGTTTATTGCCGTATTCAATAAATACAATATTGCCTTTGCTTTGTTCTGCGGTATAAACGGCTGTTTCGGCCAATATTCTTGTTTTGCCCGTACCCTTTTGTCCGGAAATGTAATCTAACATTTTTCATTATCCTTTCTGCAAATACTCTTTTGCTAACCTTTGACTACATAGTACAGCCTAATTGCGAATTGCAAAAGAATAAACTATAAATCTATTGTGAAAATAATATTAAATACCTGTTACGGCATAACAGTTTATTCATTTTTTGCTATTTCTATGCAGCCGAGTGATTTTTTTAAAATCAGCGCATTAACCTTTTCCTTTGCCCATACTATATAATGTAATAAAATTATGCCGCCGTATAGCGCGTAAATCAAAACGGTTATTGCCGACCGTTTATCAAGTGCAATGTTAGCGGCGAAAAATAAAATGTACCTCAAAACGCAATATAATACGTTTATATATTGCATTATTTTGTATCCTCGTTTTTTATCGTTGCGATTAATATGTATTTGCATTGCAAAAATCGGTGCGCTCATCAATATAAAATATTGCAAAAAATACGCCGCACCCGAGCCAAATCCTGTAGCTTGATAAAATCCGCCGGCGCAAAAAACAGACAA
>CAVGLE010000002.1:10360-16964 GCA_963630035.1 Mediterraneibacter torques
ACATACAACGCAGGTATTGTCGCCGCGGCGAGTTTATACGCGACGATTGTTCTGCGCTTTTTCTTTTTTATGATATAAAAAATTATTACACCGAAATAAAAAAATATCGCAGCGTTCGCCGCAATCATAACGGCGAGCAAAAAATTTCTTTCGGCAAAAAAGTCTGTGATAAAATCATTTTTGGTTGTTATGTATATAGGCGACTTTATTTCGCATTTGTCCGTCACAGAGGTTATTCTCAGATTGATTTCGTCGCCGTTTTTTGCTCCGTATAAATCCGCAATAAAAAAGTATTCGCCTATATAATTTTTGTCGTTTTTTTCACTGCGGCATATCACTTTGCCTTTGGTAAAAGCGTCAACCCTGCCGCCTCTTATTTTGAATACGAGTTTTGCCTTATCATAGTCGCATTTTTTTACAGTTGCCGTTATTGTTTCGCTGTTATTGATTTTGTATCCGTTAGGTATGATTTCGTTGCCTTTGACCGTGCATGTCAATGCCGTTCGTGACGGCTCGCTTTTTCCGAATGCGTTTTCGTTTTGCGCAAAAATGCCGCAAATTAAAGTGACGGCGATGATTGATGCCGTCACCGCAATTGCCGCTCTTTCTTTATTTTTGATGATTTTTTTCAGCTTTTCTATTACAATTCCTCCAAATGCTTGCTACAAAAATTTATGCTCCGTCAGCCGCCGATATTACCCTTTGCCGCCTTGCTTTTTATTATTTCAAGGTTGCTTTTGATTCTCTTGTCATCGCTCATTTTTGCCGCCTGTTCTTCAAGTTCCTCAGCGCGACTCAAAAGTCCTATGTTGTACGCGCCGATTGCTCCCAAATCATACAGCGAATAGTTCCAACAAAAATCCTCGTTTATATATGTTTCGGGCTTTTCCTTTATTTTCAGCGCCTCGTTCACCATGCAGTATGTCAGTTCATAATCGCCTGTGTCATACCCGAGCCACGCAAGCTCCGCGTATCCTTCGCGCACATACGGCGCTTCACCGATTGCCCTGAAAAGCCAAATTTTTGCGTTGTAATAATCGCCCTTTGCCTTGTATGCTCTTGCGATGTATCGCATTGATGCCGCGCGTTCGTCTTTCCATTTTGCGCTCGGCATTTCAAGGTGGCGCGTCAGCGTTTTTATGCAATCGTCCCATCGCCCTCTGAACATATATTCACGGCCGAGGTAATGCATATTTCTGTCATCATCAGGGGACTCTTTAACCGACATTTCAAGGAGTTCCAAATATTGTGCGCGCGATTTCGTTTTGTCGGGGTGATGCTCAAGCGTTATTTTGTCGCATATCGCATAATTGTCGGGCAAATCGCCGCTGTATTCAAGCACTTCGTGAACAGGGTGCACCCATTTGAAACCGTGCCGTGCGTGTATTTTTTCATACCAAAATGTAACACCGGGCGTGCCGTTTTCGTTAAAACTCCATGTGTATTTGTATTTCGCACGCGTCGTTATGCCTTTTTGCCACTTTTTCTCAAGCTCCGCACGCCAGCCGTCGGTGAAGTATTCGTCAAGGTCGGTGCAAACGCAAATGTCTGCATCATCAGGCACAAACGACAGCGATTTGTTTCGTGCCTCGTCAAATCTCCACGGATTAATGTCAATTTTGTTCACTGTTGCACCGAGTTCTTTCAGAATTTTTACGCTTTTGTCGTTTGAACCCGTGTCGGCAACAAAAACGCCGTCTGCTTCGCTCATCGATTTCATCCATCGGCGCGCAAATTTTTCTTCGTTTTTGCATATCGCATATACATATATTTTCATACTCTGTTCTCACCTCATAAAATATGTAAAAGGGGATTTGGCTCCCCTCAGCCGTCAATAAACTTTTTTTGATTGCTTATCATTGGCTTTTTATGCAAGCTTGGCAATTACAAGCTGTGCCGCAACAGCATTTTCACCGCCTGCATTTTGTGTCAGAGTTATATCTGTTGTGTTCGTTTCGGGATTGATAACGCTGATTGCGTCATTTGCCGCAAGCGGCAATACTGCAAATCCTACAATTTGCGTGCTTTCGCCTGCTTTACCGACCGTGGTGTACGAAATCGGCGTATTATTAACCGTCAACTGCAACTGACCGCCCTCGGTTGTGCTTGCCTGAAACATTATAAGATAATTTCCTGCCGTTGTAACCGTAAATACCGACGGAGAAGTTACTGTTATATCATCTGTTTTTGTTGCTGTGGTCGGAAAATTTATTGGTTCATTCGGTGCAATGGCTGTTGAGTTGTCTGACGGCATAAGTGCATAAAATGTTGCGTAGGAGCTTAATCCCGATGCTCCTACCGGGCCTGTAGGACCGGTAGCACCTGTAGCGCCCGTTGGGCCTGTAGGACCGGTTACACCTGTTGCACCTGTTGGGCCAGCAATACCCTGAGGGCCTGTGGGACCGGTTGCGCCTGTCGCACCGTCCGGACCGGGTATGCCTTGCGGACCCGTAGGACCTTGCGGACCCTGATAGCCCTGGATACCTTGGACGCCCTGTGGTCCTGTCGGACCCATCGGACCCGTCGGTCCTGTCGGACCGGGTATCCCCGGATAGGGCGGAACAGGCGGAGGACACGGACATCGTGTCAATCCTATTCGTTCGTTTGCGCTGTAAACAGTAATATTGATTGCCTCCTTTAAATTATTTGTGCGTTCAAATTCTAACAATTTCTGTTGCGCACATTACATTCTATTCGTTGTATCAACAAAAAGTGACAAAATTTGTTTTTTGCAGAATTTCACTATTGAAAATATGTCAAAAATTTGTTATAATTTTATCGTTATAAATTTAACAATGTTAGGAGTGTTCGTATGGCAAAGATAATTGCCGTTGCAGGAAAGGGCGGCGTCGGTAAAACGTCGATTTCCGCCGCAATCGTTAAACTGCTTGTTCAAAAATATCCCGATAAAAAAATTCTCGCAATTGATGCCGACCCGGCTGTAGGTCTTTCGACAGCACTCGGTATTGATGTCAAAATGACTATCGACGATATTCGCAAGGAAATTGTTGAAACAGTCGAAGACGGTCAAACAAAAGCCGCTATTGAGCTTTTGGGCGATGCAAGATACAAAATTTTCGACGCTCTTGTTGAAACCGACGGCTTTGCATTTATTGCAGTCGGCAGACCCGAAAGCGCAGGTTGCTATTGCAAAATCAACTCTTATTTGAAAGAGGTTATCAGCCTTATTTCAAATGATTTCGATTATGTCGTTATCGACGGCGAGGCAGGTATCGAGCAAATCAATCGCCGCGTTATGGAAAAGGTTACGCATCTTCTTCTTGTCAGCGATGCAAGCAAAAAGGGAACACAGGTTATTTCAACCATCAAATCTGTTGCCGACGAGCTTGTTATGTATGAAAAAATCGGCGTAATCATAAACAGACTTCCCGATGAAAGCGTCATTCCTTATATCAATACAAACGGCATCCCTGTTTTGTCTTATATTCAAAACGATTCAAACCTTGCCATGTTTGACATAGAGGGCAAAAATATCACAACACTCCCCGACGATTCGAATATTGTAAAAGGCGTTAAAGAGGCACTTGAAAAAATAGATATTATTTAGTCCGTGAAAGGAAGCAGAAGGTAAGATTTATGAAAGATTTAAAACATTTAATCGAGTTTGAAAATTTGCTTCAAGAGGCAAATAACGAACTTGTGCAGCAGGCAAAGGCAGACGGCAAAATCGCTCTCGGATACACCTGTTATCACATTCCCGAGGTGTTGCTCAACCTTCCCGGTTGCTTCAGCACAAGGATGCGTGCACCGCGTACAGGCTCACTTGATATTGCGACATATTACATGAGCTCGTATCTGTGCGGTTATTCAAAAGCACTTGTTGAGCGCGGTATAGAGGGAGGATATAACTACCTCGATGCTCTAATCGGATCTGAGTCATGTTCCGAAATGAACCGTGCCTATGAGCATTTCGAACTTCTCAATCTTGTTAATAATCCGAAATTCTTTGTTTCAATTTCAGATGTTCCGTTCAAAATTATGCCGCACACTGTTAAGCACTTTAAGCAACAGCTCCAAATCAAACTGCTTGATAAAATTCACGATGTTTACGGCATCGACATCAGCGAAGACGCAATGCGCAAGGCTGTTGAGGAACATAATGAGGTTTGCCGCCTTATTACCGAAATCGGAGAATACAGAAAAGAGGATAATCCGCGCATAACCGGTTATGAGTTTCATGTTATCAATCTTGTATCCTATGTTTGCCCGAAATATCTCATTATCGATAAGCTCAGAGAAACGGCAGAGGAACTTAAAACGCGTGAACCGGACAGTAAAAAGAATTTTCGCGCAAAGGTTGTCGTTGTCGGCTCCGAAATGGATGACCCCGATTTTACAAAACTTATGGAAGAATCGGGTGCTCTCGTTGTTGCCGACAGATATTGCTACGGCTCACTCCCGGGCAGAGAGGAAATCAAGCTCACCGATGACGGCGATGTCCTCGAGCAAATCATTCTTCACTATATGCACACAAGTCAGTGTCCGCGTTATATGAGCCATGATAAGGTTGTCGGCAGAAAGGAATATGTCCGTCAGCTCGTCAACGAATATCATGCAGATGGCGTAATTTACGAACAGCTTAAGTTCTGCGAGTATTGGGGCTACGAAAGAGCACTTGCTTCGCACATCGTTTCAAATGACTACGGCATTCCGACCGTCACCGTTGACAGACAGTACACGGCAAATGCGTCGGGTCAGTTAAGAACAAGAATTCAGGCGTTCGTTGAAAGCCTTGAAATAAAGAAAATCCAAAAAGCACAAAAGGCAAGGGAGGCGGCTGTAAATGATTAATTTCAAAGAATTATGGCGCAACAAGCCAAAAAATTTGGGCAAACTGCATGAGGATAAAACAGGTATTCTCAAACACAGAGAGTGGCGCGGCATTGCCGACACACTTTATGACTATTACAGATGGCTCGTAACTTGGAAAGATATGGGCGTAATGGTTGCAAAGGCTCCCGTTTCAACGGTTAAGGGTCTTTGGAATTACCGTTGGATGGCAAGCTATCTTTCCGCTCCCGCATGGATTGACCGCCACACCGAGGGCTTGCGCGGTCCGCAGTTGAAAATGACTCATCTCCATATGAACGGACTTGTTAAGCCCACAACGGATATGATTAATTTCCTCCTTGCAAACGATAAGCATTTTCACCCGAATTCAAAATGGGCGGATAAAACAGTCAATGTTGACGAAATCTTCTCGTCGGAACTTATGGCAGGCTTCACGGGATTAAAGGATAATCATGTGTCTACCATTCCGATTTTCCTTTCCTCAATGGTTGACCAAAATATCACTCCCCCTTATCTCGATATTACAGAGAGCTACGGCGTTCCTGCCGATGTTTGTCCGCTTCCGTCTGCCGAGGCAGGCGTTGCGATTAACGACGATTATCCTATCGTCGGCAAGTGCTCCGTTACATGCAATATGCCGTGCGATGGCTCGGTTATGAACTCCGCTTATATCGACAGACGATTTGATATTCCTACCCATGTTATCAATGTTCCTCTCCGTTATAACGAGGAGGAGGCACAGGAATACGCCGTTGAAGAGGTTAAGGAGTGCATCAAATTCATCGAGCGCGAAATGAATACCAAGTTCGATTGGGACGCATTCTTCGCCGCAATGAAAAATTACAATAAACAGCTTGATTACGAAATCCAAAAGTGGGATGTCAACAAAACCGATTATCCGCAAATGACAGGTGCAACATTCTGGCTTTACCGCTTGTTCTATTTCCACATTTCGGGCGGTATGGATAAGCGATTCCTCAAAATTGATAAAAAGGTAAACCGCATTATGCTTAAGGCGTATGAAAAGAAAACTCCTTGCTCAAAGGAAATGCGCCACAGAGCAATCGTTTGGTCTTGCCCGGCAAACTACTATACAAGCCTTGCAAACTGGCTTGAAAACTGTTGGGGCATCAATGTTGTAATGGATATGGAAACAATGATTTCCTATATTAAATACGATACCGAGGATAAAGAGGCGGCTCTTGCCACCTACGCAAAAACCCTTCAGCGCACAACAATGCGTAAGCATACAAAGGGCGGCTATCAAAATGTTGTTGACGAGCTTTGGCGCATCGTCGAGGAATATAATGCCGACACCGTTATTATGTATGAGCAGATTTCCTGCAAGGGTATGGACGGACTCAACGGTATTTTTGACGACCAAGCAAGAGAGCGCGGCATCAATTTCATTTGGGTTCCGCAGGACCTTATGGACCCGCGCACAATTTCACGCCGCGATATGCGTGAGCATATCAACAAGTATATGACCACCGTTCTCCAAGAGGAGCCGGTTGACCCAACTCTTGTTGATTTTGACGATACCCTCGCGTGGTAATCATACTTTATTTTCAATTTTTCCGAAAGGTTATGGTGAATATTATGAAATATTTCGGCGGTTGTGATGTTGGCTCAACATATACAAAATGCGTTATTTTAGATGAAAACGGCAAAATGGTTGCCGATGTAACAAACAGAAGTAAAATCAATCCCGTTCAGTCGGCTGAAATCGCGCTTAAGGACGCTTGCGATCAGGTCGAGGGCTTGACTCCCGAAAAACTTACTTATCTTATCG
>CAVGLE010000002.1:16974-22413 GCA_963630035.1 Mediterraneibacter torques
GCTACGGCAGAAACAAGGTTCCGTTTGCCGATGAAAATATCAGCGAAATCAGCTGTCACGCTATGGGCGTTCATGTTACAAACCCAAGCGTTAAAGCTATTATCGACATCGGCGGTCAGGATGTTAAGGGCATCGCCATTGACACCGACGGCACAGTTAAAAACTTTGCTATGAATGATAAGTGCGCCGCAGGCACCGGAAGATTTTTTGAAGCTATGGCAAATGCGTTTGAAATGCCGCTTCCCGAGTTTTCAAAACTTTCGTTGAAAGCAAAAAATACAATTCCTATTACTGCACAGTGCACGGTTTTTGCCGAGTCCGAGGTTATCTCGCTTGTAGGCGAGGGCAAACCTATGGACGAAATTGCCGCAGGCATCGAACTTGCCGTTGCAAAGCGTTGCTTTGTTATGGCTAAAAAAGCAGGTGCTACCGACAGCATCACTCTTACAGGCGGCTGTGCAAAGAATGACGGCTTGAAGCAGGCTATCGAAAAGGTTTTGAAAATCAAGGTTGTTGATCTTGCAACCGACCCACAGCTTATGGGTGCTCTCGGCGCCGCAGAATATGCAAGACAAAAGGGTCTTGCAAAAGCATATTAATAAAGAGGTGCAATATGAAATTTTTTAAAATTTTAGGCAAGCTTTTTGCCGCGTTTCTCGCTCTTTTCGGCGCAACTTTTGCGATTTATTGGTTCAATCTCGATATGAAACTTATCCGCAAGTTTTATGACGCCGTTCAACCGCATTATGACAATCTCGAAAAGGACAGAAAACTTTAATGAATTTTTTTGATTCTCTGATTTCGGATGTCAACGGTATTTTGGCACCCCTTCAAAAGCAAGAATATTCTTTGTCGGATTCGTGGCAGGACATTGGCAAAAACGAGCTTATTTTGCACCGCGACTGTGCGTTTGAGCTTGAGGGCGTCGGATTCAATCTTGTCAGCGACAAGCCGCTCGACGGTGACAAAATCATCGTTGTCGGCAAGGATTTGGGCGAAATCACCGCAGATACAAAATTTGCCCGCGTTTCGTTTATTCAAACAGATGATGTCGGCGACGACCAAAAAGCGTATAACCTTATTCGCAAAATCGAATATGCAAAGTATCATTATTTTCCCAAGGGATATATGATTCGCACCTCGTCCGGCACGCATATGGAGAATATCCGCGTTTCAAAATCCGCGCTGTCGCAGGGGCTTGATTTTCAAAAGGCAGGCTCCGTCCTCGCTAAAAAATATAAGGAAAACGAGGCGGTCAAGGCTGTCCAAATCGTTTATATTACCGATAAATCGGTCGATTTTAAACAACTTGAAAAACTTGCGGCAAAGAATTACGATATTACCGAAACGCTAAACCATATTATGCAAAATATCAAATTTGATTGCGCCGCCTGCAACCTAAAGCCTATTTGTGACGAGGTAGAGGGTATGCGCGAGTTGCACTTTAAACATTCCGGTATGAAATAATCATAAATACTTAAAAGCAGTGCAAAATTGAGTGTTTTGCACTGCTTTTTTGCGCTTATTTTCTATAAAATTCAAAAAGCCCTTGAAAACCTACCAAAATGGTGGTATATTATATCCATAAAGTTTTTTTCAAAAGGATTGATAAAATGAAAATTTCAACAAAAGGGCGTTATGCGTTAAGAATGTTGCTTGATCTTGCCGAAAATCAACACGACGGATATGTTTCGTTAAAAGATATTGCGGCCCGTCAGGAAATTTCAAAAAAATATCTCGAACAAATCGTTGCAATGCTCAATAAACCCGATGTTCTCAAAACAAACCGCGGTTATCAGGGCGGCTATCGTCTTGCAAAAACGCCGGATAAATATACAGTCGGAGATATTCTCCGTATTACAGAGGGCGGTCTTGCGCCTGTCTCATGTCTTGATCAATCTCCGATGCAGTGCGACAGAGCTGATACATGCGCAACCTTGCCTGTTTGGCAGGGTTTGAATAAGGTTATAAACGAATATCTTGACAGTATTACGCTTCAGGATATTCTTGACAGGCAGAGCGAAATGTATTCATATGAGTATATAATTTAATTGAGTATGTGAAATCGCCTTTTGCGCGTTCGGTTTATTCACTTACGGAGCCGAGTAAATTAGCTTGGCTCAATGGCAGGGCAACCTGCCTTTTTCATTACTGTAAGATTTTATCGACAGAAAGGGTTATGCTGTTATGGTTGATTCAAAAAGAATTTTGCGGATTTTTCAAGAGCTTGTGTTGCTTGACAGTCCGTCGCTTGACGAAAGGCTCGTTTGCGAATATATAAAAAAATATCTTAAAAATCTCGGTATTAATGCCGTTGAGGATAACGCCGGTGAAAAAATCGGCGGCACAACAGGCAATCTCTATGCTTATTTGGATGGCACAATCGACGGCGAGAGTGTTCTTTTCGCCGCTCATATGGATACTGTCGAGCCGTCAAAGGGCAAAACGGCTGTTGTTCATTCTGACGGAACAATCACTTCCGACGGTACAACCGTCCTCGGCTCCGACGATTTGGCAGGTGTCGTTGCAATTTTGGAAGCACTCACCTGTATTATCGAAAATAATATACCGCATCCGCCGATAGAAATAATTTTTTCGGTCTGTGAGGAAAAATACTGTTGGGGTATGAATGCCTTTGATTTCGGCAAAATCAAGTCAAAGCAGGCTTATGTTTTCGATTTGGACGGTGAAATCGGCTCTGCCGCAAACTCCGCGCCGACAATCCTTTCTTATAATGCAAAATTTATCGGCAAATCGGCACACGCAGGTTTTGCGTCACATCTCGGCATACACGCTGTTAAAGCGGCAGCACTTGCGGTTACCAAAATTCCGTGCGGCGCAATTGACGAAGGTGTTACCGCCAATGTTGGTATAATAAACGGCGGCACGGCAACAAATATCGTGCCAGATTTGTGCACCGTGACAGGTGAAATTCGCAGTTTTTGCGACAAAACAGCCGATGTCAAATTTGATGAGGTTAAAACAATTTGCCGAAATGCCGCATCAAAGCTCGGCGCAAGCGTCGAATTTGAGTCAAAAAGATGCGTTGTTGCGTTTAATGTCAATGAAAACGCACCCGTTTGTCAAAAATTCGCATCTGCCTGCAAAGCGCTTTCGCTTGATTGCGAGCTTGTGTCAACTTTCGGCGGAAGCGACAACAATGTTTTGTTCGGTCATTCAATAAACGGCCTTGTTGTTTCAACAGGCATGCACAATTGCCACAGCGTCAACGAATATACAACCGTAAAAATGCTCACCGACGCAGCAAGCCTTGCGCTTGAATTGATGAAATAAGGAATTTTGCTTATGAAAAATCCACTCCACTATCAGCTCTCCGATTATGACTGCGGACCGACTTCGGTTTTAAACGCCGTTGCCTATTTGTTCGAGCGTGAGGATATTCCCCCGGAAATATTGCGCAATGTTATGCTGTATTGCCTTGATTGCCATTCGTTTGACGGCGCACCCGGAAAACTCGGCACCTCAACTTCGGCTATGATGTTTTTGTCGAATTGGCTCGATAATTTCGGCAAGGTCGGCATTTTTCCCATTTCTTCGTCATATCTCGCAGGTGACAGGGTTTACCTCGGTTCTGCAAGCAGTATCAACGATGCGCTCAAACGCGGCGGTGTTGCCGTTGTGCGCCTTTTTTATGACGAGTGGCACTATGTTTTGTTTACAGGCATTGATGATGATAATATCTATCTTTTTGACCCGTATTATCGCACCGAGCCGTTTGACGAAAGCGATATTAAAATAGTCCTCGACAAGCCGTTTGAATACAACAGAATTGTCCCGATTGAATATTTCAATTCGCTTGAGGAAAAGCTCTATTCGCTCGCGTCGCCCGATTTGCGCGAGGCGGTTATAATTTTTAATCAAAAAACAAAAATTACACAGGAAGATACTGTTGAATATTTCATATAAATATGTCATAATGTAATAAACAAGCTATCCACCGTATTTATCCTAAAGGGGTTGATTTTTATGCGTAATCACGAAGTTCTTACCGCACATCGCCTTTTAGACGAAAAGGGCGAGTTGATTGAGCCGGGCTGGAGCAGGAGCCTTGTTCAAATTTATGACAGAAACGATATTAAAAAGCGTAAAACACGCATCAAGGAATGGGATTATTACTATGTAATGTCGCATTCAAACAAGATTGCGCTTTGCCTTACGATTTCCGATTTGAGTTATCTCGGCATGGCGAGCGTTTCAATCGTCAATCTTGAAAATGCCACCGAGCATACAGACTCAGTTATCGTGCCGTTTACCATGGGCAAAACAAATCTTCCGCCGACCTCGGCTGTCGGCGATGTAAAATTCAAAAACAAAAATCTTGCAATGGAGTTTTTGAATAAGGGCGACTGCAGAATTTTGCGTGTCGATTATCCCGGCTTTGACGGCGGCAAGGGTCTGCGCGCCAATATTAAACTTACAGATGAGCCGCAGGATTCAATGGTTATTGCAACTCCTTGGGCAGAAGACAAAAAAGCGTTTTATTACAATCAAAAAATCGACTGTCTTCGTGCCTCGGGCAAAATCGAATATGACGGTCGCCTGATTACTCTCGACAGGGAATTTGATTTTGCGGGTCTTGATTGGGGCAGGGGAGTTTGGACATATGACAATGTTTGGTATTGGGGTTCGGGTTCGGGTCAGGTTGACGGCGTGCCGTTCGGCTTTAATATCGGCTACGGCTTCGGCGATACTTCCGCCGCAAGCGAAAATGTCATTTTTTATGACGGCATTGCAAATAAATTCGATGATATAGTTTTCAATATCAGCGATAATTTCACCGACCCGTGGACATTCAAATCGTCCGACGGCAGGTTCGATATGGATTTTGTCCCGATTATAGACAGAAATGCTCTTGTTGATGCAAAAATAATTGTTACCGACCAGCATCAGGTTTTCGGCAAAATGAGCGGCACAGCAGTGCTTGACGACGGTACAAAAATTCAGCTTAAAGATTTTCTTTGCTTTGCGGAAAAGGTACATAATAAATATTAGTCCAAAAAACACTGCCCACGCTCGTTTGGGCGGTGTTTTTTCATAAATTTAACATTATTGTTACTTGACTTTTACTTTGTTTTATAAGATACTATACCTGTCAAAGTTTGGACTATATTTATTCAAAGAGGTAGTATATGGGAATAAGTAACATAATTAACTTAATCGGCGGTCTCGGTCTGTTCCTTTTCGGAATGCGCCATATGAGTGACGGCTTGAATCAGGTTGCCGGAAACAAAATGAAAATTCTTCTTGAAAAACTTACACGAAACAGATTTAAGGGCTTTTTGCTCGGCGTACTTGTCACTGCCGTTATCCAATCATCGTCCGCCACGACTGTAATGCTTATGGGCTTTTTGAATGCCGGCATTATGGATTTGGTTCAGGCAACGGGCGGTATTATCGGTGCCAGTATCGGTCGAACCG
>CAVGLE010000002.1:22423-31480 GCA_963630035.1 Mediterraneibacter torques
GTGCCAATATCGGTACAACCGTTACCGCAATTCTTATTGCCATTGATGTTTCGGCGATTGCACCGATATGTATTATCATCGGCGTTATAATGTCGATGTTTTGCAAAAAACAAACACAAAAGTATATAGGTCAGATTATTCTCGGCTTCGGTATTCTTTTCTTCGGATTAAAGTATATGAGCGGCGATTCCGCAATGGGTGCGCTTAAGGACAGCGAGGCTTTCCAAAGCTTCATCACAAGTGCAAGCAATCCGTTTTTGGGGCTTGTTATCGGCATTATTATGTGCTCCGTTCTTCAATCGTCAAGTGCTGCAATCGGTGTTTTGCAGGTTCTTGCTCTTCAGGGTTTGATGCCGCTGAGCTTTGCCATTTATCTTATTATCGGTGTCAATGTCGGCTCGGCTACTCCGCTGTTTTTGTCGTCAATAGGCGCAAAAACAAATGCAAAGCGTGCCGCATGGATTTATTTTATATTTGACTTCGTGGGAATGCTTATTTTTACTCCTATTGCGCTTCTTATTCCGCAATACACACAATGGATTACAACTCTTTCCGACAACGGCTCCGTTCAGGTTGCCGCAGCTCATATTATTTTCAAAATAGTAACAGCCGTGTTTCTTCTTCCGTTTGTTCCGGTTATCGTTAAAATTTCCGAAAAAATCGTTAAAACAAAGGAGCATGAGTCAACTCACCGCTTTATCTACATTGATAAAAAAGTTATTGATAATTCATTTATCTCCGTTCTCCAAATCGGCAGAGAGGTTGAGCGTATGGCAAAACTCGTTCGCGAAAATTTTGTTATCGCAAGCGAGGGATTTTTGCACAGCGATACCTCAAATGAGCGTGTGATTAAAGATAATGAGGAACTTATTAATTGGCTCAATCACAATATAACCGACTTTATGGTTACAGTCACCTCGCAGGAATTGCGCGGCGATGTTTCCGAATATATCGGCAAACTGTTCCATGTCATTTCCGACCTTGAGAGAATCGGCGACCATGCCGTAAATATCCTCGAGCGTACCGAATACGCAATCGAAAACGAGCTTGGATTTACCGACCAAGGTCTCAAGGAGTTTGATAAAATTTATCAAACCGACCTTGAATTATTCGACCGTGCAGTCGGCGCATTTGTAAACAAAAAGCTCCCCGACGAAGAGGAACATCAGCTCCACTTCCTCGAGGATGAAATTGATGCCCTTACGCTTCAGGCACAGGATAACCATGTTGAGCGTCTGCGCCAAAAGAAGTGCCATACGGCATCTGGTGTTGTTTATACAAAACTTCTTCAGGATCTTGAGCGTGTGGGCGATCACTCATACAATATCGCTTGGGCTGCAAGAAAAGATAAAGACTTAATCAGACAGATTTAACGAGGCTTTGATATGAAGGACAGACGAAATACTGTTGACAAGTTAAAAACGCTGCTTTTCGGCAAGGATTTACGCATTACAAAGGGCGATGTGTATCCTGTTGAGTATGATTATGATTTTTCGTCATATTATCCGCAGGAGGAGTATGTTAAACTTCAGCCCATGCCGGATGACAATGTATATGATATTCGCGACTTTGGTGCAAATTGCAATTCGGATGATAACGCCGATGCAATTAATAACGCCGTTAAAGCTGCTGCCGAATCGTGCGGAACGGTGCTTGTCAGCGGCGGAGATTATGTTACAACAACCGTTTTTCTTCTTTCAAATGTAACTCTTTTTATCGAATACGGCAGTTCTCTTTCATCAAACAAAAGCGGCGTCGGATACAACCATCTCGGCATTTTGCATTGCGACGGCGGCGAGAATATCACTCTCACAGGCGGCGGCAAGGTCAAGGGCAACGGCGAATATTTCGGCAGAAAGCCTTTGCTTGACGCTAATATGACAGAGCACCCGGATTGCATTGATGTCATTCAAATGCGCCGCGATTACAGGGCGCAAATCCGCTTTGCGCACGAAAGCAAGTACGGCGGACCTGTTTATTTCAAAAATTGCCGCAATATTACTGTCAACAATTTTATAATTGAAAATGCCGCTCATTGGTCATTTAGAATTGAAAACTGCGACACCGTCAATATTTCCGATTTTATCATTAACAATAACCGCAATGTTGCCAATGCCGACGGTCTTGATATTGCCGGCACCTCGAATTTAACGGCGTCGCATTGCTTTATTTCGACTGCCGATGACGGAATTTGTATCAAAAACGCCGTTTGGCTCGGCAATCTCGGCACGATGGAAAATATACATATTATGAACTGCGAGGTTATTTCGCGCGCCAATGCTTTTAAAATCGGCACGGAAACAACATTTGATATTCGCAATGTCCTTGTCGAGGATTGCTCGTTTTTAATGACGGATGTTTATCCCGGAACTGTCAGCGGCATTGCGATCGAATCAGCCGACGGCTCGTGTGTTAGCGATGTCACGGTGCGCAATGTCACGATGAACAGGGTAACATGTCCGGTTTTCATTCGCCTTTGCAATCGCAACAGAGCGGCGGAGGTCACTGCCGAAAGCGCAAACGCTGTCGAATTTGGGCAAAAAAAGGAAAAGGGCGGCTCTGCCCCTGCCGATGCGTTTGATATGCGCGGCGAGGTTAAAAACATAGTTATTGAAAATGTTACCGCAGATAATGCCGAAATTCCGTGTATCATTGCCGGCTTTACTCAAAACAAAGAAACAAAATATGTCACCAATGTGACTCTCAAAAATTTCAACATCAAATATGCGCCTTATAAGGAGATTTATGACAAGCGTGCATTTATCCCCGAATACAGCGATGTCTATCCCGAGGCTTGGCGTTTCAGAAACCTGCCGGCTTATGCCGTTTGGGCGCGCCATGTCAAAAATTTAAAGCTCCTTGATTTTAATTGCTCATCACCGCGAAGCACATGGAAGCGAGAGTATATTATGGACGATGTTATATAGCTTTTTGCAGGATTGCCGATTGTTTCGGCAATCCTTTTTTTAAACTCTCGTCTATTACTTTTTTTGTACTATTTAATATAATTATTTAAAATATACAAAAAATGCTTGTAATGTTTTTTTAATTCTGTTAAAATGGTTTAAAACGCAAGTAAAGGAGTAAGTTTAATGGAAGAAAAAAGATTAACTTACACAAATAAAGAACTTGGCGGCTATTTGGTAGGTATGTTCGGTCAAAACCTTATATACAATATCGTAGCAACAGGTCTTTATTTCTATTTCCAAAATGTTATTTGCCTGCCTGCCATGGCGCTCGGTTGGATAATGACAATCGCCAGGGTGTGGGATGCAATTAACGACCCTATGATGGGCACAATTGTTGATAAAACAAAAACAAAGTGGGGCAAATGCCGCCCGTATCTCATCATTTTTCCGGGTATCATCGGCGTTGTAACCATTCTTACATTCATTAACGGCAATTATGCAAACGCAACAAGTTCTGCTCAAAAGGCACTTATCATCGGCTGGGCGGCTGTTTCCTATATTGCATGGGGAATGTGCTTTACCGTTTGCGATATTCCGCTTTGGGGCATCACCTCGCTTATGACAGAGGATGAAAACGACAGAAGTAAAATTCTCGGCCTTGCGCGTATGGTCGCAGGCGTTGGCGGTATCGGCGTTCTCGTTGTTCAAATTGCGCAGGCTCTCGGTACGGCTTTCGTCGGCAAACTTGATAAATCAGCTCCCGATTACGCCGAGCTTGTTCAAAAAGCAAATCAAAAGGGCTTCATCATAACAGTAATCGTTATGACCGTTATCGCATCAATTCTCTTTGAATTTGCAGGTCTCGCTACAAGAGAGCGTGTTGAAAAATCAGCAAAAAGCTATACTTTTAAGGAAAACTTTAAAATTATGGTCAGCAACAAGCCGTTCAGACAAATTCTTATCTCCGGCATTTTGAGAAGCCCTATCCAGCTTCTTATGATTGTTGCAATGACACTTGTAACATATTACTATGCAAACGGCAACTTTATGAACATTTTGCTTACCGATGCGTCGGGCAAGGTTACGGGCATTGATTTTCAAATTTTGATTGGTCTCGGTTGCGTTGCTCTCGGACTTTTTGTCGGTCAGTTTGTGGCAATGGGTATCACTCCTGTTCTTATCAAAAAGTTTGAAAAGAAAACGCTCTACAATTTCTATTCAATCGCAGGTGCGGTTCCGTTTGCGCTTATTTACATTTTCTTCAAAGTTGCGGGCGGCGATGTAACAAGCACCGCTTGGTCAATCGTTATGGGCATTTGTATGCTCTTCGGCTCTGCCGCATTCGGCGGTATCAATGTTCTCCAATCTGTTATGATTGCCGACTGCGTTGACTATGAGGAATATCACAACGGCGTTCGTACCGACGGCGTTTTCTTCTCGGGTCAAAGCTTTATCACAAAACTTGCCGCAGGATTGTCAACAATCATTTCGTCTGCGGTTTATTCTGTTGTGGGCTACAGCGGCAAAAATGTTGATATCCTCAATAAAGCAATTGCAAACGGCGAAAGCTTTATTACATATGACGGCGGTACAGGCAAGGGCAAATATGCTGCTGCAATGTTCTTCCTTATTTCAATTCCGCCTGCAATCGGTATGCTTTTGTCAGCTATCCCGACACTTAAATATGCCATGACCGATAAAGAGCACGAGAATATTCTTGCCGAGCTTGTTTCACGCAGAAGGTCTGCAAATGAGCAGTCGGAGGATGATTCAACCGATGCTCCGTCAACTCTTGACGCCGCATCCGCAGTGCTTGAAGAGAATATGGATTCAATCGTCGAGGAAATCAATAATTTATAAATTTATTGCGGAAGGCATTTGCCTTCCGCATTTTTTTGTAAAATATTCAAAAATTTTTCCGTAAATTATAATTTATATATTAAAATTTTGCCCAAATCCAAATTTAGACATAATTGAAAAATGGGACAAAAAAGTTGTTGACAAACACATTTCGCTTTGTTACAATGGCAATATCAAATTTAAGCAAAGGAGGTAAAATTAAATGAGAACTTACAGAATGTACCCCGATTATATGGATTATCAGTCTTTCTTAAATATTTTTACCGACCTTGCGCATGTGTGTGACCTTAATGGGTGATTTTGCCTTTTAGGGAATATTAGTGTTACGGACATTTTGCCGTCGGTAGAAATACCGACGGCTTTTTTATGTCTGAAAAAAGGAGAAACAATATGAGAATTACACCGATCACTCGGGAACAAAACAGCGTTCCCGTCTTTAAAAACATAGTCTACGGCCTGCGGCTCGGCTTCAAGTGCGACAAAAATCTTTTTCTCGGCTATTTGCTTTCACAAATTATGGGAAACATTTTTTCAATGTATCTTCAAAACATTTTGTTTTTGAAAATCCTGCTTGAAGTTATCGACGGCAACCGCGATTTCGGCACATATGTCAAATACCTTGTTGCCTTTGTCGCATTTTCGTCTTTGATTTTAATCGCCGAGTGGACAGGTGAGCGTATGCATCAGTTCGCAACGAAAAAGGTGCTTAAAATCATCAACAATATGATTTTCAAAAAGGCAAACTCGCTCGATGTTTCGTACTTTGAGGACCCTGCGTTTTATGATAAATATCAACGCGCCGTTCTCGTTGTCACAAACAGCTATTTCGATATGATTTGCTATGACGCGGCGGACCTTTTGTCCGGCATCTTGTCGCTCGTCTTTGTTGTCGGCACCGTCGCCGTGATAAATCCCGTATATTTGCTTTTTCTTTTGCCGACTGTGTTCGCTTTCGCCGTTGACACCGCAAAGAGCAAATGCGTTTATAAGCGCGATTTGTCAATGACTTCAAATAACCGTGTCAAGGCGTATATCCAACGCACCGTTTTCCTGAAAGATTATGCAAAGGACTTGCGCACATCAAACATTTTTGCCGTTTTGATGAATCGCTTTAAGGTGGCGATTGATTCAAATATCGTGATTTTAAAAAAATATGGCGTTGCGCTTTTTGCCTACACAATGCTCATCACGCTCTTGTCGGAGTTCATTCCCGTCATCGGCACATACGCCTTTGCCGGCAGAGAACTTTTGCGAGGCGCGCTCACGGTTTCCTCGTTCAGCGTTGTTGTGTCTGCCGTCAATTCGGTCAGATCGTCAATGTATCATGTGGTCGAAGGCTTTGATGAACTTACGCAAATTGCGCTCTATTTTCAAAACCTCAAAGATTTCTTTGCATACGAGCCTAAAATCGTTTCGGGCGATAAAAAGGCAGGCGCATTTGAAAGCATAGAGTTCAAAAGTGTTTCGTTCAAATATCCGTCAAGCGATAAATATACGCTTAAAAATATCTCGTTTAAGCTCACCAAGGGCGAAACGCTTGCCGTTGTCGGGGTAAACGGCGCAGGCAAATCAACTCTTGTAAAGCTGATTTTGAGGTTTTATGATGCAACCGAAGGCGAGGTGCTTTTCAACGGCGTTAATGTAAAGGAGTACGATGTAGATTCGCTCCGCAATGCTTTCGGCACAGTCTTTCAGGATTACAAAAACTTCGCACTTTCAGTTTATGAAAATGTTATGTGCCGCGATTGCGACGAGGACGATAAGAAAAAAGCACGCACCGCTCTCGAAAGGGCAGGCGTGTGGGATAAAATATCATCGTTCAAGGACGGCGGCGACACCCTCCTGACGAAAGAGTTTGACGAAAACGGCGCAGGTCTTTCGGGCGGCGAAAATCAAAAGGTTTCAACCGCGCGACTGTTTGCCAAGGATTTTGACATTGCGATTCTTGACGAGCCAAGCTCCGCACTCGACCCCGTTGCCGAATACAAAATGTATGAAAATCTGATTGATGTCACAAAGGACAAAACGGTTTTGTATATTTCTCACCGTCTTTCAAGTGCCGTGTTGAGCGACCGGATAATCGTCCTCCACGGCGGCGAAATTGTCGAGAGCGGCTCACATTCCGAGCTTATGCGCTCCGGCGGCGAGTATTCAAAAATGTTTGCCCTGCAAGCGTCAAGCTATAAAGGGGAGGCGATGTAATGAAAAATAAATCCAAAATAAAAAATCATTCGATTTTTTCAAACATACTCTTTTTTGTAAAATTTTTGTTCAAAATTTCGCCGAGCCTCGTTATCGGCGAGCTGTGTTGGGGCTTTCTCGACAAGGTGCCCACAAGCCTTATCAGCGTTCTCGGCGTCAAGTATATTATTGATGTTATGACAACCGATAAAGACGCGTCGCGCATTGCCTGTGCCGTCGCCGTCATAGCCGCCGCGCTGATTTTAAGCCGCGTGATTATGTATCTTTTCCGCGAATTTATGTGGAATGTCGAAAAAGAAAAGGTTTATTTCGGCTTAAATAAACAACTTTACGAAAAGGCAAAATCGCTTGATTTGGAATCGTATGATGACCCCGAATTTTATAACAGCTTCATTTTGACTATCGAATCGTCAAGCGATAATATTCAAGGGCTTTTGACCCTCGTCCGTTGGTATTTCGGCAACATTATGTCGCTCATCAGCGTGTCTTCCGTGCTTTTGACAATCGACCCGTGGTGCCTCGTGATAATTCTTGCCGTAATTTTCGCATTTATGCCGCTTAGCCGCAAAATCGGCACTCTGCAAATGGACAGACGAACAGAAAACACAAAATATCACCGCAGAGCCGATTATTTCGAGCGTATTTTTTACCTCCAAGATTATGCCAAGGAGGTCAGAATGAACAATATCGCGCCGATACTTATCGACAGATACAACGATGCGGCTGACGATGTTGTCAAAAACCATATTAAATATCAGGACAAGATTACAAAGTTTTATTGTATTCAGACAATCGGCGTTCAGCTTTTGGGCTTTATGTTCGTTTTGCCGCTCTATCTCGGATGGCTCGTAATGGTCAAAAAATCCGTTTCGGCAGGCGATTTTGTTGCTGTCTTCAACGGCGCATATTCAATTGCGACAAGCGTCAATTTCCTGACCGTTTGGGCGATTTCAAGGTTTGAGGAGCGCGGCAAAATGATAGAAAAATACCGCGGCTTTTTAAATGCCGATAAAAAGATATTCGACGGCGAAACCGAAAGCGAATGTGCCGCACCGGAGGAAATCAAAATCGAAAACCTTTCCTTTACATATCCGGGCAATTCGTCGCCGACGCTCGACAATATAAGCCTCACAATCAAGCCGTATGAAAAAATTGCCCTCGTCGGGTTTAACGGCGCAGGCAAAACAACGCTCACAAATTTGCTTTTGAGGCTCTACGATGTAAGCGACGGTTCAATTAAAATCGGCGGCAGGGATATTCGCTCCTCAACGGTTGAAAGCCACCGAAACCGCTTTTCAGCCGTTTTTCAGGACTTCCAAACATTCGCCTGCACCGTCGGCGAAAATGTCGCCTTAAGCGACGAGGTGGATAAAAAACGCGTTCTCGAGTCGCTTTCACACAGCGGATTTTCAAAGCCGCTAAAAAACGGCGTCGATACCGAGCTTTTGCGTGAGTTCGACGATGAGGGCGTTATGCTCTCGGGCGGCGAAAGCCAAAAGGTTGCAATCGCAAGAGCGTTTTATAAAAAGTGCCCTTATGTCATTCTTGACGAGCCGTCCGCAAATCTTGACCCGGTAGCGGAGTATAATCTCAACCGCGCGATGATGGAGGCGGCAGAGGACAAAACGGTTATATTCATCTCTCACCGCTTGTCAACAACCGTCAATGCCGACAGAATTTATGTTATGGAGCACGGCAAAATAGCGGAGCAGGGAACACACGATGAATTAATGGCTAAAAACGGAGTCTATGCATATATGTTCAACCTCCAAGCCGAAAAATACAGCAAATAGAAAAACAACTAAATAACTAAACAAAATAAAAAAGCCTATCGTGAGATAGGTTTTTTTTGACAAACCGTAGGGGCGACCTGCGGTCGCCCGTAAATACAAAATTTTTTATTATTTATATTTTCATTTTGAATAATAAACAACCGTTATATACGGATATTCAACAATTCCGTTTTTCTCAAATTCGGCAAAAACTTCGGTCAGCTTCGAAATGTATTCGCTGTATCCCTTGTCCTTTTCAGTCGGAGCGTATGATGAGGAAAGATTCCTTGCGATGAACTGATTTAAGTCGTATT
>CAVGLE010000002.1:31540-39210 GCA_963630035.1 Mediterraneibacter torques
TTGTTTTGAAACTCTTTTTTGATATATCCGTTTTCAAAAAAATCGTCAAATTCGTTTGTAAAATCAATTCCGTTTGAGCTGCCTTTAAAATTTGGGCAAAGCTCCTTGTTTACGGCAAAATTCTGTTTGATTAAAGGCGACGATGTATCCCTGTCGTTCCAAACGAGAATCACCTTGCCGTGCGACTTTAAAATTCGTTTGCACTCTGCCTTGAATTTTGCCTTGTCAAACCAATGAAACGCCTGTGCGGCAGTCACAATGTCAACAGAGCCGTTGTTCAGTCCCGTTTTCTCTGCCGATGCGTTTATTGATTTTATATTGCCGAGCCTTGCGTATTCGCTCTCTGCTTGCTTTTGCATATCGGCGTTCGGTTCAACGGCGAATAATTTTGACACAAATTGAGCCAAATGCGTAGCAAAAATGCCTGTTCCTGCGCCTATGTCGGCAACGATGCTGTCTTTTTCGATAATGCCGTTGTCAAGCAAATGCTTAAACACTTCGTCGGGATAATCCGGCCTTGCGCTCGAATATATCCTGCCCTTATTGTCAAATTTGTTGATTGAATTATTCATATTGCATCGCTTCCTTTGAATATCTGCAACATTAATATTATATCAAAAATTTGTTTACATTACAATACTTTAATTATATTCGCACTGAATGTATAATATAGGTATAAAGGAGCATTGCTCTTTTATAAGGAGGTAATATTTATGATTAACATTTCAGCAAGAGGATTTGAATTAAAGCAAGGCACAAAGGACGGTATTGAAAGCGAACTTAAGCGCATTGAAAAAATGTTGCCCGAAAATGCAAGCTTTGATGTGACTTTGACTAAAGAGCGTGATGATTACGAGTGTGACATCACCGTTAGGCATATAGGCTCATTTATCAGAGGCGAGGCAAGGGCAGAGAGAATCGAGCCTGTTGTCGATGCCGCTGTTGACGATTTAAAGCGTAAATTGCGCAAACTTAAGACATTCTTTGTCGATAAAAAACGCAAAGGCGGCATTGATGAAATTGCCGACGCTATCGACGAAATCGGCGACGATGTTACGATGGATAATTTTGACGAAGTTTATTATAACAGCGTTGATATTACACGCACAAAAACAATTTCGCCGCATGTTATGACAGACGACGAGGCAATCGTTCAAATGGAAATGCTCGGTCACACATTCTTTGTTTATCTCGGTATCGACGGCGAAACAAAAATTGTTTACAAGCGCAAAAACGGTTACGGCGTTCTGATTTGCGAGGAATAAAACTTAAAACATAATAAAAAAATATGCCAATACGCGAGTATTGGCATATTTTTTATAGTGCAATAGGCATAACTCAGAAAGATTAAACAAATTACTTCCTTATGTAGTGTTCCCAAATCTGCACGCTGTTGTTTTGTGTGTCGCTTTTATGCGGCGTTTGTTTGAGCGATTGTTGTACCGTCAAGTTCGCCGTAATCGTCTTAACCGAAATAACTTGCGGCACTGTCAATGTCGCCTATTATTTCGCTTGCCGTGTCACCGGTGTCATTTGTACCATAATCAAAATCATAATCATAATCATAATCATCATAATCATAATCGAAATCGTAATCATCGGCAACATCGCTGCTGTCGTCATTTGCGTATTCTGTTGAGCCTAACAGGTCACTCAGCGGCTTTGAATTGTCGCTGCTTGGTTTTTCATAGCTTGACATATCTGCTTTGTTGCTCAGCGTCAGTTCTGCATTTTCCTTGTAAAGCTCCTCGCCGTCAGAAGTGGAGTTGATTGAAAGTGAGTATTTGTCACCCGCTTTAGCTTCAATTGTTGCGTCAACATCGCTGCCGTCAATTTTTCCTTTCGCCGTCAACTTACCGACAAGCACATCAACGCCGCCTACCTTGCCGCAGGAAATGTTTTCAAATTTAACCTTGAAATCATTTGAACTGTCCTTGTCGCCTGCCTTAACATCAACTTCGCCGTTGATTGATTTATTTGTTACATCAGCGGTGTAATCAATGTTCAGCTCGTAATCGTCATCGTCTTTGTATGTGATTTCCAAGCCGTTTGATTTTGAGTCAATTACAATTTTATCGGTTAATTCGTCGTCATAATACATATTTGCACCGCGACTGACAACATTGCCGAAAAGTGAGCAACTTACATAAAATTCGTAAACGCTTTTATCGTCTGTATTCTTTTGCATGGTCTTGATGCTGTCATCAATTTGCTTGTATGCATCTTCTTTAAAAGAGTCAACAGTGTCATAGTTGCTGATTAGTCCCGTTTCATATGCGGTTTTAAGGTAGGCATCCAGTGTTTGCTTAAAATGCTTGTTTTCCTTTGCCTGCGACCACAGTTCTGCAACAAGATTTGCAGCCTGCTCCTCTGTGAGCCTAACCGTTGTTGTGCTGCAAACACTTCCGTTTACAACACCTATTTTTGTTGTGACACATTCTTTGTCAAGCCCGTTATTTTCTGTTTCCTTAAGGATTTCAAGAATGTCGCTTGCATCAATTGATTCTTTTAACAAACTGTCATCGCCGATAATATCTTCAAGGTCAAGATAATATGTATCGTTTTTGTCTGTTGATTTCTCACCCAAAAGTGCCGATGCAAATTCGGCAGGAACGGATAAACCAAACTTTTTGTCGCCATAACAAAGTTTGTATGTGTAGTCGTTTTTTCCGTCGGAGATCTTATATATGCCTACAAATTCGTTTTCATCCTCATCATACGATGCCTTTACTGAGTTTTTGTATGCGTCGCCCTCTTCGTCGGAATCAAAATCTGCCGAAACGGTAAAATCATCAATATTGAATGCGTCATCAATTGCTTCCGTGTTTACAAGCTTTTCAACCGTTTTGCTCTCTCTCCATAAATAATAGCTGATATTTCCTGCCGATGCCTTTGCGATGTATTGCCAGCTGAATAATGCCGCAACAAGAATAACGACTACTGTCGCGATAACCGAAATTATAACGGCAAGTTTTTTGTTTTTCTTTTTCTTCGGCTTTTCGTTTGGCTCTTGCGGTTGGGTCGGTATGCAGTCAATCGGGGTGAAATAAGGATTTTCCGCACCGTATGCGGGCTTTTCCTCAATCGGCGTTGCTGTCGGCTGTTGAGCAACTTCAAGCGGTTGTTCAACGGGAGTCGGAGCCTCTGCCGCAGTGTTCTCCTCAATCGGCTGTACGCTTATCGGTGCGCCGCAATGCTCGCAAAATTTCGAGTTTGAGTCAATCTCTTTTTTACAGTTAGGACATACCATATGTTTTCTCCTTATTTATTATATAATATGTATATGCGCGTGCTATTCGGCACTTTCATTCATTTCCTGCATTTTTGCTTGGCGTTTCTCCTCAAGTTCTTTTTGCGCTCTTTCCTTTGTCTTGCCTGTGTAATCGTTAAAGAACATCGGAATGATAGTAAGCAAAAATCCGATTGCAGGAACAATTGTTACCAAGGCGATAAGCAGTTTTTGTGTTTCAACCGATTGCTGGAAGAATATTTGTCTGCCCTCAATATCAACAAGTGATTTGTCAACAGCCTTGAAGTCTGATTTGCCGAGGATTTGACCGAATACAAAGGTTGCCACTGCGGCGTTTACCTTTGAAAGGAAGGTTTGGAATGCAAAGCAAACGCCTTCTTGCCTTTCGCCTGTTTTCCATTCGAGATAATCAACTGCGTCTGCAATGAGCGCATAAGTGATTACATTGTATATGCCGAGCGGAAGTCCCATCAAGAAAAGGAATACCCAAAGCACATAAATGTTTACCTTTGTGACATCGTGTGCCATTACAACATAGCAAAGTGCGTGAACAACAAGTCCGAATACAGCTGAGCCGATATAGATTTGCTTAAGCGAAAGCTTCTTTCTCATAATCGGGAACAGTGCCATTGCAGGTACCATACCGACACCGATTGCAACCGTAAGTGTTGTTACAATAGTTCCGCGCGGAATCCAAAAATCATATGCCGCTTTTGCGTCAACATTGTCAACGAGCACCTTTTGTGCACCCGGCAAAAAGTCTTTGAATATCTGTGTGAAATCCGTGTAGTTTTGAATGATAATGTAGTTGCCGATATAGTCGGCGCATTGGTTTGCCGTTACCATGGTCGAGCCGAGTACAGCCGCAAAAATAACGATGATGAGCAGCTTGTTTTTGCCCAAAACAATAAATGTTTCCTTGAACGACGGAGTATGATCCATCTTCGGCACTCTTTCCTTTGACACAAAGAAAATGAGTATTGAAAGTGCACATCCGAGCACGGCAAAAATCACACCGCTGAGGAAAAAGCCCTTTGTGTATCCCAAATTGCTTTGATAAAGAATAGGTACAAGAAGTGCCGGCAAAATTCCGCCGAAGGTTGAGCCTAAACGGGCTGTCGAGATAAACGATGTTCTTTCGCTTTCAAGCGGAGTGATTACCGACGAAAGGCCCCAGAACGGAACATCCTGAACAGTGAATGCAACACCCCAAAGAATATATGTTACGAGTGCCCACACAAATGCCGCCGTAGAACCTGCTTCAAACGGAGCAGTGAAAAGCAAAATTGTGCAAATAGCAATAGGAACAGGTGCAAAAAGCAAATACGGCCTCATTTTGCCCCATTTTGACTTTGTTCTGTCAACTATCATACCCATAACCGGGTCGTTTAGCGCGTCAAAAATTCTGCCTATAAGAATGATTGTTGTGCCCTGGCTCAATGTCAAGCCTGCACCGTTTTGGAAGAACACAAGGGTAAACATCGACATAAGCGTGTATATTCCCGAGCGTCCGAAAGCGCCTACTGTAAAGCATATGCGCTCTTTCATTGTTAAATATTTTTTTTGTTCCACTTATTTTTTCCTCACTTTCAATGCGTGCAAAATTATCGGATTTTCCTCGTCTGCATTTGTCATTTGCTCTTTGAGCAGATATTTCAGCTCTCGGCGCACATTTGCGTATCTCGGGTCCTTTACAAGATTGTGCATCTCATACGGGTCCTTTTCAAGGTCGTACAAATAGCTTTCCATATATATCCTCGAGCGTGAGTGAACATATCCCGTTATCGCCGCATCGCGAACTTCGTATTTGAAACGGTCTGTTCTTATCGCTCTTGAATTTGATGCCTCGCTGATTTGCATAAATACGCATTTGCGCTCCATTTTCGGGTCTTTAACCTGCTTCGTGAGGTCAACGCCCATATATGACGGCGGAATAGGTAAGCCCGCCATTGAAAGCAGTGTCGGCGGAATGTCGATAAGCGATGTCAGCCTTGTGTCCGATTTGCCGCCTACAAAATCACCGCCTCTGATAATAAGCGGCGTGTGCGTTGCGCTGTCATGGCATGCACGCTTGTATTCAAGGTTTCTCGTCTTGAAATGCGAGCCGTGGTCGCTCGAATAAACAATGATTGTGTCATCGTATATTCCAAGCTCCTTCAGCTTGTCAACAAGTCTGCCTACATTGTAGTCAAGCCTGTTGATTGCCGAAATATAGTCGGGGTACATTTCGTTATAATCACCTTTTAGGAATGATAAATCTTTCGGGATGGGGTAGTCCTTGTATTGTTCAACCGTTTCCTTATATCCCTCGTATGTATGGTGGTCATTTTGATGGTGCGGCTCGAGTTGGCTCACAAACATAAAAAACGGCTTGTCCTTGTCCCTGTTTTCAAGAAATTCAAGTGCAAAATCGTTTATACAGTCCGCTCTGTATCCCTTAAAATCAATTTTGTTGCCGTCGCCGTCAAACACATATCCATCGTAGCCGTGCGATGTAAACTCAAGCACATCTGCGGCACGCCAATATTGATATTCGCCCTGCTTTTCTTTCGGCACCGCAGTTTTTTCGCAGTGTGTGCCGATGTTCGGCAGTCTGTCCGACGCCAAATGCCATTTGCCGATATAAGCGGTTTGATAGCCGCCTCTGTTAAAATAGTGCGCAAGCGGAACAATGCTTTTCGGAAGCGGAACGCCGTTCCAATAGCATCCGCACTGCGTGGCGTAAACACCCGTTTGTAGGCACGCCCTCGCAGGGCCGCACACCGGCTGGCATGTAAAGTTGTTTTCAAACTTTACGCCCTCTGACGCAAGTTGCATCAGATTTGGTGTTACTTTTTCATTTACAGTGTCCCATCTCTGCTGATCACTGAAATAAAAAATTATGTTTTTCTTTTTCATTTCGGCTCCTTTTTAGTGATTATATTAAATTAAACCCGAATATTACGGATTGTTTGTTTTTTATGCCGCCAATCCGCTTACTCCGTTGTAGAAGTTTACAACCGCAATCGCGGCAACAACAACCGTGAAAACTGTTTTTATTATCTTTTCGTTTCCCTTTTTATTTGCTTTCGCGCCCAAGATTCCGCCGCAAACAGCGCATACTACAGCCGCAATTATCATCAAGGCGTCAACCTGCGGCACATTGCCCGATATTACCGTGGAAATAAGTTTTGAAAGTTGGCTGAAAAATATTGTCCCTACGCTGTAAACGGCAGCCTCTTTCATCGTCATTGAAAAGAAAAACACCAAAAATGCAACATTAATCGGTCCGCCGCCTACACCTAAAAACGATGCTATCGAGCCGAGCGCAAAGCCTACGGCAACAACGGCAATCGGATTTTTAATATTAAGGCTCTTTGCGTTTTTTAAATTTATGTATATAACGGAAATTACAAGAAACACTCCGAGTATTATTCCCTGAATGCCTTTAAGACTTTCGTTGTCAAATCGCTCAAGCAGTAACTCGAATATTTTTGTTCCGAAAATACCGCCCGTAACCGCACCGATTGAAATTGTGATTATCAGTTTAAAATTGATTTTTGTTTTTGCCTTTATGTGCTGTGCAGTCGAACTTATGCTCATTGCAAAAACAGCGCACGATGATATAAAATTTACAACATCGATAGGCGATTTGCCGATTAAATCAAGGAGTGGCTTTATTACAACTCCGCCGCCGAGCCCGACAAACGCGCCCAAAAATGTTGCCGCGATTATAATTAATCCGTAAATAACAGTCAACACAGTCAGTGCCTCCGCACTATCTAAAATCCTATTAATTATACCATATAAGAGTGTTAAACGCAATAAAAATTGCTTTCCCAAGCGGGTATATATTTTGAATGTCTGAAGTAAATTGTATAGTTTTCACAAAGCTCGAGTATTTTTATCGGCAAAGCATACAAATCCTCATTTCGATGATATGCGCAAACATAAAGTTTCGGCTTGTATTTTTTGATTGTTTTTTCAAGCCCCTCCAGTGCTCTCATCTCGCTGCCTTCAATGTCCATTTTTATAAATGTCGCAGGGATTTCAAGCGAGTCAATCGCCTTGACCTTAACGCTTACTCCTTCTGACGAAAGTTTGGAGTTTCGCCCTGCCTTTGTCGAAAAAATAAGCGTATCGTCCTTGTTCCACGCGCCCATATTAAAGCAGTCGATATTATCTGTTCCTTCGGTGTTTCTTATCAGTTTTTTGTAGTTTTTTGCATCGGGTTCAAACGCCGTTATGTGCTTGTATTTTCCGTTTGTCGCATTGCAAAATTCGCGGATTGTGTCGCCGTCATATGCGCCCAAATCGACTATTTCCTCATCGTCGCCGAGTTTTAAAATATCGCTGTATATTTTGTCCTTGTCGGCAAACGATGACAGCAGATATTTTATTTTTCCGCTCACTTTAAAGTTTAAAATGTCGAGATAAACAC
>CAVGLE010000002.1:39220-52835 GCA_963630035.1 Mediterraneibacter torques
AAACACGCCTGCTCTCTCCGTCAGCAAGTCGGTTGTAAACAAAATCGAATTTTTCGTCATTTTCTTCAACAAACTCTCTCGAAAACAGTCCGCCGCCCGCAACGGGCACATCAGGCGCGAAAACAGTGTGTTCACTGTCTATTATCTCAATGTGCTCAATCACGCTGTCAATGTGGCTCGCAAAGCAAAGAACAATATTAAAATCATCGTACTTTTTGCAAATTTCGCTGTATTTATGCACCTCGTAGCCTCTGAATGAGTGACCGCGCACAAATTCGTCGCTTGCGAATATGTCGCTCACTTCAATACCATATTGTGCAAGAGTGTCCATTATCTTTTCTGCGCCCAAGCCCATTCCGTAAAGTACAACCGGCTTGTTGTCGTTCTTTAAAATATCCCAAACATTTTGCTCTTTGATTTTTTCAATCATATTCAACATTTCCTCGGAAAATAAAAATTTCTGTATTTGATTTTAACATATTTTTCACCACTTTACAAATTAAAAAAAATATTATATAATATCATCTTATAAAATTACATTGGAGGGATATGCCTAAATGGGCTCAGGTGGTCTGAAACGCTTTTTTAAAAAAGAAAATTCCACAACGGAGGAAGAAATCAAACAACTTGTCGATGACGATAACGGCGAACTTGAAATGTCGCAACGCGAAATGATAAACAAAGTTTTCGAGTTTGATGACACAACAGCCGGCGATATTATGACGCACAGAACAGATATTGTCGCCGTTGAGGATGATAAAAGCCTTATGGATGTTGTAAAAGCGGCTATTGACGAGGGCTTTTCGAGAATACCGATTTTCCACGAGGATTTGGATAATATTCTTGGAATAATTTATGTTAAGGATTTGCTTAAATTTGTAGGGTGCGAAATCTCAAAAGATGAGGATATTAAGGCATATATCCGTGAACCGCTTTATGTCCCCGAAACGATACCGTGCGGCAGACTTTTTGAAAAAATGACCGACACACGCATTCAGCTTGCCGTTGTTGTTGACGAATACGGCGGCACGGCAGGTTTGGTTACAATTGAGGATATTATTGAAGAACTTGTCGGCGATATAGAAGATGAGTATGACGAAGAGGATGAAAGTATCCAAAAGCTCGACGAAAATACATATATTTTTGAAGGAGTTACGGACATCGAGGATGTTGAAGATGCGCTCGGAATTTCGTTCCCCGACGGTGATTACGATACGCTCGCAGGCTTTGTTATCAGCCGTCTCGGATTTGTTCCCACCCAAAACGATGTTGATGCCGTTATCGATTATTCCGGCGTAGTCTTTACCGTTTTGGAAGTTGAGGACAGAAGAATAGAAAAAATAAAAGCGTCAAAAACACCGACAAATTCGGAGAATAATTGATTTATGATAGAACAGATTATTACATTTGAAGCAATGGAACAGGCGGTTTCACTTTTCGGTTCGTTTGACGAAAATATCAGAATGATTGAAAAGGAATACAATGTTTCTGTTGTTTCGCGAGGTTCCGATTTAAAAATTATGGGCGATGCTGAAAATGTTTCGCGCGCCGTAAGAGCTGTTAATTCTTTGCTTACACTTATAAACAGGGGCGAAACGCTGTCGGAGCAGAATGTTCGCTATGTTCTCTCTCTCGTCAACGAGGGCAACGAGGATAAGCTTTCAGCAATGACAACCGATTCCATCTGCATCACGGCAAAGGGCAGACCGGTTAAACCGAAAACACTCGGTCAGAAAAAATATACACAAGCAATCAATAATAATACGATCACATTCGGCGTCGGTCCTGCCGGCACTGGTAAAACATATCTTGCGGTTGCAATGGCTGTCACCGCATTTCGTGCCAAGGAGGTCAACCGAATTATTTTGACACGACCTGCGGTTGAGGCGGGTGAAAAACTCGGCTTTCTTCCCGGCGATTTGCAAAGTAAAGTAGACCCTTACTTGCGTCCGCTTTATGATGCGCTGTTTGATATGCTCGGCGCAGAGAATTTTCAACGCTATCAGGAGCGCGGTGCAATTGAGGTTGCTCCGCTTGCTTATATGCGCGGCAGAACACTTGACGATAGTTTTATAATATTGGATGAGGCGCAAAATACAACACCCGAGCAGATGAAAATGTTTTTGACCCGTCTCGGCTTTCGCTCAAAAATGGTTGTCACGGGTGATATTACGCAAATTGACCTGCCGGACGGCAAGCAGTCGGGCTTGAAAAAAGTGCTCAATATATTAAAAAATGTCAATGATATAGAAATTGTAAAATTCAATCGCAAGGATGTTGTTCGGCACAGACTTGTGCAGGATATAATCAATGCGTACGAAAAATACGAGAATAATGGTTCAGATGATAAAGGAGAGGGCGTATAGTTATGAATAAGGTAAAGGTTATAATCTCCAACGAGCAAAAGGAAGTAGCCGTTCCGACAGGAATAAGGCTTCTCATTCGCCGTTGTTGTCACGCTGTCTTGCAGGAGGAAAATTTTCACGATAATGCCGAGGTAAGCGTTACCTTTGTAAACAATGAGCAAATTCACGAGCTTAATAAAAAATACAGAAATGTTGACAGAGAAACGGATGTTCTCAGTTTTCCGCTCGGCGAAAACGGCGAGTATGATACAAATTTCGACACCGGAGCAAAACTTTTGGGCGATATTGTTATCAGCGTCCCGAAAGCAATGGAACAGGCAAATCTCTACAACCATTCGCTTCAAAGGGAAATCGGCTTTTTAACCGTTCACTCAATGCTTCACCTCTTGGGCTACGACCATGAAAAGGGCGGTATCGAAGAGGTACATATGCGCGAAAAGGAAGAAACCGTTTTGACAAAAATCGGTCTTAAGCGCGACAACAGTTATTATATGGGAGACGAGTAATGACAAAAACAGCATTTGTTGCAATTGTCGGCTGCCCAAATGTCGGCAAATCATCACTTCTTAATAAAATGCTCGGTCAAAAGGTTGCGATTGTTTCGTCAAAACCGCAGACCACGCGCACAAAAATTATGGGCGTCCTCACGCATGACGAAATTCAGCTTGTTTTTACCGACACACCCGGTTATCATAAGCCGCATAATAAACTCGGCGAAAAGATGAATCAGGCTGTCGGCGACTCAATCGGCGGCGTTGACGCGTGCCTTTTTGTCGTTGAGGCAAAGGGCGATGTCAAAAAGGGCGAAAAAGAGCTTCTCCAAAAGTTCAAATCGCTCAAAGTGCCTGTTATTCTCGCCATCAACAAAATTGATATGCTCTCCGATAAGGAGGAACTTTTAAACAGAATAGTCCAGTTCTCAAAACTTTATGATTTTGAGGCAATCGTACCCGTTTGTGCCGCAACAGGCGAGCATGTAAACGAAATTATCGACGAAATGGACAAACTTGCTTTCGATTCGCCGCACTTTTTCCCCGACGATACGCTTACCGACCAGCCTGAAAGAGTGCTTGCCGCAGAGATTATCAGGGAAAAAATACTTCGCCTTATGGATAAAGAGGTTCCGCACGGAATCGCCGTTTCAATCGAAAAAATGCGTGAGCGCGACGATAAGGATATTCTTGATATAGAGGCAACAATTTATTGCGAGCGCGAAAGCCATAAGGGCATGGTCATCGGCAAAAAGGGCGCAATGCTCAAAAAAATATCAACCTTCGCCCGTCAGGATCTCGAAAACTTTTTCCAAATCAAAGTCAATCTTCAAACATGGGTTAAGGTTAAAGAGGATTGGCGCAACCGTGAGGGATTGATTCACAATTTCGGCTTGGATTAAATTGGCACAAATCATTTTGCTTTTCATAGGATAAAATAATATCGGCAGGTGTTATTTATGGATGATTTGTGGAATGCGTTTGTACTCTCCGGCAAGGTTGAGGATTATTTAAAATATAAGCAGGGTGCTTTCTCTCAAAGCACCGATTGTGAGTTAAAGGATGAAAACTACAACAAAGGGAATAGTAATCAGGGAACAAACGGTGGGGGAGAGTGACAGGCTTGTTACTCTCCTTACTGCCGATTTCGGTATAGTTAAAGCGTTTGTTCGCCGCGCAAATAATATAAAAAATAAAAATGTTTCATCGACATCGCTTTTTGCGTATGCCGACTTTTCTTTGTATAAGGGCAAGGACGCTTATGTCATCGACAATGCGTCGCCGATTGAGGTGTTTTTCAACCTCCGCTCTGATATTGAACAGCTCTCGCTTGCACAGTATTTTGCCCAGCTTACATATTACTTGGGCGCGCAGGAACAGCCGTCGCCCGAAATGTTGCGCCTCATTTTAAACGCCCTGCACCTCTTGTGCAAGGGCGACAGAAATTTAAAAATCATCAAATCCGCATTTGAGCTTCGTATGCTTTGCCTCGGCGGCTATATGCCGAATGTTCTTGCGTGCTACCGTTGCGGCACATATGAAAGTGATATAATGTATTTTGATATTGAAGAGGGCTGTATTTATTGCAAGGATTGCTACAGAAACAATGCTCTCACCGCTCCGCTCGGCGTTGTAACCGCTATGCGCTATATTTGCCTTACGGACGATGTCGCAAAGGTCTTTTCATTTAAACTCAGCGACGAAAATATACAAATTCTTTCCGATATTACAGAAAAATATCTGCTCTCCCGAGTGGATGCAAGATTAACCACATTGGAATTTTATAAAGGATTATTTTAATGAATAAGCATTATTTAACATTGGAGCTTGATAAGGTGCTCCAAATGCTGAAAAACGAAACATCGTGCGACGATGCCGCCGAGCTTGCGCTCGAGGTCAAGCCGTCAACCGATTTCGGCGATGTGTGCAGAATGCTCAATCAAACGGAGGACGCCGCATCCTTGCTCGAACGCTTCGGCGCTCCGTCCTTCGGCGGATTGGTCAATGTCAACAACGCACTTGCACGCGCCGCGGCAGGCGGCTCGCTTAATCAAAGGGAGTTGCTCACAATCGGTCAAACGCTCCGCTCAATCCGCGTGCTCTACGATTGGCGCAGTCATTGCAGCGGCGTTAGCACCTCGCTCGATTTTCTTTTCGACAGCATTACGGTCAATAAATATCTTGAGGATAAAATCATTTCCTGCATTATCAGCGAGGACGAAATTTCCGATAACGCCTCCGAGCTTTTGTCGGATATAAGGCGCAAAATCAGGGCAAAATCCTCCTCGATCCGCGAAAAACTTGACACTATGATTCGCTCACCGCATTATACAAAATTTTTGCAGGAGGCGATTGTCACACAGCGCTCCGGCAGATTTGTCGTGCCCGTTAAAAGCGAGTGCCGCGGTGATGTTCCCGGTCTTGTTCACGATACTTCGTCAAGCGGCGCAACCGTTTTTATCGAGCCTGTTTCGGTTGTCGATGCAAACAACGAAATTAAGGTGCTCGAGGGTAAGGAGCGCGATGAAATCAGCAGGATTTTGTACGAGCTGTCAGTTGAGGCAGGCAATTTCTCCGAGTCGATAAAATACAGCTACGAGGCCGCCGTACAGCTTAATTTGATTTTCGCAAAGGCTCACCTTGCGTATAAAATGAAAGCGGTCAAGCCTATTGTCAATGCCGACGGCGAAATTAATCTGCATAAGGCTCGCCATCCGCTTATTGATAAAAACAGAGTTGTCCCGATTGATGTTTCACTCGGCGAAAGTTTTGATACACTCGTTATAACAGGTCCGAATACCGGCGGCAAAACCGTTTCGGTCAAAACAATCGGATTGCTCACGCTTATGACTATGTGCGGCTTGCTTGTTCCTGCGGGTGAGGAGTCAAAAATTTCGGTTTTCGATAAAATTCTTGTCGATATAGGCGACGAGCAAAGCATTGCTCAAAATCTCTCCACCTTTTCATCGCATATGGTCAATACAATTGATATTATGCAGCAGGCGGATACTTCAACGCTTGTCCTTATCGACGAGCTCGGCGCAGGTACCGACCCGATTGAGGGCGCGGCTCTCGCTGTTTCGATTATAGAATATCTGCGCCAAAAGGGTGCAAAAATTGCCGCAACAACTCACTATGCCGAGTTGAAAGCGTATGCGCTTGACACTCCGGGCGTTACAAACGGATGTTGTGAATTTAATGTTCAAACGCTCAGCCCTACATACCGCCTTTTAATCGGTGTTCCGGGCAGGTCAAATGCGCTTGCCATTGCGTCAAGGCTCGGTATGCCGCAGGAGGTTATCGACAATTCCAAAAATATTGTCGGCTCCGATAACCGCGATTTCGAGGCGATACTCGATAAACTCGAGGCAACCCGTCAGGCACTCGATGATGAGCGCAAAATTGCCGAGGAGGCAACCGCCGCCGCCAAAAAAATTCAGGCAAAGGCGCAAAGCGAAAAAGATAAAATCAAAACGCTCAAGGAACGCGAAATGGAGCAGGCAAAGCGTGCCGCAGAAAAAATTATCGAGCAGGCAAAACGCCAATCGTCCGAATTCTTGCTCGAGCTTGAAAAACTCAAAAAAGAGCAAACTTCATCAAATGCAACCGAAATTGCGCGCAAAACACGCCGCGTGATTAAAAATCAGCTCGGTGAAATGGACGATTTGATTAACCCGAGAGAGCTTGCCGAAAATTGGGACGATGATTATAAACTTCCCCGTATGCCGAAACCGAAGGATGCCGTTATTATCCGCGGCATAGGCGAGGGCGAGGTTGTCGAGGTCAAAAAGGATTTTGTCCTTGTCAAATCGGGACTCCTTAAGACACGCGTTAAACTTTCCGACATTATGCTCACAGAGAAAAAGAAGAAAAAGGATATTAAGCCTCAACGCAGTCTTTATCGCACAACTTCCCGTGCCGATGCCGATGTTAAAACCGAACTCGATTTAAGAGGTCAAACAGTTGACGAGGCTATCGGCAATCTTCAGCTTTTTATCGATAAATGCGTTTTAAACGGTATGAACGAGGTCAGAATTATCCACGGCAAGGGCACCGGCGCTTTGCGTGCCGCCGTAGCCGAGGAGCTTAAGAACCACCCGAACATATCCGAATTTCGCCTCGGCAAATACGGCGAGGGCGAAGACGGCGTAACAATCGCAAAGCTAAAGTAATATAAAACTAAAATAAAAAATGCCTTGCAAGCAAAAACAGCTTGTAAGGCATTTTTTCGTTTTTTATTAACTTATTTATAAACATTAATATATTTTCATTATACAAATACAAAATGTATCAACAGCATATAGCCGATTGTTCCGACCGCTATGCTAAGCAGGGTGTTGCGTTTCCAAATGTGCACAATCGCCGTCATCGCAACACCTATCAACTGCGGAATTATGTAGTTTATATCACAGTTTTCAAAATCTTTGAGGCAATAAACAATCAATATTCCGAGTATCGCTACAGGCAAAACATTGCCGAGGTATTTTACGAATTTCGGCACCTCTTTTTTGCCGCCGAAAAGCGCAAAGGGGAAAAGGCGCGTCGCGAATGTGCAAACTCCCGCAACTATTATCATTAAAATAAGGTATCTGTCAGTCATTGGCGGCTACCTCGCTTTCCGTGTCAAAAATCTTTCTGCACGATGAAAGTATTGCAACCGTGATGATGAGTGCCGGAAGCAAAAAGTTTTTCGCCCCGAAAATGACAAGGCATATTATCGCCGCAAACAGTCCGACAGAGCCGATTATACCCGATTTGCCCTTTTGATTTCTTATCAAATCAATAAATATAACCACAAAGAGCGCCGTCATCGAAAAATCAATTCCCGTAAAATCAATCGGCACAATTTGACTCAAAAGGGAGCCGAGCGCAGAGCCTATTATCCAATAAATATGGTCAAGTTCGCCGATTAAAAATCGTGCCTTCGGCTCGTCCACATTTGTCGGAATCGTGATTAGTGACGAGTTTACCGAGTATGTTTCGTCCGTCAGCGTAAAAATCATAAACGGATATCGCCAGCCGCCTGCTTTGAATTTTTCTATGTAAGACAAGCCGTAAAACATATGCCGCGTGTTGATGAAAAATGTCATCAGTGCCACCGTCGGCAAATTTGCTTTTGCACTTATCAGCGACACAAGCAAAAACTGACCCGAGCCGGCATATACGATTATTGAAATTATTACCGCCCATATCCAATTGTATCCGGCTTTATACAGCATTATTCCGAATGCCGAACCTAAAAAAAGATAGCCGAACAAAACGGGCAGTGATTTTTGAACCGCGAATTTTATTGTCGCTCTTTTACTGTATTTCATATTTCCCTCTCTTATGATATACAAAAGTCGTGTATTTAAGATTATAACATTTTTTATTAATTAATCAACCCTTTTAAATTTTAACTTGACATATGCCGTCACTTTTAGTATAATAGTCACCGTTGTAAAGATGATTGGCTTTACAAAGCGATTTGCTTTACACCTAATGTAAACTTGAAAGGGGAAACGCTTGTGTCAAAAAATCTTGAAGTTGCCTATTTGCTCGATTTCTACGGTGAAATGCTCACTCAAAAGCAACGCGATTTTATAGACCTTTATTATAACGAGGATCTTTCCCTTTCCGAAATTGCCGAAAATGAGGGCATCACCCGTCAGGGCGTGAGAGATTCGATAAAAAGGGCAGAGGTTCAGCTCTTTGATATGGAATCAAAACTCGGCTTGGCGGCAAAATTCACGGAGCTCAGCAAGAGCTTAAACGAAATCAAAGATTGTGCCGACAAAATTTATGAATATAATCTCGAGCACAGCCTTTCACGAGAGATAAATGACAATGTTGTCAGAATTAAATCAATAGCGGAATATCTCGCTAAGGAGTGATAATTTGGCTTTTGAAGGACTCAGCGAGCGCCTTGAAAATTCGTTCAAAAGGCTTCGCGCCAAGGGAAAATTAACCGAGGCGGATGTTAAAGAAGCAATGCGTGAGGTTCGCCTTGCGTTGCTCGAAGCGGATGTAAACTACAAGGTTGCCAAGGAATTTACAAAAAAAGTAACCGATCGTGCAGTCGGCGCCGATGTTATGGAGTCGCTTACTCCCGGTCAAATGGTTATCAAAATAGTTAATGAGGAATTAACTCAGCTTATGGGCGGCAGTGAGTCAAGGCTCGCAATTGCCAACCATCCGCCTACAATCGTTATGATGTGCGGCTTGCAAGGCTCGGGTAAAACAACCCACTCTGCAAAGCTCGCGCTTAAATTAAAAAAAGAAGGCCACAGACCGTTGCTTGTTGCGTGCGATGTCTATCGTCCCGCCGCAATTAAACAGCTTCAGGTTGTCGGCGAGCAGGTCGGCGCTCCCGTTTTTGAAATGGGCACCGAAAATCCTGTTAAAATTTCGGAGGAAGCGGTTAAATACGCCAAGGACCACGGCTATGACTATGTCATCATAGATACAGCCGGCAGACTTCATGTCGACGAGGCACTTATGGCGGAGCTTACAAATATCCGTGCAACCGTCCACCCTCACGAGATTCTTCTTGTTATCGACTCAATGACAGGTCAGGATGCCGTTAATGTTGCAAAGAGCTTTAATGAAACTTTGGGTATCGACGGCGTTATCCTCACAAAGCTTGACGGCGATACACGCGGCGGTGCCGCACTTTCCGTCAGAGCCGTTACCGGCAAGCCGATTAAATTCGTCGGCACGGGCGAAAAACTTGACAATCTCGAGGCATTCCACCCGAGCCGTATGGCTTCGCGTATCCTCGGTATGGGCGATGTGCTTTCGTTTATCGAAAAAGCAGAGCTTGCCCTTGATGAAAAAAAGGCTGCCGAGCTTGAAAAAAAGCTTGCGAAAAACAAGTTCGACTTAAACGATTTACTTGATCAGTTTGAGCAAATAGAACGTATGGGCTCGCTGAAAGACACAATCAAGCTTATTCCCGGCATCGGCAAGCAAATAAAGGATGAGGATATTGATGAAAAGGCTTTCGACCGTTTCCGCGCAATCATTTATTCAATGACCAAAGAGGAGCGTTCTCATCCCGAAATCATCAACCCTTCGCGTAAAAGAAGAATTGCGGCCGGTTGCGGCAAACAGGTTGAGGATGTTAATAAATTGCTTGCCCAGTTTAAGCAAATGCAAAAAATGGTTAAGCAAATCGGCGGCAAGGGCGGTCCGAAAATGAGCAAAAAAATGCGTCGAATGATGCAGCAAAATCCCGAAATGGCAGAAAAGCTTATGGGCAATGTAAAGGGTCAAAATCCCTTTGGATTTTAACTTGTATTAATCCAATATCAATTGGTTTATAATTATTTTAAATATATTTACGGAGGTAACTAAAATGGCAGTAAAAATCAGACTTCGCAGAATGGGTGCTAAAAAAGCTCCTTTCTATCGTGTAGTAGTAGCAGACTCAAGATATCCTCGTGACGGTCGTTTCATCGAGGAAATCGGCACATACAACACAATGGTTGATCCGGCTGAAATCAGCATTGATGCCGAGAAGGCTAAAAAGTGGATTGCCAACGGTGCTCAGCCGACAGATACTGTTAAGAGCATTCTCAAAAAAGAAGGCATCCTTTAATTCCACTGTTTATCAGTCAGGATATTATTAACGGAGGTGTTTTCTTTGGAGGAATTGTTGATATCCATCACAAAGGGATTGGTTGACAATCCCGATGCAGTTTCAGTTGATGTTAGCGAACCCGACGAAGAGGGCGTAGTTGTTTATCATCTCCATGTTGCCGAAAGCGATATGGGTAGAGTAATCGGTAAGCAGGGCAGAATTGCAAAAGCAATCCGTGTCGTAATGCGTGCCGCAGCTACTCGCAGAGATGCCAAAATTTCAATTGAAATCGACTAATCGTTAAGGATCTGCTTTGCAGGTCCTTTTTTGTCGCGTGCATTGTTTCAATCCTTTTTTAATTATATTTTTGTTGCCAAATCGTCAAAAAACATTTATAATACTTTCGGTGATTAAATGAAACAATTTTTGGAATTAGGAAAAATCAATAATACGCACGGCATAAAGGGCGAGGTTAAGGTTGCCCTTTGGTGCGACGATATAAATTATGTAAAACAGCTTAAAACCGTTTATCTCGATTCTCACGGCGAAAAGCCGCTCACGCTCGTTTCTGCCCGTCCTCAAAAAAATATCGGCATCCTCAAATTTGCCGAAATTACAACCGTCGAACAGGCACAAGAGGTTAAAAACAAAGTGCTTTATTGCAATCGTGACGATGCAAAAATCGAGGACGGCAAACACTATCTCGCCGATATTATCGGCTGTTATGTCGTTGATGTCGATACCGACGAGGAATACGGCAAAATTGTTGATGTCCTCAATTACGGCTCGTGCGATATTTATGATGTCGAGTCTTGGGGCAAACACACACTTATCCCTGCAATAGACGATGTTGTTAAGGAGATTAATACCGAATATCAGGTAATTAAAATTAAACCGATGAAAGGATTATTCGATGAGAATTGATATATTGACGCTCTTTCCGGATATGTGCCGCGGCGTCCTCGGTGAAAGCATCATCGGCAGAGCAAGAGCAGCCGGTAAAGTCGAAATTAATTGCGTTGATATTCGCGATTATACGCTCGATAAACACCGCCGAGTCGACGATAAGCCCTACGGCGGCGGAATGGGTATGATTATGCAGGCACAGCCGATATACGATTGCTTTAAAGCCTTGTGTGACGAAATTGGCGAAAAACCGCACCTTTTGTATATGACGCCGCAGGGTAAAACGCTCACCCAAAGCAGGGTAAAGGACCTTGCAAAATTTGATAATATCGCCATTTTGTGCGGACACTATGAGGGCATTGACGAAAGAGTTATCGAGGAGCTTCAGCCGGAGGAAATTTCAGTCGGCGATTATGTTTTGACCGGCGGCGAGTTGCCGGCACTTATTGTTGCAGACAGCGTTTCAAGAATGTTGCCGGGCGTTTTGTCAGACGATGAATGTTTTGAGGAGGAAAGCCATTTCAATTCACTTTTGGAATATCCGCAATACACTCATCCGAGCGAGTGGCACGGCAAAACGGTTCCCGATGTGCTTTTGTCGGGTCATCATCAAAATGTCGATAAGTGGCGCAGAGAGCGTTCTATTGAGCGCACCTATTACCGCCGGCCCGATATGCTTGAAAATGCAGATTTAACAAAAAGCGACAAAAAGTTTATATCTTCACTTGATAAAAATAACAAATAATAAAAATTATGTTAAAATTGCACAAATAATCACGCTTTGTTTTAGCAATAATTTATTACTCATACGAAGTTTCAAAAACTGCGTTGACGATAATTATTTTAGTGATATAATATACAAAGTAGAAATTTAAAATAATTCTTTTTTATCTATTATGAGAGGTACACGATATGTTCGTAAAAGATGTAACAGTAGAAAATCAGGTTGGACTTCACGCTCGTCCTGCAACATTTTTCATTCAAAAGGCTAACGAGTTCAAGTCATCAATTTGGGTTGAAAAGGAAGAAAGAAGAGTAAATGCAAAATCACTTCTCGGCGTTCTTTCTCTCGGCATTATGGGCGGAACAGACATTCGCATCATCGCTGACGGTTCAGACGAGGAAGAAGCAGTTGAAGGCCTCGTTGCTCTTGTTAAAAGCGGCTTCAACGAGTAAATTGTTTTCATCCAAAAAGTGTGATGTCCCTTTGACACCACACTTTATTTTTTTCGCCGTTGTGATATAACTGTAATAAGGAGGGATTGTTTTGACCGAAAAAGAATTGCGCCGAAAAGCTATGGCTCTGCCTCTTAACCCCGGCGTCTATATTATGAAAAACAAGGACAAAAAAATAATATATATCGGCAAAGCAAAGGCACTTAAAAATCGTGTTTCCTCCTATTTCGGCTCTCATTCAAATCATTCGCTAAAGGTTATCAGGATGGTTGAAAATGTCGATGACTTCGATTATATCCTTTGCGATACCGAGTTTGAGGCACTTGTCCTTGAATGTTCACTTATTAAGCAACATATGCCTAAATACAATATTTTGCTTAAAGACGATAAGGGATACAACTACATTAAAATTACCAAAGAGGAATTTCCGCGCATAAGTGAGTGCAAACAAATGGACGATGACAATGCAACATATATCGGCCCGTTTATTTCAAACTTTTCCGTTAAAAACGCAGTTGAGGAAACGCTCAAAATTTTTAAGCTCCCGACCTGCAATAAAAAATTCCCACGCGATTACAATAAGTCGCGCCCGTGTTTAAACGGCTTTATGGGCAATTGCTGTGCGCTTTGTAACGGCAGAATTTCAAAGGAGGATTATGTCGCTTCGGTTGAGGACGCCGTCGCATTTTTGAAAGGCGGCAGTGCCGCCGCAGTCCGCGAAATGACTGCCAAAATGCAGGAATATTCCGAAAATCTCGAATTTGAAAAAGCCGCTAAACTGCGTGACAGAATCAAAGCAATAAAAAATCTTGACGAAAAGCAAAAGGTTGTTTCAATCAATGTCCCCGAGGAAGATGTTTTTGCACTCGTCAATTCTACAAAAAAGGCGTGTTTTAATGTTATTCGTTTTCAAAACGGCAAGCTTACCGACAGCGAGCATTGGCTGATAGACAGCGTTGACGATTTGCCGCAGGCTCGCTTTGAACTTATCGAAAGATATTATTCAATGCGCGACCGTATTCCGTCACGCATCGCGGTTGACGGCGAAATTGCCGACGAGGAGCTTTTGCATCAATATTTGGAGTCGCTTCGTAAAAAAAAGGTCGAGCTCATTC
>CAVGLE010000003.1:0-7075 GCA_963630035.1 Mediterraneibacter torques
ACAACTGTAAAGCTACGGGATATTGGAAAACAAATAGTGTAAAATATAATTTTTTACTGATTGCACACGAGTATTTGTTTGTGTTTAGAAAATAAATGCCAATGCACCACCTTATTATTTTTAATCAACAAAAGCCTCCGACTGGAGGCTTTTTATTTTGATTTTAGAATTTACACGGCGATTATTCAAAAACGCGTTCAAGGCGTGGGTTGACCATAAGGGGTGAAATATCAACGCTTGCGGTGTCGCCGACCTTGACTCCTCCGCCGGTAACATCAACTGCGCAATGGCTTAAACCGATTTCGCCGATGACATGATACATTCTGCCGTTGATTTTGACATACATTTGCTGTTTTTTCAAAAAGCGTTTAAACACGCTGAGGACATAGCGAAAATCGTAAAATTCCTTTTCTTTTGTAAGCCCGAAGCCGTCATAGTGACCGATTGGGACGATGGCAACTTCTGTTTCGTGTTTGGTTTTATACAATCCGTTATATCCGATGGAATATCCCTTGGGGACGGTTTTTGTTTCGACAACCTCTGCCTGAAGCGAGCCGAGGCGGTGCAGGCCGCTTTTACTGCGTGTGATAACCCTGCCTGTGAAAGCTGAGCCGATTCTGACGGTATCGAGCGAAACATTGTCAACATTCAAAAGCGCAGGCGAATTTGCACAGTGAAGAACGCCGACATCGCCGACCTCCTTTTGAATTTGAGCCATAGTGTCCTTAAACATTACAAGCTGTGCCTTTGTAAGCTCCTTATTGCGAAAAGCAGACGAAAAATGAGTATATGCGCCGACAAATTTCAAATTCGGGAGCGAATAGCATTTGACGGCATCGGCAACCTGCGACGGCATAAAACCGTATCTGCCCATACCCGTATCAATCTTGAGGTGGCATTTTGTGACAACGCCGAGTTCCTCGGAAACAGCATTCATAACCTGAGCGGCGTGAAGCGAGCCGATTGTGGCAATCGCACCGTTTTTGGCAATGATTCCAGCTTCGTTTTCGAGGCAGGTGGAGCGCATAACGAGAATATCCTCGTCGAACAAAAGCTCCTTAAGTTCCGGAATATCCGTAACTTCGGTAACGGCAAAGGTTTTGATGCCGTGTTGAAGAAGAACGGAGGTAAGCTCCTTTATTCCGAATCCGTAGCCATTGCCCTTGACAACGCCGATAAGCGGCACGCCTGCTTTTTTCTTTATTATCTCAATATTTTCATCGAGGTCTTTTTTATTTATAACATATCTGCTCATTATCTGATTTTTTTCAATACCTTTAATGCAAAATTATACGAATTGTAAACAGGCTTATTGATTACATAGTCAAACTCACCGACAAACTCTCTCATTTCGCCGCCGAAGCCGTGCTTAAATCTCCACAAGCCGTAGTGTGAATTTTCGGGATTTTGGCAGTCGCCGCTGATTCCGCCGAAGTCGTATGTTTTTGAGCCGCATTCAAGACCCCACTTAATCATCTCCCACTGGAGAGCATAGTTTGGGTAAACATTGCGGTGAGCGTTTGACGATGCGCCGTATTGATATTTCATAACATTTTGACCCCATTTGATGGCGATTGTACCGGCAATAGCCTTGCCCTCGTAGTAAGCCATATAGAGCCTTGCATCATCCGTCATGCAGTCGAGAATTTTTTCAAAATACCATTTGGGTCTCGTTGAAAAATTATCTCTCTCCCCTGTTTCGCCCATAATTCTTACGAAATCGTCGAGAGCCTCTTTGCCGCAGATTTTAACCTCTACGCCCTTGCGGTATGATTTGCGGATTCTGTTTCTGTAATCGCTTTTAAAGGTGAGCATAAGCTCGTCCTCGTTCATACCGTTGTAATCGAAGCAATAAACAAAACGCGGCTGAACATTTTCAAAATCCATACAGCCGGGATTAAGCTCAACAAAACCCTTGTCGAGCAAATGCTGTTTGTATGCCGTGTTTGAAATGAGAATTTCAGGGTCAATTTTAATGCAATATGCTTTATATTCCTTGCCGATTTGCTTTAAAGCGTCGAAAAGTTTGTCGAATGTGTCAAAATCGTTTTCGTCTGCGGTAAAGCCGCGGCAAACATACATAAGCGAATTTTTTATAACAGGAATCGAGCGGATAAGAGCAGCCGCCGCGCCCTTGATTTCGCCGTCCTCCTTAAGCATTACAGCTTCCCATTTCCAGGCGGACTTAACCTTTGCCCACTTGGAGGAATGCTGAAAAAGACCCTTTGGGTGTGATTTTATAAAACTTTCATATTCTTGAAGATTGCTGTTATTAACTCTTTCAATCATTACGGTATCTCCTAATGTAATGCTCGGAATTTTGCAATTCCGTATTATTGTTGGTATTATATCACAATTTATTTACTGCCGCAATATTAAAACGGCAAAGTATTTAATAATTAATATCGGTTGACTTTTGGGTGCTTTTACTATATTATTAAACTGTAAATTTATGTAAAGCAAAGAGGTAAAATTATGTCTTACAAATACATTTGGGAAGACCCGCGCACTTTTAAAGTAAACAAAGAGGACGGGCACACCTTTGCAATGCCGTTTGACAGCATTGAGCAGGCAATGAGCGGCGACGAGTCGCAATACAGGCAGAGCCTGAACGGTCAATGGAAATTTTATTGGCAACGCGGTATGGAAAACCAACCGAGCGATTTCCAAAGTCCGAGTTTTGACGATTCGGAATGGGACGAAATTAAGGTTCCGTCCGTTTGGCAGACCGAGGGATACAGCGTGCCTTACTATTACGCAAGCACATTTCCGAGAGCACTCAGCAGAGTTAAGTCGCAAATTCCGAAAATCGACTCAACAATGCAGGAAATCGGATTTTATCGCAGGAGTTTCACCCTGCCCGAAACATGGGACGGCAGAGAGATTTTTCTGACATTTTCGGCGTGCAAAGCCGCACTTGAGGTTTGGGTAAACGGCGAATATGTCGGCTTTTCAACAGGCTCGATGACTCCGCACGAATTTGATGTTACAAAATATCTCAAATCGGGTGAAAACCTTGTTTGCGCAAAGGTTTACCGCTTTGCGGCAACAAGCTATCTTGAGGATCAGGACATGTGGTGGCTTTGCGGCATTTACAGAGAGGTATTTCTCTATGCCGAACCAAAAACCTGCCTTCGCGATTTTTATGTAAAAACCGATTTGGACGAGGAATACAAGGACAGCGAGCTTTCGCTTGACGGATACATAAAAAACTACAGCGATGAGAAAAAGACGGTAAAATTTCAGGCGTCAGTTCTTTCCGACACAGGCAAGGAAACGCCTATCGGCGAGGGTGAAACGGAGCTTGCACCCAGCGAAACGGCAACTGTCAAACTTTCTCAGTTTATCAAAAATCCAAAAAAATGGTCAGCAGAACAACCGAATCTCTACAAACTTGTTATGGCAATCACTTCGGGGCACGAGATACTTGCAGCAAAGACATATGATATAGGCTTTAAAAAAGTTGAAATTAAGGGCGAAAAGCTTTTGCTCAACGGAATGGATTTAATGCTTTTCGGCGTCAACAGACACGATTTTGACTATCGTCACGGCTGGGCTGTTCCGAAAGAATGCTACGAAAGAGATTTTGAACTTCTTCAAAATGCAAATATTAACGCACTCAGGACATCACACTACCCCGATGACGAGATTTTTTATGATTACACAGACAAACTCGGCTTTTATGTAATGGACGAATGCGACCTTGAAAGCCACGGTGTAAGGCGCAAAGGCGTTCCGGGCAGTAATCCGCTTTGGACGGGTGCGGCCGTTGACAAAATGGAGCGAATGGTGCTTCGTGACAGAAACAGACCGAGCATATTTATGTGGTCGCTCGGAAATGAGGCCGGCGACGGCTCAAACTTTGCCGAAATGAAAAAGGCGGCGCTTAAACTTGACGATACAAGACCGTTCCACTACGAGGGCGACTTTGATTTGACAAAGAGCGATGTTATATCGAGAATGTACCCCGTTGCGGAAACGATGAGAAAACTCGGTGAAAAAGAGCCTATAACTATCTCGCTTTACGACAACATCGCAAACCAACTTGCCGCAGACAGCAAGCCGATTACGGCGGAAATGTACACAAAGCCGGTTTTGCTTTGCGAATACGCACACAGCATGGAAAACTCGCTCGGCAATTTTGAGGAATACATTGCCGATTTTGAGAAGTATGACAATATGTGCGGCGGCTTTATTTGGGACTGGGTTGACCAGGCGATTGACGAAAAGAGAGTAAACAAGGATTATGACGGCTTCAACCTGCTTTACGGCACCGACTTTGAAAAGGACGAGCCGAAGCATTGGTACAGCCCGATTAACACAACTGCAATGACGGGCAGTAACACATATTTTTGTGCAAACGGACTTGTTTCGGCAGACAGAAATCCGCACCCGCAGTATTTTGAGGTTCAGCACGGATACCGACCGATTGTAACAACTGCTTTTGACATAACAAAGGGCAGATTCAATGTTCGCTCAAGGCTTCGTTTTACGGATATCGACAAATACAAATGCAAATGGAAAATCGAATGCCGCGGTGAGGAAATCGCAAGCGGCGAACTTGAAAAGTTCAGCGTTGCTCCGATGCAGGAAGAATATATCGACATTCCTTACGATTACAGCGCACTGCCGCAGGGCAAGGAATGCATACTGACAGTTTCGTTTGTGACAAAGCGCAAAAACGGATATATCAAATCAAACACAGAAATTGCGTGGGATCAATTTGTACTTGTTGAGGAAGCAAAGCCGACACTCAAACCGAGCGAAAAACATATTGAATTTGACCAAAAGGGCAGCTGTGTCATTGTAAACGGCGAGGGATTCAGCGTTGTTGTAAACAACGGCGCAATTGAGAGTTTTGTTGCAAACGGCAAGGAGCTTTTGACCGACAAAATCGCACCGAATTATTTTAGAGCCTTGACCGACAACGATATCGACGCTTTCAATTTTGTTCCGCCGGTTATCAAATTCCATCCGTATTACAGATGGAAGAATGCGGCATCAAAGGCAAAGGCGCTTAAAACAACAGTTTCGACCGAAAACGGTGCTGTTAAAATCAAATGCGCGCTCAACATTCCGATGATGAAAAGCGCATACATTTCATACACGGTTTACGCTGACGGAAAAATCGCCGTATATCACAGCGGAATTCCGACTGCAACGCCCGTCAGATTCGGCTGTATGTTTGGCGTAAGCAACGATTTAAAAAATGTATCGTGGTACGGCAGAGGCCCAGCCCCGTCATACACCGACAGAAAGAAAGGCTATAAAATCGGCAAATACAAAATGCCGTTATCCGACTTTGAATACACATATATGAGACCTCAGGAAAGCAGTACGAGAGCAGATGTAAGAGAATTTGAGCTAACAAACAAAAAGGGCGGCGGAATCAAGATTACGGCATATTACGACAAACCGATTATGTTCTCTGCACTGCCGTACACGCCACAACAGCTTGACTCATTTCAGCACATGGCTGAAATCGACAGAAGCGGCAATATTTGCGTAACTGTTGACGCAACACAGCAGGGCATCGGCGGCGATTTGCCCGGTCAGGCATATGTAAGAGAGCAATACAAGCTCAAATCAGGCGAAAAGCTCAGCGTGTCATTTCTTGTTGAGCCGATTGAATAGCAATGAAGCGAATATTTACGCACATAGGCTTTGGCATTGCGGTTACACTGCTTGTGATAAACCTACTCCCCGTAAATTCAATCAGTATGATTATGTTAGGGCTTGCCGTTTTGTCAGCGGCAAGCCTTGTAATTTTTAAAGGTAAGGAAAAGGCTGTATTTGTATGCCTTATTTCGGGTGTTTTTGCCTGCGGAGTATTTCTTTGCACATACAACGCGACGGTTGCGCCGCAACTTGCACTCAATTCGACAGAAGCACAAACCGAATTTTACATAACCGACATTGCGCATACCGACAGTGAAGGAAATTATGTTTACACCGTCAAAACAACAAAAATCGACTGTGACGGAATGCCTCAAAACATAAGTCTTCGTGTAAAATCCGTGCGTAAAATCAATGCCGATTATTACGAAACAGTCAAAGGTAAACTGAAATTTTATTCTATTGCCGACAATGCACCGTCATCATACGGCTATTGGGGAGAAAATATATTTTTGACTGCCAAAGGCTCAAAATTCACAGCCACGGGAAGAAAAATAAATTCTCCGTGGAAATATACTCTTTTACTGCGTGAAAGTATAATCAATACACTCTCGGCAAAAATCGGCGACGATGAGGGTGCTCTTTCCGCCGCATTTTTAACCGGCGAAAAGAGCCTGCTGTCAGACAAAGCGTACATTGATTTTGTATTTGCCGGCGCAACGCACCTTATGGCTGTGAGCGGTTTGCATTTGACTGTAATCACTGCATCGCTCGCGTGGCTGTTAAAGAAAGCCAAAATAAACAGCAAGATAAGCGCAGTTGTTTTGGCATTTTTTGCATTTGCCTATATCGGTGTGGCAGGATTTTCCAAATCTGTTATTCGCGCGGGAATAATGTTGTTCGCAATACTCGGCGGCAGACTTTTGAACAGGCGTGCCGACGCACTCAACTCACTTGGATTTGCGGTGTTTCTAATATGCCTTAATCCATTTGCGGTATATGATTTAAGTGCAATGCTGAGCGTTCTCGCAGTGCTTTCGCTTACAACACTTTACCCGCATTTAATAAGACTGATTGACAAAGATGCAACAAGCGAGTGCGACGGTCTTATCGTAACCGTTGTTGCAACGCCGCTTGCAAGGATAATTTCTTCCGCACTTGTAGGCGCAAGCGTTATGCTGTATTCCCTGCCGGTTTGCTACGCTTTTTTCGGCTACGCAAGTTTTGCGTCAATTTTAAGTAATGTTGTGCTTGTGCCTCTCGGAAGCCTATCTGTAATTTTGTCGCTCATCGGGTATTTGCTGATAAAAATAAACATTTTCCCGGGCGCGGCGGTATTTGTAATCCGTTGGCTTAATTTTGCTATTTTAAAGATAACTGCATGGTTTGCATCATTTGACGCGGCAACACTGAACTTCGGCGAACACTTTGGGCTGTTTATTGCCGCAATCCTCATAAT
>CAVGLE010000003.1:7085-11635 GCA_963630035.1 Mediterraneibacter torques
TTCAATTCCGTTTATTCTCGGCAAGAAAGAGCTAATAAAAACGGCTGCGGTTATCAACACAGCGTTATTGATTATTTGCGGATGTGTAAATGCATTTTATTATCAAAAACTTCCGCAAATGTATATCGGAAGCGGTGCAACAGTTTTGAGATGCGATGACACGGCGGTGCTCTTCGGCGTTGACAGCAAGAGTGCATATTCCGAGGCGAGCGGCTTTTTGAATATGTGCCGCGGCGATATTGACATTTTGATTGACTCCGACGGTTGCAAATATGCAAAGAAAATCGCGGACGCATACGGCTGCAACACATACATTACGCCGTCATTTGACGCAAGCCTGCTTGAAGACGGGCAAATTAAGGACATAACCGTTTGCAGTGAATACAAAAACGCTCTTGCCGACGGCGTCAATATAAGGTATAATCTTGATGAAGAAAATACAGACGAGTTTGAAATTCAAATCAGCGGCGTTAAGATTTACAGCGGTCGAAATGACAGGGACTGCGATATAAAAATCGCCGACGGCAAAATAACGGACGCCAACGGTGAAATCAGCTCAAACACAAAGACGATATACACATTTTACGGCGAAAACTACAAGGCAAGGGGGATCGGCACATGGCAAGAATAGACGAGGCGGAGCTTAAAGCACAAATAAAAAACAGGCAATTTTCAAATGTTTATTTTATTTACGGCGAGGAGTCTTATCTTAAGGAGCACTATGTAAACAAGCTCACAAGCGCGGTTGTTGACCCTGCGTTTGCCGATTTTAATTATCACAGATATGACGGCAAGGATATTTCGATTTCAGACATTTTGCAGGACGCGGAAACCGTGCCGATGATGGCGGAATACTCGTTTATTCTCGTTCGCGATTATCCGTTTGACAAATCGGCAAACGACTGCAAGGAAATAAAAGAATTTTTGAAAGATGTGCCCGATACCTGCGTGCTTGTATTTTGGTATGACTCGCTTGCGGTTGACACAAAAAAGAATGACAAATTCAAGTCGCTTATAACGGCGTTTACAAAGGCAGGCAGTGTTGCCGAGCTGAACAAGCGTACCGAGGGCGACATTGCAAAGCTCATTGCGGCATCGGCAAAAAAGCGCGGATGCACAATTGACTCGAAAAACGCAAGATATTTGATTTCCGTTGTAGGCAGTGATTTAAAAACAGTTTTCAACGAAACGGAAAAACTTTGTTTTTATATCGGCGAAGGCGAAATAAAGAAAGAACACATCGACGAAATCGCAGTAAAAAGCCTGCAGGCGCGCGTTTACGATTTATCGAAGTTTATCCTTGCCGGCAACAGCGACGGCGCATACGGCGTTTTAAACGCACTTTTTGCCAACAAGGAGGAGCCCGTCGGAATACTCGCGGTGCTTTCGTCATGCTATATTGATATGTACCGTGCGAAGTGCGCAAAATCTGCCGGCGAAAGCGAGAGCGACATTGCAAAATATTTCAACTACAAGGGTCGCGAATTTTTGATTTCAAACGCGGCGCGAAATTGCAGAAACATAAGCACCGAGAGTTTGAGAGAATCGATTGATGCACTTTCAAAAACGGATGAAATGCTTAAATCGACATCGGTTGACGGCAAAATTTTGCTTGAAGAGGCTGTCGCAAAGCTGTTTATGCTGAGGAACAAATGATGGACGAAAGGCTGAAAATCACGCAGGCGATAATTGTTGAGGGCAAGTATGACAAAATCAAACTTTCAAACATTGTTGACGCGTTTATAATCGAAACGAACGGCTTTGGCGTGTTCAAGGACAAAGAAAAGCTGAAATTCATCAAAAAGCTTGCAAAGGAGCGCGGAATAATCGTTTTGACAGACTCCGACCACGCAGGCTTTATGATAAGAAATTACATTTCGTCGGGAGTGCCGAAAGACAGAATCAGAAATGTTTATATCCCCGACATTTTGGGCAAGGAACGCCGCAAGGAGCACGCCTCAAAAGAGGGCAAGCTCGGCGTCGAGGGCATGAGCAAGGAGGTTTTGCTCGCCGCTTTTGAAAAAGCAGGCATTACCTGCGAGGCAAAGGCAAATCCCGACCCGTTGACAAATTTTGATTTGTACGAGGCAGGCTTATCCGGCACGCCGAACGCAAAGGAAAGAAAAAAGGCACTGCTCAAAAGGCTCGACCTGCCCGAATTTCTCTCAACCTCCTCCCTCCTCTCCTGCATCAACAATATGATGAGCAAGGAAGAATTTTTTGAGATTGTGGGCGAGCTTTAACAAAATTTCATAAGTAACATAAAAAAATCGTGCAAGCATTAACTTGCACGATTTTTCAGTTTTGTATATTTGCATTAATGCATTAAATTAGTACATTCCGCCCTGAGATGCAGCTGCCATTGCGGCTGCTTGTGCGGCATCTGCCTGCGGGTCTTTGATATCTGTTACGAGTGATTCGGTTGTGAGAACCATTGCGGCAACAGATGCGGCATTTTGGAGAGCCGAACGGGTAACCTTTGCCGGGTCAACGATGCCTGCCTTAATCATATCGACATACTCGTTTGTAGCGAAGTTGAGGCCGTAGCCGTCCTCGCTGTTCTTGATTTTGTCAACGATAACAGAGCCTTCGAGGCCTGCATTTGCGGCGATTTGACGAACAGGCTCCTCAAGTGCTTTGAGAACGATTTTAACACCTGTCTTGAAATCGGCATCCTCTGTATCAAGGAGCTTTTCAACCTCAGGAATAGCGTTGATAAGAGCAACGCCGCCGCCTGCAACGATGCCCTCCTCTACTGCTGCCTTTGTGGCTGCGAGAGCGTCCTCGATGCGGAGTTTCTTTTCTTTCATTTCTGTTTCGGTTGCGGCACCTACTTTAACAACTGCTACGCCGCCTGCCATTTTGGCAAGTCTTTCCTGGAGCTTTTCTCTGTCGAAATCAGATGTTGAAGCCTCGATAGCAGACTTGATTTGACCGACACGAGCCTTGATAGCGTCGCTGTCGCCTGCGCCGTCAACGATAATTGTATTTTCCTTTGTAACCTTAACTTGGCGAGCCTGACCGAGCATATCCATTGTTGTGTCTTTAAGCTCGAGTCCGAGGTCGGAAGTGATAACCTGACCGCCTGTGAGTGTTGCGATGTCCTGAAGCATATCCTTTCTTCTGTCACCGAAGCCCGGAGCTTTTACGCAAACGCATGTGAATGTGCCGCGGAGCTTATTGAGGAGGATTGTTTGAAGAGCCTCGCCCTCAACATCCTCTGCAACGATAACAAGCTTTTTGCCTGCTTTAAGAACAGACTCAAGAAGAGGAAGAATATCCTGAACGGTGCTGATTTTCTTATCTGTGATAAGGAGCATTGCATCGTCGATAACAGCCTCCATTTTATCCGTATCGGTTACCATATAAGGTGAGATATAACCGCGGTCAAACTGCATGCCCTCTACAACCTCGCAAGTTGTGTCGGCTGTTTTTGACTCTTCGATTGTGATAACGCCGTCGGCAGAAACCTTTTCCATAGCCTCGGCAATAAGTTTGCCGACATACTCATCAGCCGCTGAAACAGTTGCAACACGGGCAATATCGTCATTGTCCTTAACTGCAACGGAGTTTGCCTTAACCGATTTAACTGCAACATCAACTGCGCTCTTGATACCGTTTTTAACTGTCATCGGGTTTGCGCCTGCGGCAACATTCTTCATACCCTCACGAACGAGTGCCTGTGCAAGAAGTGTTGCTGTTGTTGTGCCGTCACCTGCGTCATCGTTTGTTTTTGATGAAACTTCTTTAACAAGCTGTGCGCCCATATTCTCGAATGAATTTTCAAGTTCAATTTCCTTAGCGATTGTTACGCCGTCGTTAGTAATGAGCGGTGAGCCGTATTTTTTGTCAAGAACGACATTTCTGCCCTTTGGGCCCAATGTAATTTTAACTGTGTTTGCAAGCTTATCAATACCTGCCTGAAGCGCTTTTCTTGCGTCTTCGCCGTAAATAATATCCTTAGCCATTATAAATCACCTCAAATTATTCTACTACTGCGAGAATATCCTTAACCTCGCTGATTGTGTATTCGGTACCGTCAAGTTTAACCTGAGTGCCCGAATATTTGCTGATAATAACCTTGTCACCGACAGAAACAGTCATTGGATGCTCGTCTGTGCCGGGTCCTACTGCTACTACTTCTGACATTTCGGGTTTTTCCTGTGCGGAAGCCGCAAGGATAATGCCTGATTGTGTTGTTTCCTCTGCCTCGACAGATTTTAATAATACTCTGTCTGCAAGTGGTTTAATTGTCATTGTATGTCACCTCTGAATTAGATTTTCGTTTATTAGCACTCTCTTATCTCGAGTGCTAATTATATTTTAGCATCTTTTTTTCATTTGTCAATAGCGTTTACAAATATTTCACAAAATATAGATAAAAAATGCCATTACATACATTTTATATGCAATGGCATTTGAAATTATTTTATTTAAAATACATATAATATTGGCATTTTATCATGCCGTTGTAAAGTTTGCGGCGCTTGTCAGCCTTTCTGCCGAAGCATTTTTCAAACTCCTCTTCGGGAGAAATGATACCGTAACTC
>CAVGLE010000003.1:11645-13252 GCA_963630035.1 Mediterraneibacter torques
CCGTGCTTTGCAACGAATTTGTCGCCCATAATGCGATAAATCTTTTCAGCCTCGCGGACATCGAGCATACGCTCGCCGTACGGCGGATTTGTAATAAGCGTGCCGCGCTCGGTAGTCGGGTTGAAATCCTTAATATCGGCAACAGAAGCACGAATAAACTTGTCAACGCCGATATTTTTGGCGTTTTTAAGCGTAAGCTCAATGGCTTTCGGGTCAATGTCTGTGCCGAACGCAACAAAGTCGGTATCGGTTTTGATAAGGTCGCGGCATCTCTCGCGCTCGCTCATCCAAACGCTTTCGGGAATAAATCCCCATCTGTCGACATCAAAGTTTCGATTGATACCGGGAGCGATATTGTTTGCAAGCAATGTGCCCTCAATCAACACCGTACCGCTTCCGCAACAGGGATCATACATAGTGTGGTAGTGGCGAAGCCTTGACAGACTGCACATAGCGGCGGCAAGCGTTTCGCGAATAGGGGCATCGTTGCCGACCGGGCGGTATCCCCTTTTGTGCAAGCCCTTGCCCGAGGTATCGAGCATAATCGTGACCTCGTCTTTCATAATAGAAAACTGAACCTGATGGACGGGACCGCTCTCCTCGAACCAAGAGATATTGTAATCCTCTTTAAGGCTTTCGACAATCGCCTTTTTGATGATGCTTTGGCAATCGGGAACGGAGTGCAAAACAGACGCGATTGAATAACCCTTGACCGGGAAAGTATCGGTACTGCCGATAAACTCCGCCCACGGAAGAGTTTTGACACGCTCAAAAAGATCGTCAAAAGTATAAGCCCTGAAAGTGTCGACAACAATCAAAATTCTTTCGCTGAAGCGTGACCAGATATTTGCACGGGCAAGTATTGTTTCGTTGCCCTCAAAAAACACTCTGCCGTTTTGGGCGTTGACATTTTCGGCGTCCATATTGCGAAGCTCGTCCGCAACAAGACCCTCAACGCCGAGCAGGCAGGTTGCAACCATTTGCATATTCATAAACTAAAAATCCTTTTCAAAAAATAAGGGTTGCCGAGCGGCAACCCATAACACTCAAAATTTATTTGCTTGAGGAAATATCGTAATAAACGGTTTCTCCCTCTTTAACATAGCCTTTTTCGCGTGCCTTTTGCTCAATATAATCATCTTTATTGTCGGAGTTGACGATTGCCTTAATCTCGTCATTTTCCTTGACCTGCTGTTGATACTGAGCGTCGCACTCGGCGGCTTTTGCATTAAGGCGGCTTATATCGGCTGTGTTATTGAGAAATGCGATTGAGCAATAAACAATCAAAGCAACAAACGCAAATGTGCCGACTGCTTTTATGATAGTTTTTTTATCGAACTGCTTTTTAAATAACTTTTTCATAATGCACTGCCTTTCTGCAAGATATATACATTATAATATAGTTATTTATGTAAATGCAATAGTTTTTTGAAACTTTTTTTACCGATTTTTAATTTTTTTGCACTGTTTTTAACCGAATTGTTGATTTTTTTGGCAACAGCGCACAATCTTTTGCCGAAAAGCTTATGCAAGGTGTAATAATAAATCAAAAATGCGGCAAAGTTGACGGCAAAATAATACCAGCGTATTTCGCCGTTATTATAGGC
>CAVGLE010000003.1:13262-18745 GCA_963630035.1 Mediterraneibacter torques
GCCGAAAAGAGCGTTTAAAAACTCTGTCAAATCGAACAACGCGCCGAACGCAACGCCGAGAAGCACAAAGGCGATTAATCCCGAGGCTATGAAAACACCCTCTTGAAAAATCCCTTTTGGGGTGAATTTTCATTATAAATCAAGGCTACGATGCGACCTGAAATCTTCAAGACACCGCTTTCAAGTTCAAGTGTTTCCATATGAAGGTTTGAACCTTTGATAATCAGTGTTCCCCAATCACAGCGCGCAGTAATTTCATCCGAATTAAAGGCAGGAACATCGCTCACGCCGGTTATATCAAGTTTTTCTCTGTTTTGAAGCGACAGAGTGTGTTGCTTTTTTGAAACGGTTTCGTTCATAATAAAATCCCTCTGTATAGATTATGACCGAACAGAGGGATTTATAACTTATTGCTTTGTATTTTTGAGATTGTCTACAAGCTCCTCAATCTCACCCTTAAGGCTTTGCAAAACCTGAATATTTTTGCCAAGCTCGCGGTTTGCCTCGTTAAGCTGTGTTTCAAGGTTTGAATTGATGATAACAAGTCGCTGGCACTCAAACTCCGACTCGGAAAGTGCTGCTTTAAGGCGCGCATTTTCTTTTTTTAGCTTTTCAATCTCTTGCTGAATTTCGTTGTTTTTTTGAATAATCGGCATATATTCACCTTTAAATTTAGAAAAACCGCGAGGCTGCAATAATGCAGCCTCTGTGAAATTTAGAACAATTAAGAATCAATATCGGTATCAATCTCGAAGAAATATTTACCGAATGAGTTTGTTGATACAGTATATTTTGAATCAATCTTGTCAGAAGCGGACTTGCTGTCCTCCTCTGCCATAGCCTGCTGCGCATTATACTTCCATGTAGGCATATCGTTTTCTTTTTCAAAATACATTATATGATAGCCGTATTTTGTCTTAACGATTCCTACATCGCCGGCTTTTCTTGCAGAATCAAAGCACCAAGCGTCAAATGTTGAAACCATTTGGTTCGGAGTAACATTTTCATAAACGCCGCCATCACTTGCGTTGCTGTCCTCACTGTACTTTTCGGCAAGTTCGCCAAACGATTCGGCAGTCTTTTTACCGTTTTTATATTCTTTAAGAATGGTTTGAGCCTGCTTATACGCAGCTTTCCACTGATCGTCTGTTGCTTCCGTAGCATCCTGACTTGATGATGACGAGTCGTCACTGTCTTTTTCAGTATAATAAGGAGTTACGAGAATGTGGCGAATGTTTACTGTATTTGTTGTAGGATAATGAGCCGGCTTAATAACATAAACAACAGATGTAATATCCTGATCTGTGTTTACATCGCCTGCTTTTCTGTCGCTTGAATAGAGCCAATCAAGGTTTGAATAAGTTTCGTTTCCGTCGTCGTCCTTATCGGAATCCGCAGAAGCGATGCCAGCACTCAAACCCTTGAAAGTTGACTGTGTCATATCATAATATGTTGTTTCAACAGCGTCCTTGTTTGCTTCTTTATCCCAATCTGATGATGAATATTTTGCGGCAAGTTCCGCAAAGTTGGAGCCGTCAGACTTTAACGCTTTTTTAAACTTTTTGGCGTCGTCTGCCGACGAACATTCAAAATATTTTACATCAACAGCCAAGAGGTCTGATTTGTGCTCTTTTTTGTAAGTATTGTAAACATCCTCCGAATATCCCTTTTCGGCATATTCATCAGTTAATCCGTCTTTGTAATTATCGGAGATGTAGGCGATTGTCATTTCTCTTTTAACGAGAGCCGAATCAACGCCCTTACCCATTGCAGCTTTCAAATAGCCGTCAAGAGTGTAGCCCGATTCCTTAGCGGATGTTTCGTAATTATCAAGCGTTTCCTGAAGTTCGTCCTTTTGGTCATCGGTAATTGAAGGCTCTTTGCCGTCGTTTGCTTTAACGGCTTCATAATAATATGAGTATGTGGATTTAATATTTTCCTTAATCTCATCCTCGATATACTGTGCCCAAGTAACGGTTTTGCCGTCATCATTTGTGGTTGTTTGTTTTGAAAGCTTCTTGTCAAAATCGACATCGAGGTTCATCGATGAAAGGTCGAGACCGTACTGCGAGCTGTACTGTGAATATGTTGACTTCTGTTGACGAAGGCTGTTGTATTCCACAGCAAAATAATAGTTATATGTGCCGACCTTGATATTGTGTGAATTGCCGTCGCCGTCAGTGACAGTATAAGCAGTAAGCGTATTCTGCGGCACGCCGAAATAGCTGAGCAAACCATGACGAGCGGCGCCGGTTACAATATAAACGCAAAGTAAAGCCGCAACAAGGACTATTGCAACAACCGATTTAACAATATTTTTGTTTTTCTTTGACATCGGGATTGTCATTCCGTCCTTGCTTGTGTAAATGCCTTCGCGCTGATCAATCAAAGCGTCGCGTTGCTTACGCAGCTTGTTTTTGGCTTTTTGATCGGGCTGATTTTTAATGTCCTCTCTGAGCTTGTCGATTTGGTCGGAAAGCTCGTCGATTTTGTCATCGGCCTTTTTTTGCTTTGCCTCTAATTTGGCAAGTTTTTTTGCCTCCTTGGGAGATACTTCGGTATCCTTATCCTCAAGGTTTTCTTTAAGAATTTCTTTTTTGTTATCTTTAGCCATCTTATTCATCCTTTTTAATGGTTTTTAAACTGCTTAATATTTTACACTACTTTTGTAAATATTACAAGTATTATTTTAATAGTGTTGATATTAAACAAAACAAAGCGTTACATTTTGTTTAATTTGCATTATTATCCGTTGCTGACTGCGTTGCGGCAGTTGTTGTTTCGGGCTTTGCGGTTTGAGTGTTATCCATACCGTTTTGATATTTAATCGTTTTCGCGCCGTCAACAAGTTCATTCATTTTTGAGGTAACTTTTTCGTTATTCAAAGCATCTGCACAAATGAACTGATATTCCTTTTGTGAACCGATAAAATAAATCAGGTGGTAACCGGTGTATGAATTTTTTACATAAACCTTTGCAACATCGCCTTTTTTACGCGACGAATCGGTCACCCATTCGTCAAACTCGCTCGGATATTCGCCTTTTTTAATTCCGCCCAAAAGTCCGCCGAATACGCCGTACGAACCGGACGAAATTGTTTTTTCGTCGTCTGAATTTTCATCTGCCAAAATCGCAAACGAAAGCTCGCTTTTATCGGTTGATTCATATTGAGAAAGAACCGAATTTGCACGATTTTCGGCTGCCTTGATTGCTTTTTTCGTAACGGCGGTTGAGTCGTCATCGCTCTCGGCCTTAAAGAGAATGTGGCGAACGGAATAAACCGTGTCGTTTAAAATTTGTGCCTTACCCGTTTTTAAAATGACAAGCACTGCAGAATTGTCCTTATCCACAAAATATTTGCATGCTCCGACCGCGGTATCGCTTGAAAAAAGCCAGTTTACACCGTCCGACACAAGCGTTGTATCAGTCTTTTTAAGTGAAGTGTCCGAAGAATTGACAATATACTGCTTTGCATCATCCTCGGTTTCAAAATAGCCGGATGAAACATAATTTTCAATACTTTCGGAGCATACATCGGGGATAAGCGATTTAAGCTCTGATTTTTTTGAATCGAGCGATTTTTGAGAATTGATTTTTTCAATGCACTGCTTAGCAGACTTTTCGGCATCGGTCGAATCGCTGTCATAATTGATTTGAATATAACTTAAATCAACGCCGGTGCAGTCGTCCTTATGACTTGCAAAATATTTTTCAATCTCGTCATCTGTTGACGAAGTGTTGATAACAAGGCGCTCGTAATATGACTCTGCAAGATAGTTTTGCTTATACACCTCGTTTAAAATCGAGTAAGTGCATTCGTCGCCGTAGTTTGTTTGGATGTATGACGAAAGGTCAACATTCTCTTGCTCAGCAGCAGATTTAATATCTGCAAGTGTTTGGTCAATGAGTTCTTGTTGAGAATCGGTTATCGTCAACCCTGCTTTTTGAGCAGCCTCATACAGAGCAACAGTACGCTTTAGCTGTGTAATTGTGTCTTGTACAAACAAATCCGCCCATGTGGTTTCGTTACCGTTTGAATCGGTAGTTTTTTGTTGTGAATAATCTTTAGTTGTATCTATTGTATAGTATCCCTTGTCGGCATAATACAGATACTGGTTGACAACCTGACTGTAATAGCAATTATACATACCGACGGAAATTTCAGTACTGCCTATTTTTAGAGCGTTTTTGCCGTCGTCATTCTTAACAACATCGATTGCATCCGATTTTGCGGTTGACTTTTCGCCATTGTCGGAATTTGATGTTGAAACCGCAAAAGCGATTATAGCAGCAAGCACCGCAACCGCAACAACAACGCCGATTATAAATTTGGGCATTTTATAAAACGGTTTAGGCTGAATATCTGCTTTTTCGCCCGCTATGTCCTGTGTTATAATATCGTCTCCGTCGTCAATGTTCACCTGCCTTGCTTCGGGTTCGGATACAGAACTGTTTTTTTTATGCATATAAACATCCTTTCGGGAAGTTATTTTGTAGTGCTTTCAGATTTTGAATCGGTCGAAGCTTCTGTTGTGCTTTCCGATTCGGTTGTTGCCTCTGTTGTACTTTCGGAGGCCGCTGTAGTAGTTTCGGAGGATGAGCTTGACGAATCGGTTGAAGATTTATCAGGCTCGGCAACCTTAGTTTTTTTCATGATGCGATCATATTTAACAAGTGTTTTGCTCTTCATGGAATCATCGATAATTGAACTTTGCTTGTCTTGGATAATTGCGCTTTGGCAAACATACTTCCACTCCGGCATTTTACCTTTGTAGTAAATGAGATGGTAGCCGGTATAGTAATCGTTTACATAAACCTCGCCGACATCGCCGGCTTTTCTTGATTTATCGGTTACCCATTTATCAAAAGAATCTGTTGATGAACCGGCTTTGAAGCCTTCATAAAGTCCGCCGAAGAGGCCGTTTTGTCCGCTTGAGGTTGTCGATGTGTCGCTTGAATAATCCTCTGCAAGAAGTGCGAAAGATACCTCCGTCTTGTCGCCGGAATTATATATTTTAAGTACTTTATCCGCAGTTGATTTTGCGGTTTTGATATCATCGTCCGTAATTTCGGTTGATGAGGAATCGCTGCTTTGTGCCTGAATAAGGATATGTCTTACGCTGAATACCTCGTCCTCCATCAATTTTTCATCGGAGGTTTTGAGAAGAACATATGCAAATGAATTGTCCGTATCAACAAAAACCTTGCTGTCGCCAATTTTCGTATCATCACTGAAAAGCCAAGTTACAGCGTCATCAATAAGTGTTGTATCACTTCTTGTAGCGGTTCTGTCGCTTGCGCTTACGAGATAATCGGTTGCTTCCTTAATACTGTCAAAATAGCCTGCTGTGAAATAGCTTTCCGCCTCTGCCTGCATAACATCTTCAACAAGCGAATGAACGCGCTTTGTCTTTGCTTTTATATCTTTTTCCGCGGAAATTTTGTGCTGGCATTCCTTTGCAAGTTTTTGTGCCTCGCTTTTT
>CAVGLE010000003.1:18755-26757 GCA_963630035.1 Mediterraneibacter torques
GAAACATACGAAAAGCCGACATTGTAACAACTGTCCTTACCGTTTTTCTTGAAATAAGTATCTATTTCATCGTCGGTTGCGGTTGTGTTTACATATGTTTTGTAATAATAATTTTCGGCAAGATAGCTTTGCTCGTAAACAGCCTTTAATGTTTCGTATCCGCAGTAATCGCCGCAGGTTTGGCTGATGTAGTCGTCAACGCTGAGGTTGCTTTTTTCTGCCGAGTCGGAATAATTCTTAAGTTCGGATTTAATCTCGTCCTTTTGATCTGATGTGAGTGTCATATTTGCTTTGACGGCATCTTGATAAAGTGATAGCGTTCTTTGAAGCTGACTTACTGTTTGGTCAACAAATACTTTGTCCCAAGTGGTTTGCTTGCCGTCGTCATCCGTTACTGTTTGCTTTGAATAATCCTTTGTTGTATCAAGTCCGAAAGACGATGCGTAAGTTGTATACTGATTAACGATTTGGGTATAATAGAAATTATACATACCTACGGTTATTTCCTCGTCGCCGATTTTCATTACAACATTTCCGGGATTTTTCTTTTCGGAAATGTTGGGCTGATTATAATATTGATTGCCGAAGAAGCCGCAAACAGTGGCAACAATAACAACAAAAATAGCGGTTAAAAGAAATTTTGTTGTATTTGCGCTGTCGTGACTTTTTTTCTTTTTCGGCTCGTTAGATTTTTTGTCAGCCGATTTTTCAGCCTTTTTAGGCTTTTCGGCAGGAAGGTCAATTTCAAAATCTCCGCCGTCAATTACATTTCCGCTTACGGTAGGTGCCTCCGCCTCAAACTCCCAATTGTCGTTTTGCTCGTAACCGGAGCCGTTTGCATCGGTATTGCCTTCATCGACAGAACCGTTTGTATCGGCAGAAGCCGTTGTTTTGATTTCCTCGGAATTATTTTCAAATTCGTTTGTGTTGTTTTCTTTCATAAGAAGCACTTCCATAATTTTAAATTAATAATACAGCAACCATTATACAATATAAAACAAAATATTGCAACACCGCAAAAGAGAGTTAATGTTTACAAACGGTAAAAAATAAATTAATTTTTTCTAAACGAATTGAAATCAAACGGCAAAAGGATAAATATACTACTTGCAAAGCGACGCAATTTATTGTAGTATAGATATATCAGTTAAATTAAATCTATGGGGATTTTTTATATGACGGAAAGACTCAAGTGGTATTTTAACCGCGCAAATCATCTGCTCGGTAAAGCACAGCTTAAATATTTTGAAAATCCGGCGTGGTATTGGCTTTTGGGAACAATATTTTTGTTTTTCCTTTTGCCGGAATACATAAGCCCGTTTATACTTTTTGCGGCGTACATAATTTTTAAGAGACAGTGGACGCGCAATGGCAGACTTGCCAAAGTAGGAACGGTCGGCAAAATCGAAATGATTTTTATGGCATATATGCTGATAAGTGTTTTGTGGTCGCCGAACAAGCTTGACACGCTCGGCTGTGCAGGACTTTGGTGGGCAGTGATACTGATTCAAATAATGATTTACAATCTTGCAAGAACAAGGGAACGAATCAAAAAAGTTATCACGGCGTTTGTCACATCGGCGGCTCTGAACGGTCTTGTAGGAGCAATTCAAATAGGCTCATATGCGCTTTGGATAAACGGCAAAATCAGCCAATCGGCTGTGCTCACAACGCCGTATTACCGCAATCTTGACGCATTTATTTACAATCTTCTTCCGTTTAAAATTTCAACAAATATGTGGAGTTCAAGGGCAAGCGGATTTTTCTCAAACCCGAATTTGCTGGCAACGATGATGGTTGTTGCATTTCCTCTTGCGATATATTTGTTTTTAAACGCAAGTACAAGAAAGACAGGCGTTATTTATTTTTCGGCCATCACCTGCATTGCGGCGGGTATGGCATCAACGCTGACGAGAGCCGGAAGCATAATAATGTTGATTGAATGGGCATTTTTGTTTATCGTTCACATCAAAAAAAATGCAAAAAAACTTGTATTATCCGCAATCCCGACCGGAATATGTACTGCACTTGCCCTCCTCACGAGATACGGCAAAATCACACTTTTGATGAATGCAAATATGCAATATTGGCAGAACTATCAAATGCTCAACGGCGTTGAAGCGTTGCAATCATCCGAGGCACATTTCAATATTTGGAGAAATATTATCGACTACATTTCAAATCACATCAACACGCTGATTGTCGGCAACGGATTCGGAATGGAGGAAACGGGCAATATTTTGTTTGGCGAGTACGGGCTGAACAAACCGCATGCGCACAATTTTGTGCTTGAAATTTGGATGGAACTCGGTATCGTAGGATTGATTTTACTGTTTGTTGTAATCGCAATCACCCTCGGAAAATTGCTTGAAATCAATTCAAACAGTAAGCGCAAAATTACGCTGACTTTCGCTGTTGCAACAAGCTTTGTCGGATTTTTCGTATTCGGGTTAAGCGACTATGTTTTCAACTCACCCAAGCAAATAATAATTATGATGATTATAATAGGTTTGGTTCAGGCGATGTCATATGTGTATGACAAGACGGTGATCAAAACGCCGAAAGACTTGGAGACTGTTGCAAAGCAGGATTTTGACAACATAATACATCAATAAAGATGAAAAAAGAGCCTTGCACATTGATTTGTGCAAGGCTTTTTTGCGCTTTGAATTATAAAATTTTATACATTTTTGACGCATCCTCTTTAAGTGCGTATTCGTTAATTTCTTCAACGCGAAAAGAACGCTCGTTATCACCGAGGGTAAGTTTAATAACATCGCCGACTTTAACATCATACGATGCTCTTGCAGCTTTTCCGTTGACCTCTACCCTACCGGCATCACACGCTTCGTTGGCAACGGTGCGTCGCTTGATGATGCGTGAAACCTTTAAATATTTGTCAAGTCGCATAACAATCGCCTTTCAATTGAATAATACCTGTCGGGATGAACGGTTTATTTATATGAAACAATGTGTTTTATTCATATCACCCGACTGAAAATAAAAAAGCCGGAGTTATCTTGCAACAACTCCGGTTTGAAGGTCAAAGATTACTTATTAACAGCGTCTTTGAGAGCCTTGCCTGCCTTGAATGCAGGAGCCTTTGATGCAGCGATTTCTACGCTTTCGCCTGTACGAGGATTGATGCCTGTACGAGCCGCACGCTCTTTAACTGCGAATGTACCGAAACCTACGAGAGATACCTTGTCACCCTCTGCAAGTGCTTCTGTGATAGCGTCAACAACTGCTGATACTGCTGCGTCTGCGTCTTTCTTTGAAAGTTCTGCCTTTGCAGCAACTGCTGCTACGAGTTCTGTTTTATTCATAAAAAATTCCTCCGTTTGCCGATTATTCGGCTTTTTTAATTTTCTTAGCCTCGTCCCATAACTTGTCAAGTTCGTCAATACCGGCTGATTTCATATCAATGTTGCGCTCCCGTGCAAGTTGCTCAACTGTTGAAAATCTTGAAACGAATTTATCGGTGGCACCGGTGAGTGCCTCTTCGCTGTCAACATTCAAAAAGCGTGCAATATTAACACAGGAAAACAAAACATCGCCGAATTCATCCTCAATTTCCGATTTAACATTATCGGACACGGCTGCTTTTAACTCATTAATTTCTTCGTAAAGCTTGTCCACCGCACCGCTTACATCGTCCCAATCAAAGCCGACCTTTGCCGCCTTGTGCTGAACTTTTTGTGCACGCATAAGCGCAGGCAACTCTCTCGGCACACGGAGCATAGAATCTGTTTGAGATTTGATGCTTTTTTCAACCTGCTTTGCGCTGTCCCAGCTGTTGAGAGCCGAATCTACATCATCTGCCCGAACTGAGCCAAAAACATGCGGGTGTCTGAAAACAAGCTTTTTAACAATATCGTTTGCGACATCGTTAAAATTGAAATTTCCCTTTTCGCTTTCCATTTCGGAATGGAGGGCAACCTGAAGCAAAATATCGCCGAGTTCTTCTTTTAAACCGTCGGTATCCTGCTTATTTATCGCCTCAACAACCTCATAGGTTTCCTCAATGAAATTCTTTTTAATCGAGTCATGAGTTTGGGCACGGTCCCACGGGCAACCGCCGGGGGCACGCAGAACTTTAACGATAGAAACCAAATCCTCAACAGTATATTCGTCTTTAATTTCAAATTCTGCCGACATAACCAATACCCTTTAATAAAAATGTCGCTTGCGCGATTAACATAATATTACTATATTTTACCCAAGAATGCAAGTATTTAAGCCGTTTTTTTAGGTTTTAGAGTTAAAATTTTACTGTCAAAATTTAGTAATTTTAACGAAAAACACAATATACAGAATACAGCGGTGGGAATTATCACCTTGATAATCATATTGATGAGCGGAGAAAACGCAAATGTGATATGCGAAATAATATAAATCGAAAGATAATACGAAACGCCGAACGCCAAAAGCGGCTTTAATATCACCGTCAAAAAATCAAATTTGATATTTCTTTGTTTTTTCATAACGGCGCAGTTCATTATAAGCATAACGGTATAGCCGACGGTATCCGACAGAATTGCACCGACAAGAATCAGATTAGGATTCATAACAAGAATCATATTGAGCACAACGCGAATAATACCGGAGACAACATATGATTTAATTGATTTTTCGGGGCAACCGACAGCCTGAACGGAAAATACAACAGTGCCGACGAGCGAAAAAACAGGCACGACAAATCCAAACCATTTGACGAGCGGTGAACAAGCCGTAACAAGCCCGGGTGAGGACGAGGAGTAGAAAACGGACAGTGCGTCATCGCCGCAAATGATAAGCAGGAGCCCGCCGAGCATTGACGCAAGCGACGAATATTTATAAATTGAATTGACAAGATATGTAAGGTGGGCATTATCCTCCTTTTCACACGCGGCACTGATTGCCGGAACGGCGGCAACGCCGAGCGCCATTGTTATGCCGGGGACGAGATTTTTAAAATCGAGAGCGACATTATACACACCGTAAAGGAATGTCGAAAGTTCGGAATTTTGAATATCGTCAAACGAAAGAGCATCGGAGTAAACAGAGCGAAGTGTATCCTTATCAATCAGTGACAGTGCTTTTTGAAGCGTTGCGGTATCCAAAAACTGAAAGACACTTTGAACGGCACAGCTTATCATAATCGGCATTGCAAAAGAGATAAGTTCGCTTTTGGCATACTTTACCTGTGCCTTTTTCGGCTTAACTTTTGTTTTATCGTTTATCGCATAATAAACGGCGGTATAAAGCCAGCTTAAAATTGCGCCGAGAGTTACGCCGAGCATGGCTGCCGCGGCGGCATAGGGATAAATAACCGAAAGGGCTTGTTTATCGTTTGAAACGGCATATGAAAAAATTTTTCCTGTTTGGTTGTACTGTGAAAACATATAAAGCAAGAAAAGTTTTGCAAACAAGATGCCCAAAACCATTTTTGCCGCCGCTTCGATAAACTGCGACACTGAAGTGGGCACCATATTCTGAAAACCTTCGTAATATCCGCGATGTGAGGCGGCGAGGCATGAAAAAAACACGCTCGGTGCGAGGGCGACGATTGTATAAACGCTTTTCGGCGCGTCGGCGATAAAGACGGAATAAGGATAAGCAACGATGAGCATAACACACATACCGACAAAGCCGACAAGGCAAAACAGCCTTGTCGAGGCGAATTTAAGACCGACAATTGCGGTTTTGTTTGAATTGGCATTATATTTGCTGACAAGGCGAGAAAGCGCAACCGGCAGACAGCCCATAGTGAGCGCATGAACAGGCAGGCAAACGGTATAAGCCGCGGCAAAATATCCCCTGCCGACCGCGCCGATATAGGCGGTTAGAGGAATTTTATAGACCGCGCCGATAATCTTAACGCAAAGCGAGGTTATAACGAGAAGCAAAGCGGAGGAAATATATTTTGACCTACTGTTCACAAAATCACCAAATAAAAAAATAAAGCAACGCATATGCATTGCTTTAAATTTATATTATTCGGTTTTAAAAAATATTACACGGGCGAATTATTCGTTATTTTCCTCGGCGTCAACGCTGATGTCGTGTGACGGATGTTTTGCGTCGCGTCGAGCCTGACGAACAGCCTCTTTTTCACTGCGGCGGGTTTCACGCTCGTATATTTTTTGCTCTTTTCTTGAAAGGCTGTCAAGGAATTTTTGGCGAAGCTCCTCAACCTCAGCGTCGAGATATTCGGTTCTGTTCTTTTGAAGCTGAATTTCCTCCTCTGCCGCCTTAAGCTCCTCGGGTGAAACCTCGTTGCCCTCGACAAGCGAATACTGCAATCGGCCGTAATTTTCATAGGCCTTGACGAGCTTGGTTTTTGAATCAAGCAATTCAATCTTCTTTTTTGAAACCTCAAGCCTTTCTGCGCTCTTTTTTGCGGCATCCTCGGCATAGGTTTTGGTTTTAGTCAAAACTTCTTCAAAATTTCCTGTTTTTGCACTGTTTAAAACATCATCAAAAATGCCCATAATTAACACCTCTTTTATACCTTCATTATATTACAATAAGTACAATTTTGCAATACTGAAAGTGATTATTTATTATAAAACTCGACAATTCCAGATTTTTTGTCTATTATTGTTTTGAAATCATTAACATATTCATACGGATATTTAAAATTGTATATTCTTTCAATATGCGATGTTTGCGGATTTTTAAGCTTTGTAACCGCTCCTGCGCCTGCCGCAAGCACAGTATGTGTCTCGTCCATCATAAAAACATTGTACAAACAATCCTTGTCAGGCTTGCACCAGCCGACATTTTCGAGGTTGCCGAGCGACTTGCTTTGACGATACATATAGTAAGGATAATAGCCGCTTTGGCGAAGTTTTTGCGCGGAATAATCAATCATATTGTATGCGGTGTTGCGTTGAGAGAGGTCAAAATACTCCTTTTCGGTAACGAGATATGCGCCGCTTTTGAGAGCAAGATTGTGAACGGTAACGGAATCGGCGCCCATATTAACGGCGGTGTCGATGCTGTTTTTAAACGAATCAAGCGTATCGCCGTTAAGCCCTGCGATAAAATCCATATTGATATTATCAAACCCGACATTGCGCGCAAGATTGTAGGCGGAGATTGTTTGCTCCGTAGTATGGCGTCTGCCGACATTGGCGCGCACTTCGTCATTAAAGGTTTGTGGATTGATGCTGATTCTGCCGACATTATGGGCAAAAAGAGTGTTAAGTTTTTGCTCCGTCACGGTATCGGGTCTGCCTGCCTCAACGGTGTATTCGCGCAGTGTTGACAAATCAAACGCATTTTCGACCGCGGTGAGGATTTTATCAAGCTGTTCGGCAGAAAGTGTTGTCGGTGTGCCGCCGCCGAAATAGATTGTTTCAAGCCGCAATCCGAGTTGAGCCGCGATTTTGCCGTTTTCCGCAATTTCACGGCAGAGCAAATCGACATAAGGCGAAATAAGATTTGCCGCGTTTGCTATGCTGTGCGAAACGAACGAGCAATACGAGCACCTTGTCGGGCAAAACGGAATTGAGACATAAAGCGAAAATGACCGAGGCGTTGAAAGCGCAATAATTTTGTTTTCGCTGTGCATAACATCAAGTGCAAGTTGTACCTTTGACGGCTCTACCCTATCGGAAATAAATTTTTGATAAGCCGCGCTGTCGCCGATTTTTTCGACTGTGGCGTGCATAAGCCTTGCAGGGCGAACGCCGTAGAGTATTCCCCACGGAATATTGAACCGGGTCAACTCGCAAAGAGAGTCATAAAGCAAAAGTGACAACGCGTGTGCACCGTCGTCGTCACCGATATTTGAAGATTTTGATATGTATTTGGAATAAACCTTTGCATTCACGGTTATCTTGTCGCCGTTTTTGATTGTTTCGACAACTATATCATCGTCGCCGTCGCAGTCAACTCTGATTTTCTCGAGCGCGAAAAACATTGTGGCAATCTTTTGAGTGTGATAGCCGTAATCGTGGTTGATATTTTTTAAAATCATAAGCTACATTTTCATATAAGGATTGTTTTCTCTTTC
>CAVGLE010000003.1:26767-52108 GCA_963630035.1 Mediterraneibacter torques
CGGCAATTTTTTTGAGCGACGCAATAATTTCCTGTGACGAGCCGCCGGGAAAATCCGTTCTTCCGCAGGAGCAGAAAAAGAGCGTGTCGCCCGTAAAAATATAATCACCGACAAGATAGCAAACGCCGCCCTTTGTGTGACCTGGTGTCGAAATAACATTAAACTCAATATCGTTGAGTTTGACAACATCGCCGTCAGATACAAGAATATCAGGCTCGACAATATTTTGCTCGCCGCCGCAGAATGCCGCAAGCGAGAGTTTTGCAGACGAGAGCATTGGCGCGTCTTCGTGCGAAATGACAGCGCGTGCGCCGTATTTTTCCTTAACTCCCTTTACACCGGTGATATGGTCGAAGTGACCGTGGGTGAGAAAAATATATTTCAAATCGGTGTCGCCGATAAAATCGAGCATTTTTTGTGAGCACTCCGTGCAATCAATAAGCGCAGAGCAATTTGTTTTTTCATCAACAACCAAATAGCAGTTGTTTTGAATACTGCCGAAGGTGGCCTTTTTAACAATCATCAGTGAAGCTCCTTAGAATCGAGAATTATTGTAACGGGTCCGTCATTGACAAGCTCGACCTGCATATCGGCACCGAATCTGCCCGTTTGAACGCTTTTTACGCCCGAGTTTTTAAGCTCGGAAACGAAGTATTCATAAAGTGCGTTTGCCTCATCGGGCGGTGCGGAATTTGTAAATGACGGTCGCCTGCCGTGCGAGCAATCGGCACAGAGTGTAAACTGTGAAATAACGAGAATTTCGCCGTCAATATCAAGGCAGGACAAATTCATTTTGCCGTTTTCATCCTCGAAAATTCGCAAATTCGAGATTTTTTTGACGAGTTTGTCGGCATCGGCTTTTGTATCGCCCTGCCAAACGCCGAGCAAAATCATAAATCCGTTTTCGCATTTGCCGACGATTTCGCCGTCTATTTTAACATTTGAATATTTAACTCTTTGAATAACTGCTTTCATAATATCTCCGAAAATTAAAGCTCTGTTCGCTCAATCAAATAAACGCCGTCGATTTTGTTGAGCATTTTTATAATGGACTCAAGATGCTCCTTGCCGTTGACGCTGATTGTCATTGTTGTGAGGCAATTGCCGTCATTAATCGGTCGGGCATTGATTGAGTGAATTTTGACATGGGCGCCTGCCATAGCCGTTGTAATATCAAGAACAACGCCGTCGCGGTCGATAGCGTAAACATTGAGCGTTGAGCGAGCCTCGACTTTAATGCTGTTGTCCCAATGGGCGTTTATCCAACGCTCCGGCTCGGGTGACGATGCAATATCGACAGGAACATTTTTGCAGTCGCGGCGGTGAATTGTCAAGCCGTGGCCGCGTGTGATGAAGCCGATGATGCTTTCACCCGGAAGCGGATTGCAACAACGCGCCATATTGATAAGGCAATTGTCGATGCCCTCAACGACAACGCCGCCCGAGGATTTCGGTTCACGGTTGACCTGCTCAACTTTGTTGACGGCAGGAGCGACAGTTTCTTCCTTTATTTTCCAATTCCTGTTGTATTCGTCCTTAATACCGGGCATAAGGCGGCTGATTTGGACACCGCCGTAGCCGATAGCGGCATAAAAATCTTCCACGCTTGAAAATCGCTGACGCTCGGCAATTTTTTTGACAAATTCGGATAGTTTATCGCCGTCGAAACGAATGTAATTTCGTTTAAACTCGTGTTCAAGCTGGTTTTTACCCTCGACTATGTTTTCGTCGCGTCGTTCTTTCTTAAACCACGAGCGGATTTTTGCTCTTGCCTCACCGGTGCGCACGATTTTGAGCCAATCTCTTGACGGACCCTTGCCCTGCGCATTTGATGTGATGATTTCGCAAATCTGGCCTGTTTTGATTACGGTATCGAGCGGAACAATTCTGCCGTCAAGCTTTGCGCCGACCATCCGGTTGCCGACTGCCGAGTGAATTGCATAAGCAAAATCTATAACGGTTGACCCTTTGGGAAGAGATTTAACCTCGCCCTTAGGAGTGAAAACAAAAATTTCATCGATTGAAAGATCGCCCTTGATTGAGGAAACCATTTCCTCCGGATTATCTGCACTTTCGCCGCTTTCAAGCACCTGATGAATCCATTGCAACGAAGAATCAAAATTATCTTTTCCGCCCTTGCCGAGTTTGTATTTCCAGTGAGCGGCGATACCGAATTCGGCTGTTTTATGCATATCCCATGTGCGGATTTGCACTTCAAACGGAACGCCGTGATAAAGCAGCGTTGTGTGAAGCGACTGGTACATATTTGGTTTTGGAGTTGAAATATAGTCTTTAAATCTGCCGGGGAGCGGAGTAAACATATCGTGAACTATACCGAGCGCATTATAGCAGTCAATGAGCGTGTCGACAATTATACGAACGGCATAAATATCGTAAATTTCCTCAAAATTTTTGCCCTTGATATAAACCTTACGAAAAATACCGTGAACGGATTTTACACGCGAGGTGATTTGAGAATGTGCCATAATCGGCGTAATTTTTGCATTAATCTGCAACTTTATATCCTCGAGGAACTTTTCGCCCTCTTCCTTTTTCATAGAAAGATTGTTTTCAATCTCCTTATAAGCAATCGGGTCGAGATAGCGGATTGCAAGGTCCTCAAGTTCCTCCTTGAAGGCACGGATACCTAAACGGTGAGCGATTGGGGCATAAATTTCAAGCGTTTCAAGCGATTTTTCGCGTTGCTTATACGGCGGCATATGCTCGAGAGTGCGCATATTATGCAGTCTGTCGGCAAGTTTGATGATAATAACCCTGACATCCTGATTCATCGCGATGAACATTTTTCTTATATTCTCCGCCTGCACCTCTTCCCTTGTTGAAAGCGGAATTTGACCGAGCTTTGTAACGCCGTCGACAAGAAGCGCAACATCGTCGCCGAACTCCCTGCGGATATAGTCCAAATCGTATTCGGTATCCTCAACAACATCGTGAAGAAGCGCGCCGATGATGCTTTCGTTATCCATACCGAGCTCAAAAAGAATTTTTGCTACGGCAACGGGGTGCATAATATACGGCTCGCCGGAGCGTCTGAACTGATTTTTATGCGCATCGCGTGCGAGGAGATATGCTTTTTCGATTTTTTTACTGTCATATTGGGGATTTGCTTTTATTTGCTCGAAAAACTCATAAAAATGGTCATTATATTTTTCGATTGTGCCGTTATCCACTGATAAGTCGCTCCTTAATGGTTTTTAGTATTTTTGTATCCTCTAAATTTACTTTATTTTGAACATTGTTTAATGAAATTTTTGAATTAAATGTAATCAATCCCGACTGCGCAAATGCTTTGAGCGCAAACATAAGCTGAGAATAGTTTACCCTGCCTTGCAATCTGAAATACAAATCGTCAAGCGAGTAATTCCATCCGCCGTTTTTCTTTAAGTAAGAATAGATGATTTTGCACGCCTGCCTGTCGGGATAAAGCGATGGAGTGCCTCTGCCGTTGAGCAAAAACATATTATAGTCGTTAAGTTCTTTAAAATAGGCGTCATCATCTGTTGTCGAAAGCCTGACATCAACAATATGCGTTGAAAGATAAAGTTTTCCGTTATAATGATTGAGAGAAATTTTTACGGCAAGGTCAATCACATCGCCGGGTTTATAGGGAAAACTCTCCGCATCCTGACCGAATTTGATTGCCCATATTTTTTTGCCTTTTTTTTCAAGCTCAAGCTTGACATGCTTGCCCTCTTTAAGCGGAGTGACGGCGCGCAAATTCATATTAAACACGCCGAAAACAGCCTGCGGATTGCCTGCGCCGTACGGCTCAAGCGATTGGAGCGCATGTGCAAGGTCGGTTGTTAAATAAAAAGGTGAAATTTTATAATCGAGAGTGAGTGAAAGCGGGGGCATTGTGGGATATTTTTCCTTTGCGTAGGCATTGATATGCTCCCTGAAATCGTTTATTTTATCCTGCTCGAGAGTGATTCCTGCGGCAAGCGGATGGCCGCCGAACTGAATCAAATCGTCACCGCAAGCACTGATTGCGTCATAAATATTAAAGCCTTCTATTGAGCGAGCCGAGCCGCGCGCAACGCCGTTTTCGTCAACCCCGATAACAAAGGACGGCTTACCGTATTTATCGACAAGATGGCTTGCGACAATGCCGATAACGCCGTGGTGATACCCTTTGCCGTCAATAACGATAACTCTGCCCTTGACAAGCGACGGATTTGCTTCGATTTTTTGCTCGATATCGTCGAGAATGTTTTTTTCGGTTTCCTGCCGATTTGTATTTTCGAGATTGAGCCGATTACATTTTTCTCGGCAATCGTCAAAATTTTCGCTGATTAAAAACTCAACCGCTCTCGACGCGTCGCCCATTCTGCCCATGGCGTTGATGCGAGGGCAAAGCTGGAACGCAATATCGTTTGCAGTATAGCTTTTCTTTGAATTTGACTCGACAAACGCCTTTATTGACGGGCGCGGATTGTTGTTTATTTTTTCAAGCCCCGCGCGGACAAGCGAGCGGTTTTCGTGTGTGAGCGGCATAATATCGGCAATTGTGCCTATCGCCGCAAAATCGGCATATTCGTTTAAAATATCCTCCGCGTCGCCGTCATACATTGCACAAACAAGTTTGAACGCAACGCCGACGCCGCAGTATTCTCTGAATTTAAGATTATTTTCGGGGCGGTGCGGATTGACAATCGCCTCCGCACGCGGCAACTCGTCGCCGATTTGGTGGTGGTCCGTTATTACGAGCTGCATACCCAAATCATAGATATGATTTGCCTGCTCAATTGCGCTTATGCCGTTGTCAACGGTGATGATAAGTTTTACACCGTCTGCGGCGATTTTGTCAACGGCGTTGTTGTTAAGGCCGTAGCCCTCGGTTTCTCTGCTTGGTATGTAATAGCAAACATCAGCACCTTCATTTCTTAAATAAGAATACAAAAGTGCTGTTGAAGTTACGCCGTCGCAGTCATAGTCGCCGTAAATGCAAATTTTGTCGCCGTTGTCGATTGCGTCGCCGATAACAAACGACGCCTCCTCCATATCGACAAAATCAAACGGTGAGGCAAGCATATAGCTGTCGGACAAAAAGGCGGCAATATCAGCATCGTCGGTTATTCCGCGGCTGACAAGCAAAAATGCCACGAAAGCGTCAATATTAAATTTTTCGCTCACGGCAGATGCCCGTTCCTTATCAGCCTGCCTGATTATCCATTTTTTGTGCGCCATTATGAGTTTTTGTCTACCTTATGAAATTTCTTTAAATTGCCTGCCTTTTCGGCGCGCTTTTGGAGCACAGCCTCGACATCTTCAATTGAAATTCCCTGATCGACCATCATAACAAGCGTATGATACAGAAGGTCGCAAATTTCGCCGACCGTTTCTTCCTTAACTCCGTTTTTTGCGGCGATGACCATTTCGGTCGATTCTTCGCCGACCTTTTTCAAAATTTTGTCAATTCCCTGCTCAAAAAGATAGCAGGTGTATGAGCCTTCCTCCTTGGCGTCCTTACGCGCAAGGATAGTTTCATAATCGTTTCTGATATAATCCATAAATATTCTCCGAAATTATTTAGCCTTGTTAAAATCTATATTATTGAAAAAGCACGAATGGTTGCCCGTGTGGCAAGCCGCACCCGTTTGAATGACTCTGATAAGCAATGTATCATCATCGCAATCGCCTTTAATGTCAACGATTTTTTGGAGATGACCCGAAGTTGCGCCTTTGTTCCAAAGCTCCTTGCGAGAACGCGACCAAAACCAAGTGTATCCTGTTTCGAGCGTTTTTTGCATAGACTCCTTATTCATATAAGCGAGCATTAATACCTCGCCGGTTGAATCTTCCTGAACAATTGCCGGGATTAAATCGCCTTTTTTAAAATATTTATCTAAATCCATTATAATATTCCTTCAAATTATTTGCAAACATCAATTGCTTCTTTAAGGCTCAATGTGCCCTGATATATTGATTTGCCGCAAATCGCGCCGTAAAGTTCCTTGTCGCGAAGCGTTGTAATATCGTCGATATTCGTAACTCCGCCGGAGGCTGTGATATTGCACGAAACGGCATTGTTAAGCTCGACAAGCTGTTCGACATTCGGGCCGCTGAGCGTGCCGTCCTTTGAAATATCGGTATAAATAATTGTTTCAGCGCCCATTTGCTCCATCTGCTTTGCAAGGTCGATAAAATGGGTGTCACTGCCCTCTGTCCAGCCCTCTGTTGCGACAAAACCGTGCTTTGCGTCTATTCCGACAGCGATAAGCGAACCGAACTCCTTAACAGCCTGACGGACAAGCTCGGGATTTTTTAAAGCGACGGAGCCGAGAATTACGCGGCTGATATTGTGATTTGCATAATAATCAATATCCTGCATAGTGCGTATGCCGCCGCCGATTTCGACCTTAAGCGGTGTTTGATTTGCGACGGAAACAAATGTTTCGCTGTTGACACGCTCCTTTTTAAGCGAGCCGTCAAGGTCGACCATATGAATCCATTGTGCGCCTGCTTTGACAAAACTTTCAGCCGTTTCAAGCGCATCGTCAGCCACCTGTTCTGCAGTTGAAAAATCGCCCTTAAACAATCTGACGGGTTTGCCGCCTATAATATCAATTGCGGGAAAAATAATCATATATTTTAATATCCTTTTTAATATCCTTTTTAATATCCTTTGTTATAATACACCCTTTGTGGAGAGAACGGAGCCGTCGGCATTTCTTTTGACTGCGATTTTAAGCGCATGGGCAACCGATTTGAAAATGCCCTCAATTTCGTGGTGAGCATTTGTGCCGTAAAGAACAATAATGTGAAGCGTTATACCTGTATTCATCGCAAAGGCGCGCCAAAACTCCTCGGTGCAGCAATTTTCGTAATCGCCGCATTTCTCCTGCTTAAAATCAGCCTTGAAAACAAGAAACGGTCTGTTTGAAATATCAAGCGAGGCTTGAACAAGGCTTTCGTCCATAGGGATGAAAAAGGTGCCGTATCTTTCGATGCCACTCATATCGCCGAGGGCCTGCTTAAACGCCATACCGAGTGCGATACCCGTATCCTCAACGGTGTGGTGAGTATCCACCTCCAAATCGCCCTTAACGGTGACCTTAAGACCGAAGCCGCCGTGAACGCCGAACGCCGTAAGCATATGGTCAAAAAAGCCGATGCCTGTCGAAACCTCGACAGCGCCGCCGTCAAGGCAAAGCTCAACTTTAATTTGTGTTTCCTTTGTATTTCTTTCAACAATAGATGTTCTCATATAAATATCCTTTATTCAAAACGAACCTTGATTGAATTTGCGTGAGCGGTAAGTCCCTCTGTGTCGGCAAGTTTAATAATATCATCCTTTGCCTTACGCAATTCGTCCGGTGTGTAATAAATGAACGATGATTTTTTGATAAAGCTGTCAACCGAGAGAGGTGAGAAAAATCTTGCCGTGCCCGATGTCGGCAAAACATGGTTTGGCCCTGCGTAATAATCGCCGAGCGGTTCGGGCGACCAATTTCCGAGGAAAACAGAGCCTGCATTGTCAACCTTGCCGATATATTTAAGCGGCTCGGCAACGCAAAGTTCGAGATGCTCCGGTGCAAGCTCGTTTGCAAAATCGATTGCTTGATTTAAATCCTCGCAAACGATAATTTCGCCGTAGTTTTCGAGCGATTCTTCGATAATAACCTGTCTTTCAAGGTATTTAAGCTGTTTATCAATCTCGTGAAGTGTAGATTTTGCAAGGTCAAGCGAGGTTGTGAGCAAAATTGCCGAAGCCATTTTGTCATGCTCTGCCTGACTCATAAGGTCTGCGGCGAGGAATGCCGGGTCTGCCGTTTTGTCGGCAACGATAAGGATTTCGGACGGACCTGCGACCATATCAATATCGACGATACCGTAAAGCAGTTTTTTGGCGGTTGCGACAAAAATATTGCCGGGACCTACGATTTTGTCAACTTTAGGGATTTTTTCGGTGCCGTATGCGAGAGCGGCAACAGCCTGTGCGCCGCCTACAAGGAACACCTTGTCAACGCCTGCAACTGCGGCGGCAGCCATAATATTGGGATTTGGGTTTCCGTCCTTTCCCGGAGGGGTAACCATAATAATTTCCTTAACGCCTGCGATTTTTGCAGGGATTGCGTTCATCAAAACAGATGACGGATAAGCTGCTGTTCCGCCCGGAACATAAATACCTACCCTATGGAGTCCTCTGATGCGCTGACCCATAATAACTCCGCTTTCTTTGGTAGTCATCCACGACTGCTGTGCCTGACGGAGGTGGAAATCATAAATATTGTTTTTTGCATTGATGATTGCGTTTTTAAAATCATCATCCACCTTATCGAGATAAGACTGAAGCTCGTCCTTTTCGATAACAGATTTTTTCGGCAGGCCGCCGTCAAAACGAACTGTATATTCTCTTACTGCGGCATCGCCGTTTTTCTTAACCTCGTTAAGAATTGTGGTAACTATTTCAACAATTTTTTCATCGGTTTCGCCTGCGCGCTTTTTGAGATTTTCGATAAGCGCATATTCAGCCTTGCCGTTTGCCTTTGTAATTTTCATCTTTTCTCACCCTATTCCGAGCAAGCCTTTTCCAAATCGGAAAGGAAGCCCTCTATTTCATCTTTTCTCAATTTCATTGACGCCATATTGACAATGACCCTTGCCGAAATCGGGAATATTTCTTCAACAACCTCAAGTCCGTTTTCCTTAAGGGTTGAGCCTGTTTCGACAATATCGACGATGCCGTCTGCCAAGCCGAGGAGCGGAGCAAGTTCTACACTGCCCTCAATTTTAATCACGGCGACATCCATGCCCTTTGATTCAAAAAATTCCTTTGCAACCTTCGGGTATTTTGATGCAACGGTTTTGCGCTTATAGCCCGAGAAAAAATCAGTGTCTTTCGGGCAAGCAAGAGCAAATTTGCATTTGCCGATATTAAGGTCGAGCACTTCGTAGAATGACGAGCCGTGCTCAACAATCGTGTCCTTGCCGACAATGCCTATATCGCAAACGCCGTGTTCGACATATGTAATAACATCGGGAGCTTTTGAAAGCACAGCCTCGTATTTATCGACCGGCAAAATCAAGCGTCTGCCTTTATTTTCAAGCTGGGTTGTATCAAGCCCCATTTTTTGAAAAAGAGCAACCGACGATTTTTCGAGTCTGCCCTTTGTGAGAGCAATTCTGAGCGGTCGCTCGACATTGATAACCTCGCGCATTGCCTCGCAAACGGCTGTGACCTCAATACCGAAGCCGATAGCCGGAGCAGGCATTCCGAACTCGCCGAGCAGATTATCGTATCTGCCGCCCGAAAGAACGGTCAAGCCCGAGCCTTCGGCATAGCCGTGGAATATAACGCCTGTATAATAATTGCTCCTGTTGACAAGACCCAAATCGAGCATAATATACTTTTTAAGCCCTGCGTCGCAAAGAGCGCAATATACGCTTTTAAGGTAATCGAGAGCCTCGAGTGCTTTAGGCTCGTCATAAAGAGCCTTTGCCTCGTCTATAACTTCAACGTCTCCGAAAAGGCGTGGAAGTTTTCTGATAACTCTTGTTTCCTTTGTGTCGCCGATACGGTCGAGCAAATCGCCGAGTGCGGCATAGTTTTTGCCCTCGATAAGTTTGCAAATATCAGCCTTTTGGTTTGATGTAATCTGCATTTTATCGAGTATTGAATTAAAGAATGCGGCGTTGCCGATTTCTATTTTAAACGAATTAAGCTCACAGCGTTTAAGGCTCTCAACCGCCATGGAGATAACCTCCAAATCGGCTTTTGTCGAACCGTCTCCGATAAGCTCGACGCCGCTTTGCGCAATTTCGTTGCTTCTGCCGTTTAAATCCTTTGAGCGGACATAAACATTTTGGCTGTAGTAAAGGCGAACGGGAAAATCCTCCTCGCTCAATCTTGTTGCAACCATACGCGCAATCGGCATTGTGTTGTCGGGACGAAGAACTGTTGTTCTGCCCTTTGAGTCGCTTAACTTATACATTTCCTCCGGCTCGATACCCATATTATCGCTGTTGAAAACATCGAAAAACTCGATTGCAGGTGTTATAACCTTGCGATAGCTGTTTTCCTTAAACAAATCTGCGAGTGTGTGCTCGACCTTGCGCCTGTCGTCGCACTCCTCAAACAGAAAATCTCTTGAACCTTCGGGAGTTATTTTTGAATATCTTTTCATATACGCGGAAAATCCTTTTCTGTAGTTTGTTCACTTTAGTGCGCTAATATGCTACCATAATAAAGTAGTCTTGTCAATATTAAGTATTGCATATTATATATAATGTTAAAAACCGAAAAGTGAAATTTGGCGTGTTTCGGGCAAATCGCCCAAAGCGCCTGCCTCGCGGAGCGCGTCAACAACGCTTTTGCCGACACCCGGCTCATTTGCCAAATCGTCGGCGGCGGTGAAGCCCTCCGGGTTGCGCTTAACGGCGTCGGCAATTGCGATTGCAGCGGTTTCGCCGATACCGTCGATAGCGGAAAACGGAAGTCTGATTTTTCCGTCCTCGATCTTATAAATACGCCAATCGGATTTAATCAAATCGACGGGCAAAAATTCGTAGCCGCGCGCAAGCATTTCAATAACAATCTGCAAAACAGTGTACTGCGAATCTTCTTTTGCGGTGGCATCATTGCCTTTTAGTTTGATTTCGTTCATCTTCTTTTTTACTGCGGCTTTGCCCTGAACTGCGGCAACGGCGTCAATTGCGCCGCCGCGAACGGTGAAGAACGCGCTGTAAAATTGAAGCGGATAATATATTTTGTACCAAGCGATACGAAGCGCGGCGATAACATAAGCCGCGGCGTGCGCTTTAGGGAACATATATTTGATTTTATAGCAGGAGTCGATATACCACTGCTCAACGCCGATGGTTTTCATTGCGTCCTCATACGGCGGCAACTCTTTAGGTGCCTTACCCTTACGGGTATATTCCATAATTTTGAAGCAATCCTTTTTTGAAAGCGGCGATTTTTTGCCTGTGCGCTTTTCGTAATTTTCGGCGACATGGATAAGGTGAGTCATAATATCGTCACGACAGCCGATAACATCGGAAATTGTACATGTTCCGTTTTCGATAAGCTCCTGCGCATTGCCGAGCCAAACATCGGTGCCGTGAGACAAGCCCGAAATTTGGAGCAGGTCGGCAAATGTTTTCGGCTTTGCATCCATAAGCATGCCGACAACGAACGGCGTGCCCATTTCGGGAATTGCGAGCGTGCCTGTCGGGTTATCAATATCCTCGGGAGAAACGCCGAGCGGCGCGGTTGAGGTAATCAATTCATAAAGTTTCGGGTCGCTCAAATCGACATCCATTACAGGAATTCCCGTTGAATCCTCGAGATACTTATACAAGGTCGGATTATCGTGTCCGAGTTCGTCAAGTTTAAGCAATGTATCGTGAAGTGAGTTTTTGAAGTCGAAGTGAGTTGTGTATGTACCTTTCTTTTCATCGTTTGACGGATATTGAATAGGTGTGAAATCCTCGACCGTATATTTATCGGGCACAACAACCATACCGCCGGGGTGCTGACCTGTTGTGCGCTTGATTTTTGATTTGAATATCTCTTCGGTCAGGCGGTCGATTTCAGCTCTCGGGGTTGTTGAAAAAAGTCCGCGCTCGTCAAGATATTTTGCGACATAGCCGTAAGCTGTTTTTTCGGCAACGGTTGCCATTGTTCCTGCCTTGAACACGTATTCTTTACCGAACAATGTTTCGGTGAATTTGTGGATTTGGCCCTGCACTTCACCCGAGAAGTTAAGGTCAATATCAGGCTCCTTATCTCCCTCAAAGCCGAGGAAAGTTTCAAACGGAATTTCGTGGCCGTCGCGTTTCATCGGAATATGGCAATTCGGGCAATCCTTTGCGGGAAGGTCAAAACCCGAGCCTACCGAGCCGTCAAGAATGAACTCGCTGTGCTTGCATTTTTTGCAATAATAGTGCGGCGCAAGCGGATTAACCTCTGAAATACCGCCGAAGTGAGCGGCAAGTGATGAGCCGACCGAACCACGAGAACCTACAAGATAACCGCGGCGTTCGCTTTCCTCAACAAGACGCTTTGCGATAACATAAAGCACGCCGTAGCCGTTTGAAATGATTGAATCAAGCTCTCTTTCAAGTCGGCTTGCAACATATTCGGGAACGGGGTCGCCGTAAAGCTCTTTAGCCATTGTCCAACATTTATTCGTAAGCTCCTCGTCGGCGCCCTCGATATAAGGCTGGAATGTTCCGGGCGGAATCGGCGGAATGTTATCCTGAATCATATCGGCGATTTTGTTTGGATTGTCAACAACAAATTCCTTTGCTCTGTCGCCTGCCCAAGCGAAGTCCTCCATCATTTCCTCGGTTGTTTTAAAATAAAGCGGAGGCTGCATATCGGCATCGTCAAAGCCTTTTGACGCCATAATAATCGCTCTGATTTGAGCGTCCTTTTTATCCAAGAAATGGACATCGCCGGTGGCAACGACAAGTTTGCCCTGCTTGTCCGCAATGTCGATAACACGGCGGTTGATATTAATAAGATCCTGCTCGGAGTTGATATTTTGGTGAAGTTCCTTTTCGGAGCGAATCATAAACGCATTGTTGCCGTTCGGCTGAATTTCGAGATAATCGTAAAATTCGGCAAGGCGTTCAATTTCTTCCTGCGGCTCGCCGCGTAGAATAGCCTGAATAATCTCGCCCTGCTCGCACGCCGAGCCGACAAGAATACCGGCTCTTTTTTCGGCAAGCAACGATTTCGGAATAAGCGGACGGGATTTGAATGTTTTGACATTTGAATGCGAAATCATTTCGTAAAGATTTTTTCTGCCGTATTTGCGTTCTTCTTTCGGGATGCTTTCGTTAAGCGAGGTATCCTCTTTTACAAGGAGAATAATATGGTGGCGGCGAAATTCTTTCAATTTCATATTCATAAAATCGGGATAAAGGCTGTCGTCAACCAAATATCCCTCCATGCCGAGAATAAGTTTAATGCCGTTTGCCTTTGCGGCGGCATAAGCCTCCGGCAGTGCCTGAACAACACCGTGGTCGGTAATTGCAACGGCTCTGTGCCCCCATTTTGCGGCGCGTTTAACAAGTTCCTTTGCAGGGGTCATTGCGTCCATTTCTGACATCGAGGTATGCATATGAAGTTCGACGCGTTTTTCCTCGGCGTCATCTGTTTTTTCTTTCGTTTTCGTGCGCTCGATATTGCGCGGAAAAAGAACAAATTCATTTGTATATTTATCACGATCGTAACTGCCGTTTAAAATAAGCGGAGCACCGTCGTTAATTGCTTTTATAATCGGCTCGACAACCTGTGCCGGCTCAAAAAGTTTGATGCTGACGGACGAGGTATAATCGGTGACATTGAAGGAGAATATTTTTTTATCTCCCCTTTTTGTATCTCTGCAATCCATACCGAACGGTTTGCCCCAAACGGTTATAAAGCCGTCATCGGTTTCAACATCCTTAATAGGTTTTGGCAGTTCTCGGATTGCTCTGCCGTAAATAATTTTTCTTGTATCGGCATAAAGCGGCGTATCGCCGAGCATTTCATGGACGGTGTTTTTTTCAGTCTCCTCGATTTGCTTTTGCTTTTCTTCTTGCTTGACCTTAACAGCTTCGGCTACAGCCTTATCAATATCAAACGCCTGAACTTCCATAAACGAAACAACAAGGTCAATACCGAATTCGTCATAAATGAGCTTTGAAATTTCGTTGTCAATTTTTTGAGCCTCAAGCATATCCTTACCGCCGTTTTTAAGGCAAAGGGTCAAAGTATCGTCTTCAAATTCTGCCTCAACGCCATCGAAAAATCCATTAACAACAGTGTGACTGAGACGAATGGGAGAAATGATTTTTTCTATATTATCAAGCTCAAAAAGTCCCTTGTTGTAATGCGGACAAAGAGTTGCCTTTTTGAGCATAAGCTTTTCTTTAAGTGAGTTTTGTGTGCTTTCGATAACTCGATAATCAAGTACGCTGTCGCACACGATGCCAAGTTTCATAGAACGCATTTTGCGTGAGATAACAATTGACGATATTTCGGCATAGCCTACAAATGCCAAATCCTCCTCATCTATGTAACCTGTAAAATATTGGTAAACCTGTGACATTATAATTTATCTATCTCTTTCATCAATTCGTTTAAAAGCTCGTTCTCGGGAACTTTTCTTAAAATTTCGCCTTTTTTGAAAATAAGGCCGCATCCGTCACCGCCAGCAATGCCTATATCAGCCTCTTTTGCCTCACCGGGGCCGTTGACTATACAGCCCATAACTGCAACCTTAATCGGCTTTTTGCATTCGCGAAGCTTTTCCTCAACCTGCTTAGCAAGACCGACAAGGTCAATCTTTGTTCTGCCGCAGGTCGGGCAGGAAATGAGGTATGGGCAATCCGTTTTTAATCCGATTGCCTTTAAAATATCAAACGCGGCATAAACCTCCTTAACAGGGTTATCTGTAAGGCTGACACGGATTGTGTCGCCGATATTGTGGGTCAAAAGCGAGCCGATACCGATTGCCGACTTGATGATGCCCATACGCTCAGTGCCTGCCTCGGTAACGCCGAGGTGCAACGGATATGAGCACTCTTGAGCGGCAAGCTCATACGCTTTAATCATAGTGTTGACATTTGAAGATTTGATTGAAATAACGATATTGTCAAAATCGAATTTTTCGAGAAGTGATGCGTGATACATAGCCGACTCGACCATTGCCTCGGGCGTCGGCGCACCGTATTTTGCGAGAATATGTTTTTCAAGCGAGCCTGAATTTACACCGATTCTTATAGGCAAGCCTTTTTGGTTGCAAATATCGGAAACGGCTTTAACTCTGTCCTCGGAGCCGATATTGCCGGGATTGATACGGATTTTGTCAATTCCCCTTTCGGCGGCACCGAGAGCGAGCTTATAGTCAAAATGAATATCGGCAACAAGCGGCACGCTGACTGCGTTTTTAATCGGCTCGATAAGCGCAAGGGCATCCTTATTCGGAATTGCAAACCTGATGATTTGACAGCCTGCTTTTTCAAGCTCTACAGCCTGTTTGACAGAGCCTTCAATATCCTCTGCCGGAACATTGAGCATACTTTGGACAAGTATCGGCGAATCGCCGCCGAGAAAAGTGTTTCCTATTTTGATTTTTTTAGATTTACGAGTCATAAAATCACATATTCTTTCCGGCTACTGTAATCTGGAAAATCGCAAGGTGTAGCCGAGCATTGCGACATTAGGTGCGTAATTTCAGAGGCGGTGAAACGCGCCTAATCATACGCTACAATAATTTTGTTATATCCGAAAATGTGATGACGCACATCAATCCGAGGAGTAAAACAAGACCGACGGCATTGATTGCCCAATCCCATTTATCGGGGAGTTTTCTTTTGAATATACCCTCAAAGATGAGGAGAAAAAGTCGCCAACCGTCAAGCGCCGGAATCGGGAACAGATTGAACAAACCGACATTTATAGTAAGCAGTGCCATTATGCGCAACATTGAATAGGAGCTTGTTTTGACAGCGGTTGATACTACGCTGACAGTTCCGACAGGACCTGCAAGGTCGGACAAGCCGTATTTGCCTACAATCATATCGTGAACAGAGAGGAAAACCATTCGCGTAAATGAAATCCATTCCTTAAACGACTCCTTAATAACGCCGCCTACCGTTTTTTTGTTGCCTACGAGCCAAAAATCCATATTTATATAATTTTTGCCCTCATATTTTTCCATATTAAATTTGACCTTGAGGTCGAGCGTTTTGCCGTCACGCAAAACAGTCATATCAAGAGTATCGTCACCCGAGCGCGAAAGACCCGTTGTGACATCGGTGGAGGTATAAACCCTCATTCCGTCAATCGACTTGATAATATCGCCCTTTTGCAAAACAGTCGAACTTACTGCCTTATCGTCAAACTTTGCGATTTCAGCTGTGCCGATGAGGCTTCCGCTCGAAAGCATAATGACGATAACGAGAAAGCCCAAAATCAAGTTCATAAGAGCACCTGCGACAACAACAAAAAATCTTTGCCAAACTTTTTTCTTTGCAAAAGAATTTTCGTCGTCGCTGTCCTCGCTTTCGCCCTCCATGGCGCAATAACCGCCGAAAAGAATCAGGCGAAGAGTATATTTTGTATCGCCCTTTTTAAACTGAAACAGCTTGGGACCCATACCGATTGAAAATTCGTTGACCTTGATTTTCATAAGCCTTGCGGCGACAAAGTGGCCGCCCTCGTGGATTATGATGATAAGTTCAAAAAACAGAATTGCAATCAATATGGGATAAACCGTATTCCAAATATTTGCTAACAATTAACCGTCTCCAAAACGAAATCACGAGCCGCACGGTCTGCATCGAGCACATCCTGCAGTGTGAAATCCGAAATTTCAGGGGCATTTTTCATTGCCTCGTTATTAAGATATGCAATGTCGGTAAATTTAATTTTACCGTTTAAGAATAATTTTACGCTTTCCTCGTTTGCACCGTTTGCGGCCGCCGGGTGGAGTCCGCCGAGAGCGATTGCGTCCTTGCAGACATTGATACACTTGAATGTGTAATAATCCGGCTCAAAGAAAGTGAGCTTGCCGTAATCCGTGAGAGAAAGCTCGTCAACGGGGCTCGGCACTCTTTCGGGATATGTGAGCGCATACTGAATAGGTATTCTCATATCGGGCACGCCGAGTTGAGCGATAACCGAATTGTCGCGGTAAACAATTGCGGAGTGAACAACCGACTCCCTGTGAACGACGATTTCAATATCGTCATTCGGCATATCGAAAAGCCACTTGGCTTCGATAAACTCAAGACCTTTGTTCATCATTGTAGCGGAATCGATGGTAATTTTTGCACCCATATTCCAATTAGGATGCTTTAATGCGTCGGCAGGCTTGACATTTTCAAGCTCGGCGAGCGTTTTGCCGAAGAAAGGGCCGCCCGACGCGGTTAAAATGATTTTTTTGACAGCCTCTTTTCGCGGTGAACCTTGCATTGCTTGGAATATTGCGGAATGCTCGCTGTCAACGGGGAGAATCGAAACACCCTCCTGCTTTGCGAGATTGGTGACGAGATGACCGCCGGCAACAAGTGTTTCCTTATTTGCAAGAGCAATTGTCTTTTTCGCTTTGATAGCCTCGAGCGTTGGCTGAAGTCCGACCATACCGACAACGGAATTGAGTACCGTGTCGGCTCCGTCATATGTTGCGCACTCAATAAGTCCGTCCATACCGCTGACAACCTTTGTTGATGTGTCGGCAATTTTTGTTTTAAGCTCATTTGCAGCGCCCTCCTGCATCATACAAACAGTATCAGGCTTAAATTCCCTTACTTGGTTTTCGATAACGGCAACATTTGAATTTGCCGTAAGGCATTTGATATTGTAACCCTGCATTCTTGCGACATCAAGCGACTGTGTACCGATTGAACCGGTTGAGCCGAGAAGTGAAATATTTTTTGTCATATTTATCAGCTCCGAAAAATTATAAAATCATCATTGCAACGCAATATGTAAGCGGCAATGTAAAAAGTGAAGAATCAAATCTGTCCATAACTCCGCCGTGACCGGGGAAAATCTTGCCGAAATCCTTAACGCCGAAATTCCTTTTAAGAACGGACGCGCTCAAGTCGCCCATCATACTCATTACACCGATAAGCGGCTCAACGCACATAAGCACGATTGCCTGTGTTTGAGTGAGCGGTGACTCGGCAAAGTGATTGTAAAGGAGCATTGCGACAAGATTGAGTGCAAAGCCTGTGATTACGCCGCAAACAGCACCCTCAACGGTCTTTTTAGGCGAAATATTCGGCGACATTTTATGTTTTCCGAACGCCATACCGCCGAGCTGTGCGCCGGTATCCGTTCCCAATGCGGAAATAAGGCCGAAGAAAATGAGATAAACGCCGATTTGTGTTTTATAGCCGTCAATATCGCGGAACCTTACGAAAATCGAAAAACCGTAAGGAACAACAACGCTTGCGATAAACGAAACGGCAACATCCTCAAACTTTGTGTGCGAATATTCCTTAAGCATTGCAAGGAAAAACGCAAGAGTCAATACAATGACAAACACGATATTAGGCACTTTGTTGATAACAAGCGCCCACTGCGGCGTTGAAACAAGCGGCTCGAGGATATGAGTGCTTGCAAAAAACGGAACGCAAAAGGCAAACGCAGTGCCTGCACACAAAATAAATTTGTTGCTGACCTTTGCGCATTTCATAATTTCGTTTGCCGCAACTGCCGAGAAAAAGGCAATAACGATAACGAAAAGCGGCGTATAAATCTGCCATACAACGACTGCAAGCAACGCAAGCAGTGCAACGGCTGTTATAACTCGTTGTTTCATATAATCCACCATTCATCTTTCGGGCTGTGGGATTTTTGATTTAGCCCCAAACAGCCAAATATATATCAATTAAAAAAGCAAAATTAGATTATCCACCGAAGCGACGGTTTCTTTTTTCAAACTCGCGAAGTGCCTGATACAAATCCTCATTTTTAAAATCCGGCCAAAGTACATCGCTGTACCAGAACTCGCTGTATGCCGCCTGCCACAAAAGGAAATTTGAAAGCCTTTGTTCGCCCGACGGTCGGATAATCAAATCACATTCGGGATATGTATAAACATTTTTTGAAATGTCGTCCTCGGTAATTTTCGTTTTGCCCTCGGCGATAAGTTTGTTGACAGCCTGTGTGATTTCGAGCCTGCCGCCGTAATTTATCGCAAGATAAACCGTTGTGCCGGTGTGTGACGCGGTATCAGCCTCCGCCTCGTCCATAAGGTCGAGCAAATCTTGGCTGATTCCGTCGCGCTCGCCGATGAACTTAAGCCTCATATTGCCGGCTTGCTCAATATCCGACTTTGCCTCCAAAAGATAGCTTTTGAAAAGAGCCATAATGGCGTCTACTTCTTCTTTGGGGCGTTTCCAATTCTCTGTCGAAAAGGCATAAAAAGTGACATACTCGATGCCGAGGCGCGAGCATTCTTTTGAAATTGAGCGAAAGACCTCTGCACCTGCCTTGTGCCCTGCCGAGCGAGGCAAAGCGCGCTTTTTCGCCCATCTGCCGTTGCCGTCCATAATAATGCCGAGGTGTTTTGGCAAAACCTCAAAGCTGTCGGGAGCGACGGTATCGTTTGATGTGTTTTTCTTTGAAAAAATAGCCATTTTTGTTACTCCTTAAAAAGAGTTTTAGGGCGCAGCATAAATGCAACGCCCAAAAATAAATCAATATCAGATAGAAAGGATTTCGTTTTCCTTTTTCTTTGTCATTTCTTCAACATTTTTAATATATTTGTCGGTAATATCCTGAAGTTTCTTTTCACCGTCTTTTTGGTCGTCCTCGGTGATTTCGTTATCCTTTTTAAGTTTTTTCAAATCGTCCATTGAATCACGGCGAACATTTCTGATTGCAACCTTTGCTTCTTCTCCGCGTTTTGAAACATCTTTAACAAGAGTTTTTCTGTGCTCCTCGGTGAGCTGTGGAAATGTGAGGCGGATAACCTTGCCGTCGTTTTGAGGGTTGATACCGATTTCGGCAACATTGATTGCTTTTTCAATATCCTTGAGTGTTGAAGCGTCCCACGGTTGAATGACAAGCATTCTCGGCTCGGGAACCGAAACGGCCGCCATTTGGTTAAGCGGTGTCGGAGTGCCGTAATACTCAACTACAACATTGTTGAGAACATTTGGGTTTGCTCTGCCGGCTCTGATTGTCGAAAAGTCTCTCTCAAGTGCATCAAGAGCCTTTTCCATTCTTTCGGTTGTTTTTTCAAATACTCTGTCCATATATTAAACCTCTCTTTTAGTTTCTGTAATTATGAATTGGTAACTGTTGTGCCGATTTTTTCGCCGCTGACAGCCTTAACGATATTTTCGGGGTCGTTAAGATTGAAAACGATAATCGGCATATCGTTATCCTTGCAAAGTGAAAATGCGGTTGAATCCATTACCTTCAAATCACGGGTGATAACCTCCTGGAAGGAAACAGTGTCGAACTTAACAGCGTCGGAATACTTATTCGGGTCTTTATCATAAACGCCGTCAACATTTGTTGCTTTAAGCAAAGCGTCGGCATTGATTTCGACACTGCGAAGAGCCGCCGCCGTATCTGTTGAGAAGAACGGTGAGCCTGTACCGCAGCCGAAAATAACGATTCTTCCCTTTTCAAAATGACGGATAGCCTTGTTGCGGATATACGGCTCTGCAATTTGGCGCATTTCGATAGCGGTTTGAACGCGCACATTTGCACCGAGTTGCTCGAGTGCGTCGCAAAGAGCGAGCGAGTTCATGGCAGTTGCAAGCATACCGATGTGGTCGGCTCTCGTTCTGTCCATATGCTCCGATGTTCTGCCGCGCCAAAAGTTTCCGCCGCCGACAACGATTGCAACCTCAACGCCCATATCGGCAACCTTTTTAACGCTTTTGCATATTTTCAACACGGTGTCGTTATCAATACCCTTGCCTGCCTCGCCTGCAAGGACCTCACCGCTGAGTTTTAACAAAATTCTCTTATAAGCAATGCTCATAATACACCTCCGAGAACGGTAAATTAATCTTTCATTAATAATAATATAAAATAAACACAAAGTAAAGTATTATCGGCAAAAAAAGTTGTTACAAAACAGTAAACAAAATGACGGCTTGTATCAATTCCGTCAAAAATTCGTTATCAAACACGGCAAAAAAATCAAAAAAAGAGCGGCAAGCCCATCGGGTTTGCCGCCGTAAAACATTTATACATTTGTATTTGAAGTGTCCGTGTTGTCTGACTCCGTGCCCGAATCCGTTTTGCTTTCACTGCCGGAATCCGTGCCGGTTTCCGTATTTGAATCGCCGCCGGACGAGCTTTCAGCTTCCTTCACTTTTTGCTTATAAACAGCATATGAATGAAGAACAGCCGCAAAATCTTTGCCGTTGATAATGCCGTCGCCGTTTGTATCGAGATAGCTTGTATTGTCAACTGCCGTTCTGTGAATATCCTTTGAATTAAGCAAATCGTTTGACCAATAGCTCATCAAAAGTTCGCCTGTAATATATGTTGTGCGCAGGCAGTGCGAACATCTGTATTGAATACCCTCAGAGGTGACACTGCCGGTCATATTGAAATTGTGACCGAGTGCGTCTTTGAGATTTCGTCTTGTGGTGTTGCAGATTGTGCAGGTGTCGGTTGTATAGCCTTGAACGGTGCATGTTGACGCCAATGTGTCCTCATTTGTATAGTAACCGTCAAGCCATTCGTCATGGCGAATGGAAGCCGCCGTTGTTTGACCGCAACGAGAGCATGTCGGTGTAACGAGTGAGTGACCCGGCTTATTTTCGCTTGCAAGGTCTTTTACAACATCCTGATAATCGTGACCGAGAGCTGAAAGAGTAATTTCAAATTCGGTTGAGCATCTTGTGCAAACGGAAACAGCCTTGCCTGTTTCATCACAACTCGGCTCAACAAGTGTTACGGTCTGTGTTTCGTCGGCATTGTGACCGAGAGCCATAACTGTTTCCTGCTTTGTTTGCGAACAACGGGAGCATTTGTAATAATCGTAGCCGTTTTCGGTGCAGGTGGGAGCCTTGCTGTCATCTTCGGATTTTACATAATCGTGACCGAGAGCGTCTGAATACTCCGTTTTTGTTCTGCCGCAGACCTCGCACTTATACTCGACAGTGCCGCGTGCCGTGCAGGTTGCCGCCGTGGTGTTGCCCGTTGCGACATATTTATGGTCGCCGTTTGACGGTATTGTAACAGTGCGCTTTTTGTTGCAAACAGTGCATGTATCAACGCGCAAGCCGTCAACACGGCAGGTAACTTCGGTGATTGTGTTTGATGTATAAACTCCGTCAACCCAAGCGACATGGTCTGCTACATCTATCTGCTCGCCGCAGGAACGGCAGGCATAAATCTCGTGGATATGGCCGTCCTCTTCCGTGTTATCGATTGTCTTAACAAGGTCTGGAGAGCCTTCGGCACTGCTGTATTGGTGACCCGTTGCAGGGATGGTTTCCTCAACATCTTGGTCGCAAACGGAGCAATGACCCTTTTGGGTGCCGTCGGTTGTGCAGGTTGCCGGTGTAACAACCTCATAGCTTTGAACAGTATGACCTGTTTTTTGAGAAATATGGCTTTCGGAAACATTACAGCCCTCAACGGTGCATTTGAAGGTTTCGATACCTGCCTTTTGGCATGTTGCGGTATTTGTGTGCTCGTAAAATCCATCGCACCAAAGATACCTTGTTTCGGCGTCTGTAAGACGATAATGCTCGATTGTTTCCTTTGTTTCGTCGCAACCGTCGCGAGAGCATTTGTAACTTGTATAAATATGTCCGTCAACCAAATGATTATCAACGGTATCACTGACAACGAAATTGTGACCGAGAGCCGAGATTTCGGTTGTTGAGGTTACGGCAGAACAATTGTCGCAAACGGTATCCTTTGAGCCTTTTTCGGTGCAGGTTGCCGCCTTTGTGATAACCTCGTGAGTTGATTCGTGAGAGCAGGCATCAATTGAAACGAAATCATATCCTTTATCTTTTGCATATGTTTCGGCAGTTGAGGCAGAGTGACCGTAAACAGTAACAGACTGAGACGAATCGGCGCACGGGTCGCCGGTAAATTTTGTGTTTGGATTTAGCACGGTGATTTTACTGAGGAAATTACAACTTGCGAGTGAACGCAAGCCGATTGAAGTAACACTTTCAGGAATCTCAATCTCCGTCATTTGACAGCCGAAGAATGTGTATTGGGTGAGAGTTGTGATATTTTTGCCCCAAGTAACGCGCTTAACGCCTGCGTTCCAAAAAGTATAATCGCCTGTTTCGGTCAAACCCGAGCCGTATGTGACATCGGCAAGGCTTGTGCATCCCGCAAAGACGCCGTTGCCGATAGTTGTTACACTGTCGGGAATTGTAATTGATTTAAGCGCCGTGCATCCTCTGAACGCACAACTGTTGATTGTTGTAAGATTTTGCGGCAGTGTAATTTCCTCAAGAGCGGTGCAATCCTGAAAACAGCCGTAACTGCCGGCATCGCTGACAACAGTTCCCAAACCGCCGATTTTTGTAAGCGTTGACGGAAGCGAAACCTTTGTAAGCTTTGTCATATTATAAAACGAATAATAGCCGAGCGAGGTGATGCCCTCCTCAACAACAAGGGTTGTGATTTTGCCATTATATTCTGTCCACGGTGCCTTATTAACCGCGTTGCCGCAGTCCTTACTTGCGCCGGTTCCGCTGATGGTAAGCGTTGATGTTGAGGCGTCATATTTCCATGTAGCGTCGCCCCATTTGCCGGTTGTTGCGGCTGAAACAGGGCTTACTCCGACAGAAAAAATCACCGTCAGCATAAGTACAAAGCTCATAAAAAACGACAATGAGCGTTTTAATACAATGTTATTTGTAACCTTTTCATTCATAAAATCACCCAAAATGCAGATATAAAATCGCTAAATTTTCATTATATATCACAAATATATCACATTTTTTTGTCAAATACAAGGTATAAGCAACAATTCACGCAAATTTTCAAATATGTAAATAAAGTTATTTACTAAATTGCAAGTCAAAGCAAGAATATCTGCTATATTGGTATAAAACCACGCAAAGTCAGTCAAATACGGCAACAAAACACGAATTGTCGATTACTGCGTGGCATCGACCCGCTTTTGCGTGATTTTTGCAATTCAGAATTACAGATTTAAGGAGAACACAATGTATCAGGTGGATTTGACGCAATTTTTCCCTTACACGGTAATTATGCACACTGTAAGGGCACTTTTTACCTACAACATTTTGCGTAACATCGTCAAGGAGAAGAAAAATACATTTTTAAGCGGCACTGTATTTTTGGCAGTAACCGTTTTTTACTCTTACATTACGGTGTTGTCGGCATTTTCGAAATTACAAATATCGGAATTTTTGCTGATGGTTGTATATTATGTGATTGTATTTGTATTTGCAATATTTATGACAGACGGCACACTGTTTAACAAATTGTTTGCGACAATTCTGCCGCTTGTTACTTGGCAACTGTCGTCAACAATATTTATTATCATACTGACGGCACTGACAGACAATACACTGCAATTCGGCACGGCGCACACAATGCAATTGGGATTATATTTGGCATACAACGGCTTTATGTTTTGCAGTTCATTTGTTTTTGTGTTTGTAATAAAACTTATCGGAAAAAGAACAAAAGGCTTTAACTACAATTTCAAATATATAGTGTATTTTATGTTCCCTGTAACGCACATTTTTTGTTTTATGTTTATAGCGTCGCTTTTGCAAAACATTCCCGAGAGTGTTTACAAAACGATGGAGAAAAAAGGCATTCCGCTTGACACAAGCCTTTTGATATTCACTGCGCTTTGCATGATCGCTGACATTGTTTTGATTTTTATAATAGACAAGAACCAGAAACGGGAAGAAAAGAATATCGAGAACGAAAAAAGTTTGCTTAAAGCAAAACTTGACTACGACCAAATTATGATGTATAACAGCGAAAAACAGGAATTTCGCAAGCTCAAACACGACTATGCAAACATTATCACAACGGCAAAAGGCTTTATAGAAATAGGCAAGCCGGAAAAATCGGCAGAAATACTGTCAAAAGCAAGCTATGACATAAGCGGAATATCACAGTACAGCCCCTGCTCTAACGACACGATTAATACAGTACTTTATCTTAAACGAAAGCAGGCGCAAAACAGCGGCGTTTCGCTTGACATTGATGTTGACGAATCGTTTGCGCTTCAAGTTGACGATTACGATTTATGCCGACTGCTTGGCAACATTATTGACAACTCAATAAGCGCGGCGGCAGAAACAAGCGGCAAAAAATCACGAATAAAAATTGAGATCGACAAGGAACATTTTGCAATTATAACCGAAAATGAAATTCCCGATGAGGAATACGGTAAAAAACGCAGAAAATCAAAGGAGCACGGCAACGGAGTCGGCATTATAAACGAAATTGCAAAGAAATACAACGGAACATATGACGCGACCGCCGATAACGGAATTTATACCGCAAAAGTTGTCTTGGTTAAATAAAGCACTTGCAAAATCGCGAACCAAAACCGCAGTGATTTTTTCACTGCGGTTTTAAATTTCATGTCTATTTATTTTTAAGTTGCATAAAATTGAAATAAACCTGATTAAGATGCAACTCAAAATCCTGTTTTTCCTTTTGGCGGAGCGATTGCAAAATTGAGCCGGAGAAAAACGAAAGAATCGCAACGGTCATTACAAAACAGCACATAATGAGCGTCGGGAACTTTGGAACAAGACCTGTTTCGCCGTAAATAACAAGAATCGGGATGAAAAATCCGATTGAGATTGCGGCAAGGACAAGCGCAATCAAGCCGTAAAACCAAAGCGGTTTATACGCTTTAAACAGACGAATAA
>CAVGLE010000004.1:0-41482 GCA_963630035.1 Mediterraneibacter torques
GCTCTATATCAATCAGCTATTCCGTTGAGCAATCGTCTATGATAGATTATAAAAAACATGCCTCACCCAAATATATTCCAAGCTTAAAATGTAACGACCCAAAAGTTGATATTAAAGCTAAAGCATCATTAACTGGGGATTTGAGCGTTTCGCCGGATTTGCTCGAAAAGCCTATAACGGACCTTGGAGTTGAGTTAGGAATAGAAGCGACTGCTCAGATTAACGAATATGCATGCCTTGATATAAATGCATATATGATTGCGCGAGGATATGTTGGCTCAGAAGATTCGTTATCCAAAGATTTGGGACTTAGTTTTAAGAGAGAATTGATTACCAAAGAGAACAGTCCTTTTAATATAACATACCATATTGAAGATGGAAAAGTTGTAAAAAAGTGTACAATGAAAGGATCTGCTAACAATGCACTGTTAAAAAAATTAACCGGCAAAAAATGGTATACCCAACAATTTGAAAATACATATGATGGAGAATTGGCTTTCGTTTTTTATAATAACGGTAAAGGTTTTTATGCCGATGGTATTTCAGAGGAAAATACAGAATTTGAATTATCGTACAAGATTGTAAATGATAATAAAATAGTTAATAATTATTTTGATGGTGTTAATAAATTAACAAATACGCTTGAAAATATCAGCAATTCAAATTTAATTAAAGTTACTTCAGAGAATAATTGGGTAACTATTTTATCTCCGTATAATCCGTTTACTCAGGATAATTTTTTAAACGCATTATATAATAACTCTAACATTCCTTTACGATGGGAATCTGAATATTTAAGCAAAAAAATATCCAACTTTAAATATATTTCCTGCAATGACGGAACGAAATTAACACTCGAAACAGATGACCAATCTATAGATTTGGAAACATATCCGCGTGGTGAAAATTTGATATATTGCGTATTCAATTTTGAAGGCGAAGAATACGATTTATTTGTTGAAAAATATTCAAATAGTATCAATGCATTTATTAAAAGGAATGATGAAAACGGTTTAACTATAGAACGATGGCAAAATTATAAAAAATAATGTATGCAAAAATCCCACCCAAACAGTTTTTAGCTGTTGGGTGGGATTTTTTATGTTTGGGTTAAATTTGATACCATTTGATTTCGTTTGCTTCGAGGTGGAGGGGATAGCTTGTGCCGTCACCTACATACACTGTTGTGTCCTGCGGCTCGTATGTGTTGTTGACTACGCAATATTTGCCGTTTTTAACATATGCGTGTACCTCGACATTGTAGTTTGTCGAATACCAACGGTTAAGCTCGTCCTCTGCCGATGCGCTCCAAAGAACCGCACGGTAGAGCACGCGGCTGTTTTTGAATGAATACGGAAGTCCGCTGATATAAACGCCTCTGCCCTTGCCAAACTCCTTAACCGCCATTTGCACCTCTTCGGCGTGTCTGACGGCAAATGGAAGCTCGCTTGCGTTTTGGATAAGCACCGTAGTTCCGTCGAGTGCGACAATGTTCTTCTTGCCTTCGCCGAAATCGACCTCACCGTCGGCATCTGTCAAAATAAAGTGATTCCTGTGCTCCTCGGTGTTGTATCTGCGAGTGTTGAGTGTGAATCCGTTTTCTTTTTCAACGCCCAAAATATCGTCAAGCTGGAAGAACTTGCCCTGCCATTGGTGAGCGGCAGGCTCGCCGACGCCGATGAATCCGCCGCCGTTGTAAACAAACTGCTTAACAGCGGTGACAATCTCCTCGTCTGCCCAATATTCGCCGCCGCTTTGTGCGGTGTCGGCATCGCCCACATTGATGATTACATCAAATTTGTCGAGCAGATTTTTGTCGTTTTTAATATCGTCAAAGCTGATGAACGAAACATCAAACGGTGCGCCGCTGAGCGCCTCGATGATGCCGAAGTATGAATAGTTTTGTCTGTAATACAAGCCGTGGTGTACCATATGGTTTGACCATGCGCGCATTTTGCCCCAGCAGTTTAAAACAGCTACTTTTTTTACGCAATAAGGGGTTACACCCTGAATGTTGTCATAAAGCGTGCGAAATTCATCGCATACCGACTCGATATAATCCATAAAATCGGGAAACTGAAGCGCAAGCTTGAGATAGCCGCCGTAGCCGATGCGCTGAATCGGGCTTCTCAAAATAGCGCGTCTTGCCGTCACCCAATTGACCTTTGCCTCTTTAATAGGGTCGCCGCCCTCGCAGAAAACATCGGGGAAGAAATACGGCAAAAATCTGCCTTCGGTGTATTTTACATTTTTAATATCGCTGAAAAGGCGGAGCGTTGCGCCGTTGCCGACACTGCCTACAACAGCGTCAAGTCCGATTGATGCAAACTCGTCCATAAACGGCTCCATGCCTATCCAGTGGTCGCCCATAAACATCATGGCTTCCTTGCCGTATTCGTGAACAATGTCAACCATTTCTTTTGCAAGTTTTGCAACCTCGCGTCTTTGGAATGCCTGAAAATCCTTGAATTCCTTTGAGGGAATTCTGTATGTGTTGTTCATATAACCCTGGTCAATGATAAACTCGGGGCGAAATTTATAACCCATCTCATTCTCAAACTGCTCAAGAATATACGGGCTGACAGATGCCGAATAGCCAAACCAATCAACAAATTTTTCCCTTGCAAGCTCGTCGAAAATGAGCGTGAATTGATGGAAAAATGTTGTGAATCTGACAACATCGACATATTCGTGCGTGTCGAGGAATTTGCGCAATCTCTCGAGTGAGTGCGCCCTTGTTTTCGGCTGACGGACATCAAATGTGATTTGCGGCTCAACATCCCATTCGTTTACCACGGCGTTGTACATATGCACCGGGTCCCACATAATGTAAGCCAAAAAGCTCACCGTGTATTCGTGGAATTTTTTTGCGTTTGTGATTGTCACATTGCCGCTTTCATCGTCATAGCTCCATTCGTCCGTCGGCACAACATCGCCTGTTGTGCGGTCGATTACTTCCCACCATCTTGTAATATCGTCGCGGTTGTTGACCTTGAGCATATCGGGATAAAGGTTATCCATAAGATGAATTGAAAGCGTGTTATCAACAGCGGTATGGAACTTTGTCATAATATACATCTGTTGAATTTCATCGGGATTTGCCTTTGCCCATGCGTTGTCTTTTCTCGTGGTGTAGTATGTAGCGTACACCTTTGCGCCTGTGTCGCGAAGCTCCTGCGGAAATTCCGTTCCGTCGCAGTCGCGAATAGCGTCGGCGCCCCATTTATCCATTACCTCGAGCGTTTCCTTAACAACATCCATATCGGTAGGGATTGTTACTCTGCCTTTGCTTTTTGCCATATCGATTTTGTACCTCCGGGCATTATTTTTCTATTTTAATGATTTTATTGTCTTTGAGCGTCATTTTGCCGTGCATTCTCTTGCGCACAAACGGAACGCCGTGCCTTACATAAAATGTGTTGTTTGCAACATAGGCGTCCGGGTTGCTCGCCGGTGTCATCGTGCCGCTCAAATCGTCAACGCTAAGGTTGTTTTCAAATGTGTTGTGAACAGCCTCCTGCAGGCAAAACATCATACAGCCGCCCTCGTTTAGGCGTGAATAATTGTATTCGTATTTTGTGCCGTCGCCGGAGTCGGCGTCATAAGCCATTCCGTCCTGATTGAGTTTTGTGTCGACAACATCGTTGAAACGAAGAAGTGCATTTTTGCATTTCCACGGCCAAATTGCCGCCGCAACCTTGCCTGCGCGCTTTTGCGGATATTTATAATATCTGTCGTTCATTTCAGTTGCGCAGGAGTCCGAAACATTGTGCTCTACAAGCGGATTGAGCGCATACATCGGAGTGATTGCGTCGCCGCCGGCAAATTTAACATAATTGTTTTTGATTAAAATGTTTTCGTTGCCGTATTTTTTGAATGTTTCTTCGGCAAGCTCTTTTGTTGCAAAATCTTTGTGGCGATATGAGTAGCCTACGGCGATTCCCCATCTGCTCACATTTTTTACAAAGCAGTCTTCGACGGTAACGCCGTCGTATCTCGCAACGCCTGTTTTTGCTTCGTTGTCGGGCTTAAAGGCTGTCATATATATTCCGCCGTTGTTCATATGCTTGTTGTAAACATTACCGTTTATATCGTGGATAAAAAGCTTTTTGAGCGTAATTGAATGCAAAGTGCCTCTGTTTTTTGCAACTGCGGCAACGCCTGTTCTGTCAATTTTATCGGGCGCGCAGTAGCTTTCCAAATCGGTAAATTCTTCTTTGTTTGTAATTTCAATGTTGCTTATATGTATGTTTTCAACATCGTAAAGCAAAATTGCGGAAGAAACATCGCCCTTGTATCGGTGACCCTTAAAATCAAGTTCGGTGCCGTAGTCCTGGTGCCAAATTCCGGTGCCGTTTGCGTTGATTTTCGGCAAATCGCCGTCGCCCCAAGCGGTGATTTCGATTAAATCGCCGTTTATGTCGCCGCAGTTTTTGATATGCAAAAACTCATTTTCAAAAACCGAACCTCTTATAAGCATTACCTTGTCGCCCGGAACAAGCGAAAGTTCGTTAATTTTTTTAAGGCTTTTAAAAGCGGTTTTTTCACTCAAACCGTCATTTTCATCACTGCCGTTAAACGAGCTTACGAAGTATATTGTTGGTCTCAGAATCATACTGTTCCTCCCTTATTTTTTTATAAATAACGGATTTAACCTCAAAAAAGAAAAATTTGTCGTTATTATATCTTGTGAACAAATCTCTGTTGTTTTTGAAATACTCTTTCAAATCTTTGCGCGTTATTTCCGGATAGTCATAGACTTTTTTTACCTGCTGAGTTTCACCGACGAAATCGAGTTTCAGCCTTGTCAATTCGTAATTCAGATATGCCGGATATGAAAAACGGGTCGGCCCGTAAACCGTTTCGCCGTTTTCGATTTGAACGGCTCTTTTCTCGTTTTCGGCGTCGCATCTTTTCTTTACGCCGTCAAGGCTTTCATCGTCGATTAAGCCGAGCCTTTTTGCAAATTCAAGACAGGCGAGCGCGTATTTTTTCTCGCTCTCGTCGCTGAAAAGAAACAAATTCATATGTATTCCCCTTGCTTGTTAAAATGTGAATATTGTCTTTGTTATATAATACTTACTTTTAATATACAATGCAAGCGTATTTCGCTTTTAGTGAATTTTGTCCTATAAAAAGTGAAAATAAACTCATCACCGCACAAAAAATCCGTGCATTGAGCTGATGTTGGGTGTTTGCTTTTAAGCAAAACTGCCCTATGAACACTCAGCCAATGCACGGTCGGTTTCTATTTTGTTATGTCCTTGTATTGAAGGGGAACAACCTTTTCCAAATCCTTCGGCGACAACTCAACCTGCCTGCCGACTCTGCCTGCGGAGCAGAAAATTTTGTCCGCACCCTCGGCATTTATGTGGATAGTTGTTTTAAACTGTTTTTTCATTCCTATCGGCGAACAGCCGCCGTGGATATATCCCGTCAGCGGCAAAAGCTCCTTTTGGTGAATCATTTCTATGCTTTTTTCGCCGACTGCGATTGCCGCCTTTTTGAGGTCAAGTTCTTTCTCTCCCGGCACCATAAAAACATAATGCTCCTTTGATTTGCCGACCGTTACAAGCGTTTTATACAAAAATTGCGGGTCAACGCCAAGTCCTGCGGCAACATCCTTTGCGCATGTTGTCATATTGTCATATGAATAATGGTTGTACCCGATTTTCTTTTGGTCGAGTATTCGCATAACATTTGTTTTGTCTTCCTTTTTGCCCATTTTTATCGCTTCCTTATGCTTATTTCTCCGCTTCGCAAAACAGTTTGCTCTCCGTTTTCAAGTTCAACGACAAGACCGCCCGTTCCGTCAATTGCGACAGCCGTGGCAGGCGTAACTCTTTCGTTTTGGATAAAATTGATTTTTTCGCCGATAATCAGCGAGTGAGTGCGATAATAGTCGATAAATTCGTTGTATTTGCTGTCGTTTATTGCATGCAATTCGCGTGCTATTGCGGTGATAAGGTCTGCACGGCGAACATTTGCGCCGAGGTTTGTTGCATTTTCAATATCACTCGGAAAATCAATTGTTTTTATGTTCATTCCTATTCCGATGATTACGGAGGTAACAGTTTGCGTTTCAAAATCGGTGACCGCCTCGGTCAAAATTCCGCAAATCTTTTTATCGCCGAGATAAACATCGTTGACCCACTTGATTTTCGGCTTTTTGTCTGTCAACTCCTCAACTGCTTTGCACACTGCTACAGCGGCGGCGGTCGTTGCGGTAACTGCGTTTTGCAATGCCGTCATCGGGTGGGTGACATATGTCATATATATTCCTGTCAGTGCTGGGGAGTAAAAAGATTTCCCCTGTCGGCCTCTGCCGTTTGTCTGTTCGTCGCAGATTAAAAGCATTGTGTTTGACTTACCCTCATTAATCAACCGCTTTGCCTGCGTGTTTGTCGAGTCGATTGTAGGGTAGTATATTACCTCAATATCCTCATCAAGTTTTGATTTGACAAGCTCGGCGTTTAAAATATCGTTGTCGTCCGTCAGGCGATAGCCCTTGTTTGTCACTGCGTCGATGGTATATCCCTCTTTTTGCAGAGATTTCACGGCTTTCCATACTGCGGCGCGGCTTATACCGAGCGTTTTGGCAAGCTCCTCGCCGTTTATGTACTTGTCGGAGCTTGATATAAGCGTTTTTAAAACATTATCCTTGGTAGCCATTTTGTGCTCCTTTTCAAAACAAAAACCTGCAAGCGTATCGCCTGCAAGCAAATGTATAAATTATTTTCTTATATAAAATACAGCAAGTGTTTTCGGGCCGCAGTGTGATGAAATGGTGCATCCTGCGTCAGCCTCGATGATTTGGTCAAATTTATTTTTGCCCTCAATAAGACCCTTGGCGAATGCAAGCGTTGCCGGCTCAATGCCGCCGCTGTTTGCAATCACAATGCGCGATGTGTCGATTTTGTTGACATCTTTTACACAGTCGGTAATATACTGCCTGTAAACATTTTCCATTTTGCCGCGGTATTTTTTTGCAACATCAAGTGCGCCGGTTGAGCTGTCAACGGCGATACTCGGTTTTATTCCCAAAACATTTGCTCCAAAGCGGGCAATGCCGCTGCATCTGCCGCCCTTGTGTAAATATTCAAGCGAGTTTAATACAAATGTTGTACTTACTTTCGGCACAAGCTTTTCGATTTTGTCATGAATTTTTTTTGCGTCGTATCCCTTTTCACGAAAATCGCATGCTTTTAAAACAAGCAAGCCCATTGCAGTGCAAAGGGATTTTGAATCAACGCAGTAAACATCGTCAAATTCAGCTGCTGCTACGCATGCGTTTTGATATGATGACGATATTGCGGACGAAAGCCCGATATGAACAACTTTTTTGCCTTGTTTTACCGCCTCACTGAATACAGTGTAGTATTTTGACGGCGGAACAGCAGCTGTTTTCGGCAAATCACCGCCGTTTTCAACATGCTTGTAAATATCTGCGGGTTTAATTTCAACTCCGTCCGAATATTCGTTGTTTCCCAAGAGAATAGAAAGGGGAATCACCTTGATATTGTATTCGTCAATGTATTTCTGCGGCAAGTCGCATGTTGAGTCGGTTGTAATTAAAACATCTTTGATTTTTGGCATATTTCCCCTTCTTCCTTTAGGTATTATATTCTGTCTGCGTCTTAATTTCAAATGTGCGGCGTGAAAATTTATTTATTATTTATTTAATGCCGAAATTGATTTTGAACGATTTGATTTCCTTTGCGGCATATGCTCGGTCAAAATTGATTCTCAAAACCTGCTCATCGCCTGACTGAGTGATTGTTGCAGTGTACGCAATTTCGTATTCATTGTCCTTTTTTTCATTTATGATTACCGAAAATTCGCGTTTTTTCACTGAGTCGGTGCTGAATTGCGCACCCGACTTTGATGTCAATTCGATATATTTGTCTGTTAAAACAATTTTTGAAATGCTGTTAATATCTGTGCTTTCGGCGGCAAAACTCCTGCTTTGCGTTGTAACCGACGAATCAAATTTTTCCGAATAGCTTATCCAGTCAATAACAGTATTTGTTTTGGACGCCGTTTTATCAATGTTGTTTTCGGTGTAGTTCCAAGATTTTGTTGCTCCGTTTCTCGGATCGGCAACCTTATATTCGCTCTGCGTTTTAAACTCGAGCGATTTTTTTGTTGGGTAAAAGCCGTCTTCTTCGTTGTATTCCAAGCCAAAGACTATTTTGCCGCCCTGCTGAACTGTATCGGAGTCTTTGTATTTTATGTTGATGTCAACGGAAATAGTTATTTTGCCTTTATCGTCAACGGTGTAAATACCCGTGCCCTTATACCAATTGTCGATTTTGAGATAGTTGCCTTTGCTGTCCTGCAATGCGCGCAAATAGCCGACGCTTCCTACATCGCCGTTTACGATACCTGTATTTTTGTCGTACGGTATTGATTTTGACGAGTAGTTCATTGCAAACTGCAAAATTTTGTCGCACGATTTAAGCTGTGTCAGCTCTTCAAACAAAACATTGTCGAGTATATTGCTCCAAGTGCTTTGTGCCGCTTGCGTTACCTTATATGTTGTTTTTTTGTTTGAGTCGGTCTTTGGGTCGAGCATATACAGATTGTATATTTTTTGTTTTGCGCTGTTGTCTGTTGATGCAACACAGCGCACAAGAATTTCATTCTCCTTGTCGCCGTCAAAATCCATATAGTACATTTGCGGCTTCTCGGAGTGCTCGTCAATGTTCCAATTTTTAAATTCGTAGTTTTTCGAGTCGTGCTCAAGTATTATTGTGCTGTCGCTTTTGTAAAGATAAAAATCTTCGTCTTTAAGGCTTGCAATCAACTTTTTGCTGCTGTTTTTTTCGGTTGCGGCAAGCTTTGTCACCGTTGTAAGACTTGTGTCGACGGTGCTTTTTTCAATGCCGCCGTTTTTGTATGTATAAAAACCGAAAATTGCGGCAACAGCGATAACAAGCACAAGCAAAACTCTTAAAAAGTATTTCATATACTGCACTTTCTCCTTGTGTAGGCAAGCCGTGTGAATATATGCTAATTCTTCACCTCGGCGCTTTCGCCGTACACCTCGTTAAAATCAAAGGGGATTTTTTCGCCCTTAACTATATGATAGCACTTGCCGTTTGCAAGTGAAAAAATCGGCTTGTCGTGGCGCAGTGAATCAGAATATACATCCTCAACCTCAACGCTTTCTCTACTGAACTCCTCATAAAGTCGGCGCACCTTTTCGCCGTCACGGCAGTTTTCGCCGATAATTACTCCGCTTTTTGGGTCGTGGCGTGTGCAAATGAGCTTGTCAAAATTAAGCCTTTTTGCAATGTCGTTGAGCAAAAAATCGGGGCTGGCGCTGATAACAACGCCGTATCCCGTGCGCTCCTTAAACCATGGGTGCACCTCGTCGATATGCCTGTCCCAAAATTTTTTGACAGCCTTTTTCTTCGGAATCAGCGGCAAAAATAAAAAGCATGTTTTTTTGAATGATGTAAAATTGATTATGTGCAACACCATCAGCAACGCTGCTACTGCTATTATCGGCAATGTTATAAAGCACCACGGATAGTGCAAAAAGCAATATGCCGTAAAAAGCGAGCCGCTGTCAAACGGCACGATTGTTTTGTCAAAATCGTAAATATCTATCTCTTTTTTCATACGCTGTCCTTGTGTTACACTTCGCTTGCGTCAAACGAAATGCTTATTTTTTTGTCGCTTTCAAATTGCGTCAGCTTAACACCCGCGGCGTTAAACATTTTTTTGCTTGCTTTTGTAGCGTCCGTTTCGGCGTATTTGTCGGATATGTATATAACCTCTTTGATTCCGCTTTGAATAATTGCCTTTGCACATTCGTTGCAGGGGAAAAGCGCAACATAAATTTTTGCACCGGCAAGATTTTGACCGCCCGCGTTTAATATTGCATTAAGTTCGGCATGGCAAACAAACGGATATTTTGTGTCGTTCATATTTGCGCCGCTTCGCTCCCACGGAAACACATCGTCGCTGCATCCGCGCGGAAAGCCGTTGTATCCGACTGAAATTATTTTGTTATCGTCGCCGACAATGCATGCGCCGACTTGGGTGTTGGGATCCTTGCTGCGCATAGACGCAAGCAGGGAAACACCCATAAAATATTCGTCCCACGAAATATAATCTTCTCTTTTCGACATACGGTTCACCATTGCCTTTCGTTGTTAAATGCGGCAGTAAGCCTTTTATTTCAATGTGTCGACAAATTTGTCAAGTTCGCCTGCCTCAATATCCTCAACCCTGCCGGCGTCTATCATTTTTGCCGCATCGGGGTTAATCGGCAGTTTTGCAAGCACCGGCACGCCGAGCTCTTTTGCGGTTTCGTCAATTTGCGATTCGCCGAAAATGCTTATTTTCTCGTTGCAGTGCGGGCATACATAATAGCTCATATTTTCAACAAGTCCCAATACGGGCACATTCATCATTTTTGCCATATTAAACGCCTTGTTTACAATCATTTTTACAAGGTCCTGCGGAGTTGAAACAATCACGATTCCGTCAACGGGCAGTGATTGAAAAACAGTCAGCGCGACATCGCCCGTTCCCGGAGGCATATCGACAAAAAGATAATCAAGGTCGCCCCAATTAACATCTGTCCAAAACTGCTGAATAACGCCGCTGATAACGGGTCCGCGCCATACAACAGGCTGATTTTCGTCCTCGAGCAAAAGGTTTATGCTCATCATTTTAATTCCGCTTTCGGTCACTGTCGGCAAAAGACCCGTGTCATCCTGCATTGCGCGGCTTGTGATTCCGAAAGATTTCGGCACGCTCGGACCTGTAATATCGGCGTCGAGAATGCCTATCTTAAGCCCTGCCTTGCGGCATTTTGACGCAAGAAGACAGCTGACAAGGCTTTTGCCTACGCCGCCTTTGCCCGATACAACGCCGATTACTTTTTTAATGTTTGAATTTTTGTTCATCGGCTTAACAAAACTTTCGTGTTGTGTTCTTTCGCTGCAGCTGCTTGAACAGCTTGAACAATCGTGTGTGCATTCGCTCACTTTTAATCATCTCCAAAAATAACAGGCACCAAAGCCTCTACTTATTTATTATAATAATTTTAAAGAATTTTAACACAATAATACCAAAATATCAATACCGTTTAATTTCAAAGTCAGTCATAATTTCTGATAACCATTTCAACCTTGCCTAAAACAGCCAGTTCGTCAACGATAATCGGCTCGTAGTTTTCGTTTTCGGGTTGCAGGCGAAAATGGCCGTTTTCCTTATAAAAACGCTTAACTGTTGCCTCGTCATCAATAAGCGCAACAACAATATCGCCGTTTTGCGCCACCGGCGTTCTGTTTACAACGATAATGTCGCCGTCTAAAATAGCTGCGTTTATCATCGAGTCGCCCTTTACACGCAAGGCAAAAAGGTCGCGGTTTGCGGATTTTGAGGGAATCGGTATGTAGTCCTCAATGCTCTCAACGGCAAGTATCGGCTTGCCTGCAGTAACCGTTCCGACAAGCGGAATGTGGCGTGCATTATCTTGTGAAGAAATTCGTATTGTGCGCTTCAAATTTGCGTCACGCACGATATAACCGGCATTTTCAAGGGCGTTGAGATTGTATTGCACCGACGAAGTCGATTTCAGCCCCACAGCGGCGCCGATTTCGCGCACCGACGGCGCAATTCCGCGCTCGTCGATTGTGTCTTTTATGAAATTGAACATCATTTTTTGTTTTGCGTTCAAGCTGTTCATTAAGCCGCTCCCTTGCTTAAATTTTGTGTCTAAATTAATTATTATATTATATACTACCATTAAGTATACACTTTGTCAAACAAATGTGCTATAAATTGTGCGGCGTACAGCCAAACACTTAATTATTTGAAAAAAAGTGTTGACATTTATATAAATATACGCTATAATCTTGCTTGCAATTGGAAACGGCTTTATAGCTCAGTTGGCTAGAGCACGCGGTTCATACCCGCGGTGTCACTGGTTCGAATCCAGTTAAAGCCACCATGGCCCGGTGGTCAAGCGGTCAAGACACCGCCCTTTCACGGCGGTAACACGAGTTCGATTCTCGTCCGGGTCACCATTGCTAACCTGCTCTTTGAGCAGGTTTTTTTATTGGCATTTAAAATATTTGAATTATTTGACGAATTTGTCCTGTTATAGTATAATTATTATACAATATGTTTTCGGAGTGTGCAGTTATGGCAATTCAACCGCTTTTGATATTATACGGCGTGATAGTTTTTTCTTTTATCATCACATCAATTTTTATGTTTAAGCCCAAGGGCGACGAAACGGTGCATATTATTTTCTTTTGGCTTGCCGTTGCGCTTGCGTGCCTTGCAACATTTATCAACGCCACCGCGATACCGGCAGGCGAAAATGCAAAAACGATAGCCGCGTGGTGCGGTCTGCTTCTTGCCGCTGTCGGAATTATCGTCAGAATGATTTCCGGCAAAACAAATGCGGCGGCAAACATACTCGTAATGCTCAGCACGGTTTATGCCTGCGTTTGCTATTTTATATTCTGACTTTTTATGTGCTCGCAAAAAAGGTGAATAATGTCAATATCCGTTTTGTCATACACCATTCTTGCGCCCACAGTGTCCTCTATCTCGTTAAAAACGATTTTTGAGTTATTAAAAACAAAATCTATCGCATAATAATCGCCTTTAATCAAGGCGGTTATTTTTTTTATTTTTTCGGTTTCTTCAATCGAGAGTTCATACGGCGTCGCCGTGCCGCCGAGGCAGTAGTTCGAGCGAAAATCCGTTTTGCTCTTTCGCAAAATCGCCGTGATTATTTTGTTGTCGATTATCCAAACGCGCAAATCTTTGCCGATGTCGCTTGCAGGCATTTGGCACACGGAGTTTTCGTCGTAATCATCGGTACTCTCGCACCAAACAACGCCTGTGCCGCCGTGACCGTCGCACGGTTTTTTCACAAACGGCGGATTTTTGTATCGCGTGGGCATAATTTCAATCCCGTTTTTCTCCATAAAATCGTAGCAAAGTTGTTTCTCGTTTGCGATTTTTGAAAGTGCAGAGGGATTGAAAACGCGCACGCCTCTTTGCTCGTAATATTCGGCGATTTTGTAATCGTTTGTGCGGTTGATTACATAAAGCGCGTCGCCGCGGTAATCGGGGAATTTCAGCTTTGCGCCGAGTTCACGCTCGATTTTTTCGACAACGAAGCTGTTGCGCCGTGCCTCCTCGGGCGGATAAATCAAAATCGGCTTTAGTTTGTTTTTCATATTATTTGCTTATCCTTTTTTCGATTGCCTCAAAAATCATCGGCGCAATGTCAATGCCCGTGCACTCTTTCAGATTGATTATGTGCGCGTTGGAATTGACCTCGCAAACGGAGTCGCCGCCGATTATGTCAACACCGCCGAAAGTCAGCCCCAAAATGTTGCACGCCTTTACGGCAAGTGCTTTTTCCTCATCGCTCGGAGTGTATATTTCGGCTGTTCCGCCGTTTGTTATGTTTGAGCGAAAATCGTTTTTGTTTGTCCTTTTCATCGCGGCAACACATTTGCCGTCAACAACCTCGATTCTCACATCACTGCCGTTTGCCTCGGCGATAAATTCCTGAAGAATAAACGGTTTTTCCGTTATATGCGACAGCACATCGGCTCTGTTTTTGCACAAATACACCTGCTGTCCGAACGAGCCGAAACATTCTTTAAACACAAGCGGATATTTCAAAATCAGTGCCGCAGAATCGACAAATTCGCCGTAATCGGCTTTGAAAAAAGACATCGGCGCAATAACAGTTTTCGGCTGTTTTACCTTTTTGTCAAGCGCAATATATGTTTTGGCTTTGTCGTCACAAAGCGAAATCGATTTTGCGCTGTTGAAAACAGGCACGCCTTTGTTTTCAAGCATTCTCGCAACATTTGTGTCCTTGTCCCAAAAAAGCACAAAATCGGGCATTTCGCACTCAAAAATCAGTTCTTGGTTTGTTTTGATTTCAAGCTCACAGCCAAAGTTTTTTGCACTTTTAACAAGAGAGTTGTGCAAAATATCATACTTTTCGCCGCGCAAAAAGTTATTTATTGCCAAAAATCCCTTCATTTTGTCACCTGCCTGCATTATTCTGCATTTATTGTATCACTGTGTCTTGCTTTTTTCAATGAAGTATTGTAAAATGTACTGTGTATTTATAATATAATAATTAAGGAGCATTGATATGACAGAGTACAAATTGAAATACGGTTGCAACCCAAACCAAAATCCGGCAAGGATTCATATGGACGGCAGGGAGCTTCCGTTTGAAATTCTCAACGGCGCGGCAGGATATATCAATCTGCTCGACGCATTTAACAGCTGGCAGCTTGTTAAGGAACTTAAGGAGGCTACGGGTTTGCCGTCAGCTGCAAGTTTCAAGCATGTTTCACCGGCAGGTGCGGCGGTTGCTCAACCGCTCGACGAGGTTGACAGAAAGGTTTGTATGGTTCCCGACGGACTCGAGCTTTCACCGATTGCGCAGGCTTATGTCAGAGCAAGAAGTTGTGACAGACAGTCATCTTTCGGCGATTTTGCGGCTCTTTCCGATGTTTGCGACATTTCCGTTGCAAAATTCCTCCAAAAAGAAGTTTCCGACGGTATCATCGCTCCAGGATATACAGACGAGGCGCTTGAGCTCCTTAAATCAAAGCGCCGCGGCAATTTCCTTGTTATTAAAATGGATCCCGACTATGTTCCCGATGAAATCGAAACAAAGCAGGTTTTCGGCATCAAGTTTGAGCAAAAGCGCAACAACGCCAAAATCACAATGGACTTGTTCGACGATATGCCGACAAAGGTCAAGGAAATTCCGAAAATTGCAAAAATCGACCTTCTCATATCAATGATTACTTTAAAATATACTCAGTCAAACTCTGTTGTTTACGCAAAGGGCGGTCAAACCCTCGGCGTCGGCGCAGGTCAGCAAAGCCGTATTCTCTGCACAAGAATGGCGGGCGACAAGGCAGATATGCTTTGGTTGAGAAGAAACGAAAAGGTTTTGAGCCTTCCGTTTATTGACGGTATTCGCAAGTGCGACGCCGACAATGCTGTCGACCTTTATATCAGCAATGATTATGAGGAACTTTTGAAAGACGGCGTATGGCAAAGATATTTCACCGAAAAGCCACAGCCGTTTACAACCGAAGAAAAGGCTCAATGGCATGAGAAAATGGACAATGTTGCTCTCGGAAGTGACGCTTTCTTCCCATTTGAGGATAATATTGAGCGTGCCGTTAAATCCGGTGTTAAATATATCGCACAGCCGGGCGGCTCGGTAAGGGACCAAAATGTTATCGACTGCTGTGACGAACACGGCATTGCAATGGCGATGACAGGTATCCGTCTTTTCCATCACTGATAAGATATTCACCCCGTTTCATTTTGAAAAGGCTTGTGATTTAATGAAAATGAAAAAAATATTTTCACTTTTCCTTTGCGCCGTTATGGCGGCAAGCGTGCTGTTTTGCACACCAGTCGCATCGTTTGCGCAGGAGGATAATCAAATAACCGTTTCTGCCGATTCAAACGATATTACGGAGGATTTGCGCGCCGCATTAAAGCAGGCAGGATTGAGCGCAACACCCGAAAATCGCATCACCGTTAGTGTTGAGCCGGGCACATACGAACTGACAAGAGGGCTTAATATTTATTCAAACACAAATTTTGACCTCACCGGTGTCACATTCATAAAGGCAAACGGCTTTTCGGGTGCAACAATGCTCAAAACCGGCTTGGCAGATGATGTAAGTAAGGGCTACGATTATTATAAGAATATAACCGTCACCGGCGGTACTTTTGACGCAAATGCCGCGTCAATCGAATCAAACGCAGGCGGCATTTGGGCAATCCACCATACGGATAATTTCAAGGTCAGCGGCACGACATTCAAAAACTGCCGCAACAGCCACCATATTTCAATTGCGGGCTGTCGCAATGTTACGGTTGACAACTGCACTTTTGAAAACAGTTATCGCTCCTCCGGTAATACCTCAAATAACGAGGCTGTTCAGCTTGACATCCTTGACAGCCGCCACTATTCGGGTTTGCCTGCAGCGTCATATGACGGCACGGCAAACAAAAACATCAAAATTACAAATTGCCGTTTTAACAAGGTAAACCGCGGCGTAGGTTCTCACAGTTCGCAAACGGGAAACTATATGAACGGCTTTGTTGTTAAAAACAACACCTTCAACAATGTTGACGGTTACGCCGTTACTGCGGTTGGCATTATCAATTGCGACATCAGCAACAACAAAATCACCAACTGCGGCGCAGGTGTTTTTTATCGCACGGTTAATCAAAATTTTGCCAACACTTATCGCTATAAGGACGGCATCACACGCGACCCGGCAACAAAAATCTGCAACAATGTTATTTCAACAAAAAAATCACCCGACAAATGCTTTAATGTTGTTCCGTACGGCATTAAGATTTACGGTGTAAATGTTTCAAAAAATTCAAATTTGCCGAACGATAAGGATTCAAACGGCAAACAGCGTGTTATCAAGGCTGGCGATTACAGGGCGTACAATGTCACAATTTCGTCAAATACCGTCACAGTCGGCTATACCGGCTACGGCATTTGGCTGAGCGGCTCTGTCGGCACAAAGGTTTCGTCAAACAAAATTACTTTGGCGAAAAACACCGCCGTTAAAGATACAGTACACGCATTTCGTGCTGATTATTGCTCGTCGCCGACCGTTTCGTCAAACAGTATAAACGGCAACAATCTTTCATACAGCGGCAACGGAATTAATCTTACCGGCACAAGCGGCGCAAAACTCACCTCAAACACAGTTACCAAATTCAAAAAAAGTTGCATTTTGCTTGATACCAAATCGTCGGCATCGTTGAGCCAGAACAAGGTGTCATACAGCGGTGAGCACGGCGTTTATGTTCGCAACTCGTCAAAAGCGGCATTTTCAAAAAACACCGTTTCAAATAATAAATACAAAGGTGTCTATTTTAAGGATACCACCGCCGCAAACACAATGAGCGGCGACAAAATCAGCGCAAACGGCGAGCACGGCGTTGCTTTCAGCAAATCAAAGGGCAAAATGACCTCCGTTGCAAGCTCCAAAAACTCCGGCTACGGAATTTATTCAAGCGAAAAAAGCAATGTTACAGTTTCAAAATGCACTGTGTCGTCAAATAAAAAGGACGGCATTTACTGCAATAATAAATCCTCAACCGCAATTTCATCCTGCACCGTTTCGTCAAACAGCGGCAACGGAATTTATTTCACAAGCGGAGCGGGCGGAAGCGTAAAATCTACAAAAATCGCTTCCAACAAAAAATATGGCATTTATATCACAAAAAAAGCCAAAAAGGTTGCAGTAAGCAAGGTTAAATACAGCAAAAACAAAAGCGGAAAAATCAAAAAATAATTCCGCCGATTAAATTAATAAAAACCATATCAAAGGAGATTATAAATTATGGTAAGAGCAATTGTAGGCGCCAACTGGGGCGACGAAGGAAAGGGCAAAATCACCGATATGTTCGCTGAGCAAAGTGATATTGTCATTCGTTTTCAGGGCGGTGCCAACGCAGGACACACTATTATCAACGAGCACGGCAGATTTGCATTGCATCTTATGCCGTCGGGTGTTTGCTACGACCACACAACCTGCATCATCGGTAACGGCGTTGCGTTGGATATTGACAAATTCGTCAAGGAGCTTGACGAAGTTAAAAAAGCAGGACTCAATCCGCACCTTTTAGTCAGTGAGAGAGCACAAATTCTTATGCCTTATCATATTCTTCTTGATACATACGAGGAGGAGAGACTCGGCAAAAACGCATTCGGCTCGACAAAAAGCGGTATTGCTCCGTTCTTTGCCGATAAATATTCAAAAATCGGTATTCAGGTAAACGAGCTTTTTGATGATGAAACACTCCGTGCGAAACTCAAGAATATTTGCACGCTTAAAAACCTCACCCTTAAATATGTTTACAACAAGCCGCTTCTTGACGAGGACGAACTTTTTAACACCTGTATGGAATATAAGGAAAAAATCGCTCCTTATGTTTGCGACACTCACAAGTATATTGCCGACGCTATCAAGGAGGGCAAAAACATTCTCCTCGAGGGTCAGCTCGGCACACTTAAGGATCCCGATTTCGGTATTTATCCTATGGTTACATCTTCCTCAACTCTTGCAGGCTACGGCGCAGTAGGCGCAGGCATTCCGCCTCACAAAATCGAGGATATTGTTGTTGTAACAAAGGCATATTCGTCGGCGGTCGGCGCAGGTGAGTTCGTTTCGGAAATTTTCGGTGACGAGGCACAGGAACTTCGTATTCACGGTGGCGACAAGGGCGAATTCGGCGCAACAACAGGCAGACCGAGAAGAGTCGGCTGGTTTGACTGCGTTGCATCAAGATACGGCATTGAGTGTCAGGGCGCAACCCAGGTTGTAATGACAGCTCTCGACTGTCTTTCATATCTTGACGAAATCAAGGTTTGCACAGCATACGACATTGACGGCGAAATCACAAAAGATTTCCCGACAACTCATGTTCTCAAAAAAGCAAAGCCCGTGTTCAAAACGCTTAAGGGCTGGCACTGCGATATTAGGGGCATTAAAAGTTATGATGACCTTCCGCAGGAAGCAAAGGATTATGTTGAGTTCATCGAGGGCGAGCTTGGCCATAAGATTACAATGGTTTCAAACGGCCCTGAAAGAGAAGCAATTATTCACAGGGCATAACACATATATATTACAAACAAATCCCGAGAGCATCGCCCTCGGGATTTTGTTATAAAATGGTTGTTTGTTTTATTTACGGCGGGCGAACACAGTTCGCCTGCTTCACAAAAACAACAAATGTGCATTCGCCTCGGCATTTTTAACCGCATTTGATATATTTTCATACACAAAAACGGGAGGCATTGCCTCCCGTTAATTTTCAGTTATTCGTTATGTATTTAAAACAACATTCCTATCATCATTTCGGAAAAGCCGGACAAGTTGTTTACTGTTGAAACTCCGAGTGCGGCTAAAATTATTGTGAGTAAAATAAATGCTGCTATACAGATTGCATAAACAATGATTTCCGCAATAAGGAAGTTTTTGATGCTTTTGTTTGTGGTGCTGCTGCAGAGCCAAACAATCCAGCAAATGATGTTTACAACCGGGATTGCCGAAAGAATCAAAAGACCTACCCACTTGCCGATTGTAACCGGCTGTGTTGTGTTGTCATAGCTCGGTGCAACATTTTGCGGTTGATAGCTGTATTGCGGCTGTTGAGGTTGCGGCTGATAGTATTGCTGTTGAACCTGAGCCTGTGGCTGTGAATAGTCATATGCCGGCTGAGCCTGCGGTTGCGGCTCCGGTGCTGGCTGTGTCGGTTGCGGCGCATAATACTGTGCCTGCTCGCTCGGTGCCTCATACTGCGGCACTTCGTACTGCGGTGTCGGCTGAGGTGCGACATTGGCATCTGTCAACGCTCCGTTGCATGCAGAGCAAACGTCTGCGCTGTCATCATAATACAAATTGCAATTTGGACATTTTTTCATAATACAAAACTCCTCAAATATATTTTGTTTTTGTTTATATACTGCGAAATTAATCGCTGTATTTCTGCTTTCTCACATCAAGATGGCGAATGTCGATATAATCGGGCAAGCCGTTTCTGTACGGCGTTTGAACTACGCCCTCTATAAGCGGACTTAGATAATCAACCATCTCCTGTGTAACATCGTTGCCCTCGGGGTTTATCCAGCTTCTCGGAACAAGTTTTTCCGTATTTGCAACAACAGCAACATTTTCTGTTGAATACTCAACGCTGTACGGCTTGTCGGAAATTCTGCGCAATGTTGAAAATACGCCGCTTTTGCCCGCAATTGCCGCTCTTACGGCAACAGTTCCGAGGTTAAACGCCTCCTCAACATCGGTGAGTGATGAAATGTGACCTGCGCTTCTTTGAATAACACTTGGCTCGAGTGCCCTGACCTTGCAACCGATTTCTTTTTCAATCACTGTTTTGAGATATGCACCCGTTCCGCTCAGTTGAGCGTGACCGAATTCGTCAACTTTCGACTGTTGTGCGCTGATATAATTTCCGTCTTTGTCATGTATTCCTTCGCTGACAACAACGATTATTGAATTGTATTCCTCAAGTTTTGCTTTAACATCGCTTACGAATTGCTCAACGCTGAAATCAACTTCCGGCAAATAAATAAGGTGCGGTGCTGCCATATCCTCTTGCCTTGCAAGGCAGGAGGAGGCGGTCAGCCAGCCGGCATTTCTGCCCATAGCTTCTATAATGTGCACGCTTTTGATACTGTAAATACTTGTATCGTACGCAACTTCGCGCACGCAGGAGGCGATGTATTTTGCCGCGCTTCCGAATCCGGGTGAGTGGTCAATACCGTTCAAATCGTTGTCGATTGTTTTGGGTACGCCCACAATTTTTATATCAATGGCGTGTGCCGTTGTGTAATCCGAAAGTTTTTTTACCGTGTCCATCGAATCATTGCCGCCGATATAGATGAAATATCCTATATCGTATTTTTGCATAACGGACACAACTTTTGCAAGTTCTTCTTCGCTGTCATCCAGCTTATATCGGCACGAACCGAGAAACATTGCCGGCGTCAGTTTAAGTCTGTTAAGCTCATACGGCATATGCTCAAATATATTGCTCAAATTCATTATGTTTTCATCAAGAAAGCCCTCAATTCCGTTTATCATTCCGTAAACGGTGCCGATTTCGTCACAACCGAATGCGTAGTCGATTGCGCCGGCAAGGCTTGAATTGATGACGGCTGTCGGTCCGCCCGACTGGCCGATTATCAGGTTTTTACTCATTTTTTGTTTTGTCCTTTGTTATATTTCTATATTAAGTTCTTTGATTTTATCTCTGACCTTAAGCCAATCCGCAAACGCCGCCTCCTTATTGTTGGGGTTGCGCAAAATTGCGGCAGGGTGATATGTGCCCATCATCAAAACGCCGTTTTTATCAACAAACTCGCCGTGTTGTTTTGTCACCTTGAAATCGGGGGCAATCAGCTTTTGCGCCGAAATTCTGCCGACGCAGATTATGATTTTTGGGCGAATGATTTTAAACTGCTCGCGAAGCCAATTGATGCACATTTCCTGTTCTTCGGGCTTTGGGTCTCTGTTTTTCGGCGGACGGCACTTTACCATATTTGCGATATACACATTTTTCTCTCTGCTCAAATCAATGCTTTCAAGAAACTTATCAAGCAGTTTGCCCGAGCGACCTACAAACGGCTCGCCCTGTAAATCCTCGTTTTCACCGGGACCCTCGCCGATAAGCATTATGTCGGCGTCCTTTTTGCCCACGCCGAAAACAAGATTTGTTCTGCCCTCGCAAAGTCCGCATTTTGTGCAAGAGCGGCATTCGTTTTCAAGTTGGTCAAGTGTCATAATTTCACCTCAAACTTAATTTACCTATATAATAACAAATTTATGGTTGAAATACAATTAAAAGTGTTATAAAATATCAATGAAAAACATATTTTTTTAATTTTGGAGGATTTTTAAAATGGCAAATCAGGTATTGGTTGAAATTTCTGCCCGTCATGTGCATGTTTCTCAGGCAGATTTGGAAACACTTTTCGGTAAAGGATATGAACTTACCGTTAAAAAAATGCTGTCCCAGCCGGGTCAGTTCGCTTGCGAAGAGAGAGTAAGAGTTATTGGTCCTAAAGGCGAGTTCCCGAGAGTTTCAATTCTCGGCCCCGTAAGAAAGGATACTCAGGTTGAACTTTCACTTACGGACGCCCGTTCAATCGGCGTTACCGCTCCGGTAAGAGAGTCGGGCGATGTTAAAGGCTCCGGCACTTGTAAACTTGTAGGCCCTGCCGGTGAGGTTGAAATTCCTTACGGTGTTATCGCTGCAAAGCGTCATATACATGCTACAACAAAGGATGCTGAGGAGCTTGGTATTGAAAACGGTCAAATCGTTTCTGTCGAAATTCCGACATCTAACGAAAGAAGTCTTGTTTTCGGTGATGTTGTATGCCGTGTTTCGGACAGTTATGCTCTTGCAATGCACATTGATACCGACGAGGCAAATGCCGCAGGTATGGCACCCAACACAATGGGCACAATCATTAAGTAATCGACAGGTCTCGACAAAGCGGCAAAACCGCGCCGATTAAAAAAATCTAATAGTGATTCGCAGTGCAGCGATTTGCTCCTGCGCAGGCGTTTGTTATAACTATTGACTTGAAAAAGTGGCTTGAACTCAATGTTCAAGCCACTTTTTGCGTTTAATGCACACATTATTTAATTTCGTATTTAGCCGCAATGTCCAAAATATCGCCGGTCATATTGTATATTGTGTCGATGATTCTGTTGCGATATGTCGAATTGCCGTCACCCGGGAGCATTTTGCCGAGCGCAAGGTCGCCTGCACTTCCCATTGTGCAAACAGCGGCTGCCGCGGCTTCGAATTTATTGTCGGGATTTGCGGTAATAAATGCCGTCATCATACCCGAAAGCTGACAGCCCGTGCCTGTAATTTTGCTCATTTCGGGTCTGCCGTTGCGAATTACAAAACATTTTTCACCGTTGCTTACAAGGTCAATTGCACCGGTTACGGCGATAATTGCGCCTGTTTCCTTTGAAAATCCGTTTACAAATTCAATTGCGTCGCCAAGATTTTCATCTGTTACGGTGTCGGCAATGTCGGCATCAACACCCCTTGTGGTTCCGCCGCCTGCCGCAAGTCCCTTTATTTCCGATATATTGCCGCGGATTACATCAAATTCGATGCTTTCGACAAGGCTTACGGCAGTGTCTGTTCTCAGTCTTGATGCGCCGACTCCCACAGGGTCAAGCAAAACTGCGTGGCCGAGTTCGTTCGCCTTTGCTCCCGCAAGGTGCATTGCTTCAATTGTTCTTTTATTAAGCGTGCCTATGTTGATATTAAGGCCGTCGCATACAGATGTTATATCCTGCACCTCGTCAGGCTCATCGGCCATAATCGGACTGCCGCCGCAGGCAAGTATAACATTTGCAACATCGTTCACCGTTACATAATTTGTGATATTGTGCACGAGAGGCGATGTTTTTCGCACATTGTCAAGGTATTTTCCAAGCATATTTATATCTCCTTTGGACATTAAGTTTTTTATTCAATTTTATAATATATCAAAAAAGCGTTGCAATCAAGGCAATGATTTAAAAAAATAATTTTTTTGTTGATTTTGAATAGGTAATGCTTTATAATGTATAAGTACAGACGGTTGTGCATCGCGTACAGCCGTTTTTTGTTTTTTCATAATCTTACTTGGAGGATACGGTTTATGTCAAAGTATATTTTTATTACCGGAGGTGTAGTTTCCGGACTCGGCAAGGGAATCACTGCGGCATCCCTCGGCAGACTTTTGAAGGCTCGCGGCCTTAAGGTCACCGCTCAAAAGCTCGACCCATATCTTAATGTTGACCCGGGCACGATGAATCCGGTTCAGCACGGCGAGGTTTTCGTTACGGACGACGGTGCCGAAACCGACCTTGATTTGGGTCATTACGAAAGATTTATCGACGAATCGCTTTCGCAAAACTCAAACCTCACCTCGGGCAGAGTTTATTGGAAAGTTATCACCGATGAGCGCAAAGGCGTTTACGGCGGTCAAACAATACAAATCATACCCCATGTTACAAACGAAATCAAAAAATCAATTCATAAAAATGCCGACACGGGCGCCGATGTTTGTCTTGTTGAAATCGGCGGAACGGTCGGCGATATCGAGTCACAGCCGTTTCTTGAGGCAATCCGTCAGTTTGCCGTTGAGGTCGGCAGAGAAAATTGTCTTTTTATTCATGTTACTCTTGTGCCGTATCTTGCAGCGTCGGATGAACTAAAGTCAAAACCGACCCAGCATTCCGTTAAAGAAATGCTGTCTCTCGGCATAAGCCCCGATATTATCGTTTGCCGTACAGAGCATCCCCTCACAGACGATATTCGCCGCAAAATTGCACTTTTCTGCAATGTAAACGAAGAGTGCGTTATCGAAAACAACAACTGTGATATTTTATATGCGGTTCCTATGATGCTTAAAGAGCAGAAAATGGACGAGGTTGTTATGCGCCGTCTCGGTATTGATGCGCCTAATCAGGATTTGTCTGATTGGGAGCAAATGCTTGATGCTCTTCGCAACCCCGTTCAAACAGTTAAAATTGCAATGGTCGGCAAATATGTCGAGCTTCACGATTCGTATATTTCAGTCAATGAGGCTCTCAAACACGGCGGAATCGCTACTCGTTCGGCAGTGGATATTCATTGGATAGACAGCGAATCGCTCGAGGGCGACGGCGTTAATCTTGACGAAATCCTCGGCGATATGGACGGTATTCTTGTTCCGGGCGGCTTCGGTTCAAGAGGTATCGAGGGCAAAATTCTTGCCTGCAATTATGCAAGAACACACAAAATCCCGTATCTCGGCATTTGCCTCGGTATGCAAATTGCAATTATTGAGTTTGCGCGCAACATTATGGGATATAATGACGCAAATTCAGCCGAAATCAATCCCGAAACAACCCATGCTGTTATTGATATTTTGCCGGAGCAAAAGGATGTTACCGATATGGGCGGCACAATGCGCCTTGGACAGTATCCGTGTGTCCTCAACCCCGACTCAAAGTCGTACGAACTTTACGGTGCTTCAATGATTTATGAACGCCACCGTCACAGATATGAGGTTAATAACGATTATCGTCAGGATCTTCTCAACGGCGGTATGATTTTTGCCGGCACATCACCCGACAATCACATTGTCGAAATGGTTGAAATCCCGGAGCATCCGTGGTTTGTGGCTTGTCAGTTCCACCCAGAGTTCAAGAGCAGACCGAACAGACCGCATGCGTTGTTCAGAGGTTTTGTCACCGCTGCTGCAGAAAGAATGAAAAATAAATAATCGCTCTGTTTTAACGGTTGAGTATAAATATTATGAGTAAAAAATCTGTTGCAAAAAGATATTTGTTGATAGTGTCGGCAATGTTTGTCGCATTTGCGTTGCTCTCGTTTTTGATTGTTTTCGGCGTCGGCAGTGCCTACGGCACAACGCTCGATATGACAACGGCGCAAAGGGTTTTTCTTGCACTCGGCTGTGCATATGTGCCCTGCGCATCGTTTTCCGGATTTTGCATTTGCTTTATCGGAATTAAGGAGCTTTCGCGCCGCGGCAAAATTTTGCTTTGCTTTTTCAACATTGTTGCCTTTGCGGCAATCACCGTTGTCGGTATCGTCGGCACCGTGCCTTACATAATTTATTCAATTTGTGTTTTGATTAAAAAATAAACCGTTTTATCAAAAGCCTTTCCGCAAAGGGAAGGCTTGTTTTTATGAAAATCTCAATGCATACTATCGTAGGGGCGAACTGTGTTCGCCCGAATTTACCGACAACCGATTTGCAACAAAACGGGCGAACACAGTTCGCCCCTACGATTGCTTCGTTATAATATATGTAAATGCGACAGGCAACACCACTCATCTGTACCGTAAAAAAATATAAAAATTGTATCTGTAAAAATGCACACAATGTATTATAATGTATTTGTTGATTAATCGGCAAAGCATGTTGACATTTGTGTGTTTTTTGTAAAATATAGGAGGTACATATGAGTAACGAAACAGAAAAGAAAATAAAAAAAATAAGCGTTAAGCAAATTACGCTTGCAGCACTTTTTGCCGCACTTGTAACGGTTGCGACAACGGTTGTGAAAATCCCGACCGGTATCAATGACGGATATCTTCATTTCGGCGATTCTATGATTTATCTTGCAGGCTGTCTTTTGGGGCCAATTGCGGCACTTTCCGCGGCTATCGGCGGCGCGTTGGCAGATATTCTTTCGGGTGTTCCCACTTGGGCACCGGCAACGGCAATCATCAAGGCGTGCAACGCCGTTCCGTTCATTGTCGCTATGCATTATTATGTAAAAAGCAAGGGCAAGCACAGAATCGTTAATTTGAGAACGGTTTTGATGACAATTGTTTCCGGTCTTATTACCGCTTTCGGCTATCTTCTTGCCGAGGGTATTATGTATTCGTTCCCGACTGCTTGGATGTCGTTCCCAATCAGTCTTATTCAGGCAGCAGGCAGTGCCGTTATTTTCTTAATCATCGGCAGTGCGCTCGATGCCGCCAAAATTCAAAGATTTATTAAATAAAAGGAAGTATTTACAATGGCTGATATTATTTACACATTTGAGGGTAGCCCGTATTTTAACATTACAAACAAGTGTCCGTGTCGCTGTGTTTTCTGCGTCAGAGATAAAAAAGATGTTGTCGGCGAGGCTGAAAAAATGTGGCACGATTCTCAGCCGACATTTGCCGATGTTAAGGCGGCGGTTGATTCGTTTGATTGGTCGGGATATGACCGTGCTGTTTTCTGCGGCTACGGCGAGCCGACAAACGCGCTCGACCTTTTGCTTGAAACGGCAGCGTATATGAAACAGATTCATCCCGAAATCAAGCTCCGCTTAAACACAAACGGTTTGTCCGACCTTGTCAATGATAAGCCGACCGCAGAGCTGATTTGCAAAAATATCGACGCCGTTTCCGTTTCTTTAAACGAAATGACTTCGGAAAAATATGACAAAATCACACGCAACATTTTTCCCGGCAGAGCGTTTGACGCGCTCCTCAAATTCACAAGCGATTGCGTTAAATGCGGCGCAGATGTGCGTATGACCGTTGTTGATGTAATTTCCGACGAAGATATTGAAACAGCACGCAAAATCTGCAAATCCACCGGCGCAAATTTCCTTGTGCGCAAATTTGTTAAAAATTAATTCGCATTATATAAATCAAACCCCCGACCGTTTTTGGGTCGGGGGTTGTTTTTTACTCGGAAATCCGATTTATTTCATGAATTTGTCGATTGCGGCGTTTAACTCGTCAATCGCCTGCAGGTCGCCGTCCTCAACAGCGTGGACAATGCAGTGCTCCATATGGTCCTTCAAAATCACTTTGCCCGTGTTGTTTATAGCCGATTTTACGGCGGCAAGCTGAATCAAAACATCGCTGCAATCCTCATCGTCTTCAACCATTTGCTTAACCTTTTGCAAATGACCAATTGCGCGCGCAAGACGGTTTGACACCTCTTTTTTGTGCAAATCACTGTGGTGATGAATGTGGCTTTGATTTTCCAAAATAAAACCTCCGCGCGTTTCTCACTTGCCTAAGAATTTGCCCATGATTGACGGACCGAAGTCGATATATTCGCCCGTCTGCTTTGCGCTTTCCTCGTTGATTGAGTCAACGCCGCTGTCTGTTTCGTTTTCTTTGCTGTGTTGATAAATCAAAAACGGAACAGGGTCGCTTGCGTGCGTTCTTGTTACAATCGGGGTCGGGTGATCCGGCAAAATCATAATTTTGTAGTCGTCATATTTTTTAAGACCGTCAAAGAGGATAGGCAAAACTCTTGTGTCAATCATTTCGATTGCCTTTACCTTGTTTTCAGGCTCGTTTCTGTGACCGCATTCGTCGGGTGCCTCAAAGTGGATATAAACAAGGTCGTCGCCCTTTTCCAAAAGGTCAAGTGCCGCATTTGCCTTGCCCTCAAAGTTTGTGTCGATATATCCTGTTGCGCCCTCAACCTCGGCAACATCCATTTTTGCACATTCGCCGAGTCCTTTGATAAGGTCAACCGCGGATACAACTCCGCCCTTAACGCCGTAAACACTCTCAAAAGTGTCAAAAGCGGGGCGTGTGCCTTCGCCCCAAAGCCAAATTGAGTTTGCGGGGCGCTTGCCATGCTCTTTTCTCGCAATGTTTACGGGATGGTCTTTGAGCAAATCGTATGATTTTTTCATCATTTCGATAAGCGGCTTTGCGTTCTCGGCGGTTGAAAGATAATCGGTGATTACCTTGCCGGTAATATCGTGCGGCGGTGTCATTTTGCCGAGATCGGTTGTGCCGTTTTGCCAAATAAGGCAGTGGCGATAGCTGATTCCGGGATAAAACTTAAATTCATCCGTGCCGAGCTTTTCGTCAATGTATTTGATGAGAATTTCTGCCTCTTCGGTAGAAATATCGTCTGCGCAGTAATCCTCGATTGTCTTTTGCTCATACGGCAAATCGTCCTCCGAAAGAGTGACAAGATTTGTCCTGAGCGAAACATCGGTCGGCTTCATATCAATGCCCATCGAAAGAGCCTCAAGCGGACTTCTGCCTGTGTAGAATTTCTTTGGGTCAAAGCCCATAACGCTCATATTCGCAACATCGGAGCCGGGTTTCAATCCCTCGGCTACGGTGCGGATAAGGCCTACCTCGCCGTGCTTTGCCAAAAAGTCCATATTCGGCTTTTTCGCAACCTGCATCGGTGTTTTTCCGTCTAATGCCGGAACGGGATAATCCGCCATTCCGTCATATAATACAACTGCATATTTCATAATGACTATCTCCTGATTTTGAGATTTAATTATTTAAAGTATTTAACGCCGCTTTCAAAGAGTTTCATATCTTTTTCAAACGGAACATTGCCGTAAAGATTGTCGCCCTTACGCTCGCAGTGACCCATTTTGCCGAGTACTCTGCCGTCGGGTGAAGTGATGCCCTCTACCGCGCAAACAGAGCCGTTTGGGTTAAACGGCATTTCGCTTGTTACATTTCCGTCAAGGTCAACATACTGTGTTGCAACCTGACCGTTTTCGACAAGCTTTTTCATCACATCTTCGTCGGCAACAAATCTGCCCTCGCCGTGGCTGATAGGCACTGCGAAAACATCGTCTGCCTCAACGGCGCTGAACCACGGTGATTTAACCGAGGTGACTCTTGTGTAAGCCATTGACGAAATGTGTCTGCCGATTGTGTTAAATGTGAGAGTCGGGTCGTTTTCCTTAATGTCAACGATTTTGCCGTTCGGCACAAGACCGAGCTTGATAAGCGCCTGGAAACCGTTGCAAATACCGAGCATAAGTCCGTCGCGGCAGTTGAGAAGCTTTGTTACAGCCTCCGAAACTCTCGGGTTGCGGAATGTTGTGGCAATGAATTTGCCCGAGCCTTCGGGCTCGTCACCGCCGGAAAATCCGCCGGGGAGCATAACGATTTGGCTCGTTTCGATTTCCTTAACCATTTTGTCGATTGTTTCGTTAATATCAGCCGGTGTGAGGTTGTTTACAACAAGGATTGATGCCTCTGCGCCTGCCTTTTCAAATGCGCGCGCCGTGTCAACCTCGCAGTTTGTGCCCGGGAATGCCGGGATAAATACCTTCGGTTTTGCAACCTTGTTTTTGGCAACAAAAATACTGCGCTCTTTATAAAGCGGAACATCAATCGGCATTTTAGCCGTTTTGCCAGAGTCTGTAGGGAACACCTTTTCAAGTTTTGATGTCCACTCTGCGATTAATTCATCTGCGGTGTAAACAGTGCCGTCAATGATGAATACGCCGTTGTCGTTTGTTGTGCCCAATGTAATGCCGTCAAAATCGTTTTCGTCGGCAAGTTCAAGCACAAACGAGCCTTGAAGCGGTGCAAAAAGTGTTTTTGCGTCAAGCTTTGCTTCAAATGTAAAGCCTGTTTTGTTACCGAATGCCATTTTGCATACGCATGCGGCGGCACCGCCCTCTTTAACAACGCCTGCGGCAAGCACCTTGCCCTCTCTGATTTTGTCGCAAACTTCAACCATAAGAGCCATTGCCTTGTCATAATCGGGGAGTCCTGTTTCGCCGTCAACCGGGATTTCAACAAGTTTAACGGTTGAGCCTGCTCTCTTGAACTGAGCCGACGCGGTTTTCGACGCCTCGCTTACGCCTACGGCAAACGATACAAGGGTAGGGGGAACATCAAGATCGTTAAACGAACCCGACATTGAGTCCTTGCCGCCGATTGACGGTGTGTGATAGCCGAGCTGTGCGGTGAGAGCACCGAGCAAAGCGGCTGTCGGCTTGCCCCAACGGGTTGGAGCGTCGTTAAGCCTTTCAAAATATTCTTGGAAGGTCAGTCTTGCTTTTGACGGGTCGCATCCGACTGCGGCAAGCTTTGCAAGCGATTCGGTTACTGCAAATGCTGCGCTGTGGAACGGCGACCAGCGTGATACTTTCGGAATAAATCCGTATGCCATGACTGTTGCGGTGTCTGTTTCACCCTTTGTAAGCGGAATTTTTGCAACCATTGCTTCCTCGGGAGTGAGCTGATATTTGCCGGCATACGGCATAAGAACGGTTGACGCACCGATTGATGAGTCAAAACGCTCTACAAGTCCTTTTTGTGAGCAAACCTCGAGTCTTGAAAGGTTTGCCTTGAGAGCCTCGGCGTTTGTCATTCCCTCAAGTGCCGACGGCACCTGTGTCCTGTATTCATCGTCGCCGATTGCCTCAATTTCTACTGCGGCGTGCTGAACAACGCCGTTTGTGTTTAAGAAATCTCTCGAAAGGTCAACAATTTTGTCGCCTCTCCAAGTCATTTCAAGTCTGTTTTCGTCCGTTACCTCTGCAACAACGGTTGATTCGAGGTTTTCCTCTCTTGCGAGGCTTTCAAATTTTTCTATATCCGACTTGTCAACAACAACAGCCATTCTCTCCTGTGATTCGGAGATTGCAAGCTCCGTGCCGTCGAGTCCCTCATATTTTTTAGGCACCTTGTCAAGGTCAATTTTAAGGCCGTCTGCAAGTTCGCCGATTGCAACACTGACGCCGCCTGCACCGAAATCGTTGCAACGCTTAATCATCTTTGCAACCTCGGGGTTGCGGAACAATCTTTGGATTTTGCGCTCTGTCGGTGCATTACCTTTTTGCACTTCTGCGCCGCAGGTTTCGATTGAGTGGCTGTCGTGCGCTTTTGATGAACCTGTTGCGCCGCCGCAACCGTCTCTGCCTGTTTTGCCGCCGAGGAGGATGATTACATCGCCCTTTTGCGGAACTTCACGGATAACATTTTCCTTCGGTGATGCGCCGATTACTGCGCCGATTTCCATTCTCTTTGCAACATATCCGTCATCATAAAGCTCCGTTACCTGACCTGTTGCAAGACCGATTTGGTTGCCGTATGACGAATAGCCCTGAGCCGCACCCGTTGTGATTTTGCTTTGCGGCAATTTTGCGTCGAGTGTGTCCTCAAACGGAGTTGTCGGGTCGCCCGAGCCGGTTACGCGCATTGCCTGATAAACATATGCTCTGCCCGAAAGCGGGTCGCGGATTGCGCCGCCGAGGCAGGTTGCCGCGCCGCCGAATGGCTCGATTTCTGTCGGGTGGTTATGTGTTTCGTTTTTAAACTGAACAAGCCACGGCTCTTTTTTGCCGTCAATTTCAACATCAACATTGATTGAGCAGGCGTTGATTTCCTCGCTCTCGTCGAGATCGTCAACATAGCCGTGTTTTTTGAGATATTTTGTGCCGATGCACGCCATATCCATAAGGCAAACGATTTTATCCGTTCTGCCTGCATAAAGGTCTGCTCTTGTTTCAAAATACTGGTCAAGTGCTTTTTCCACTGCGGCAGAATATTTGCCCTCGTTTATAGTGATTTCATCAAGTTGTGTAGCAAAGGTGGTGTGGCGGCAGTGATCCGACCAATATGTATCAATTACTTTAATTTCCGTCAGCGACGGATTGCGCTTTTCGTCGTTTTTAAAATAGTCGCGCACCCAGCAAAGGTCGGCAACGCTCATTGCAAGACCCATCGAATCGTGATAAGCCGCAATTTCGTCGTCGCTCATTTCAATAAAGCCGTCAATTCTTACAATGTCGGCAGGTACATCGGTTTTTATGTCGAGCGTTTCGGGAAGTCCCATTGATGCAACCCTTGATTCAACAGGGTTGATAATATATGATTTGATTTTTTCAAACTCATCGTCCGAAATATCGCCCTTAACTGCTATTACTTTTGCCGACGCAACCTTCGGTCGCTCGCCTGCCGTCAAAAGCTGAATACATTGCGCCGCACTGTCTGCACGCTGGTCATACTGACCGGGCAGATATTCGGTTGCAAAATATTTCCAGCCGTCATCAATTTTTAAATCATAATAAACATTGTCAAGGTTTGTTTCAGAAAAAACCTGCTTAACCGCAGAGTCAAACTCCGCGTCGCTTAAGCCCTGAGCGTCATATCTGTTGATGATTCTCAAATCTTCAAGCCCCGTTAAGCCGACATTATCGCGCAAATCCTCTAAAATTTGACCTGCTTCAATATCGTTTCCTTTTTTCTTTTCGACGAATACACGATATACCTTTGCCATTTTCGCTCTCCTTGTGAAATAAATATTCAAGTATCAATATGATAACATAAATCTTTTTTAATATCAATAAAGACATTATAAATTAATAATATGAAATTCACCGCTGTTACACCCTCTTTTTAGTGTAAAATAACAAAAAGCATTGAAAAGCGAGTTTCAATGCTTCTGTTGTTTTATATGTCAAAATCTTCGTCAAGGTGCATCGATGTTATATCGCGCACCATGCCGATTGTTGTTTTTTTGCCGTCTGGCGATTCTATAATTTTGCGCCTTTCAACTACAACAAGGTGTTTTCCGCCCTTGATTTTGAGGGAATATGTCGTTTTCGTGACATTGCTTGTTTTTGCCTGCGTTTCAATTGCGTGCGTTGTCATAACAACCTCACGCGCGCTGATAAGGTTTGTCAAATCGCCGTTGTATCTTTCAAAAAGTTCCTTGCGGGTAAAGCCCAAAAGTTTAATGAAATCCTCCGATACAACATTAAGTTTGAACGGCTCTTTCAAACTTGTGCAAAACAGCGGACCCGGCAGGTTTTTGAACAGGCTCACCAGTATGTCGGTTTGTCTGTCAGCCTCTTCCTCCTCTTGCTTAACCCGTGTAATATCCGTAAAAATAGCGTGAAAAACAGGGCATTTATCGCTGTCGTAGCGTTGAATTGCCGAGTTCATTTTAACCCATATAAATTCATTTTTATGACGGTTAATTCTGATCTCTATATCAATCGGCTTTTTTGTAGCCATTGAATTGCCGATTGCCTGAAAAACAAGACTTCTGTCGTCGGGATGAATCAATTCGTCAAGTCGGTAAATCTGGTTTTTGTAATTTCCCTTTGTTGTGCCGAAAAAGCCGCAGCAGGCACTGTTCAAATACAGCGGCTCAAAATGCATATCCGTGTTGACCTTGAACAAGCAAACGCCGCCCGTCACAAGGTCAATCAAATTGTTCATTTCCTTAGCGGTTTCCTTTAGCTTTTCAGATTTTTCGACCGAGCGCGAAACATCAGCCATTGTCAGTCTGCACAGCGTTGTGCCGTCAACATTTTGACCGGTGCAATGAACATGAATATAATTTTGCTCCTTATTTTTCAGATAAAAATCAAAATATATGTACGGCGAGTTCTTTTTGCAAATGCAACGCATAATATTTTCGCGCTCTTTGGGTACGAGCACATCGTGCAAAAACAGCTTGCCTTGTTTTATTTTAGAAGGGTGAATACCCACGAAATCAGAAAAATGGCTGTCGCAGTCAACCACAACAAGATTATCAGCCTTGTCGATAACGCAGGTCATAAATTCAACCTCAAACGCCAAATCGTCGTTATCTAAAATTTTCATCACTCCCTTTTGCGGACTTGCCCGCTTTGTTCCTCTCTCAATTTATATTCTATCATCTCAAAATTATTTGTCAAATATCCGACCGATACCATTGTTAATTGTATCACAAAGTCAAAAAAAGACAAGCAGTTATAAGAAATATTAAGAAACTGTTTAAAATCGTTTATAAATCAGTCATATCTGACAAGCCGACATTTGAAATTTTGTTAAATATAACCATATTTTTTTCATTGACCCCGTGCCGGAATAATTATATAATAAACATAATAGTACATTTATAATACTAATTTTAGATATTCGTCTATTATCTCTGTTCGCACACTTTATACACTCGTTTTTAAGGAGGAAGAAAGATGAGAAAAAAATCAAAAAAGGCAATAAGTATATTGCTCAGTGTTCTTATGGCGGTGTCGGGCATCATACCCGCGATGAGTGCATTTGCGGCGTCCGACGGCGGAGTTTTTGATCAAATCGAAATGAAACTGTTTTATTCGGATACCGACACGGTCGTTCCCGATTATCAGGAGGACGGCAAAACCGCCTTTATTCAGTATATGTACGAGGGTGACGAACTTCAGCTTACATACAAACTGATTGATTCCGTTGCTCCGGACAACAGCTATATCAAATGGCACAGCGAAAACCCCGTCCTTGTCGATGTTGACCAAACAGGTAAAATCAAGGCGTTCGACTCGTCAAAGGGTGCGGTTATTCAATCGTGGATCGATAATGAGGTTAAGCCCATCCCGATAATCGGTAAGCCTCTCGGAAAGGTGCTCGAAAAGGCATTTTTCAACGATAAAGTCGACCTTGACAGTATGGATACCGAGGAGATTGTCGATATTTTGATTGCGGCTCTCGGCTCCGAAAGCTGGATTGCGGATTATATCGAGGCATATCAGGGCAAACTTGTCGATTCGCTCAGAGAATATCTTGATAAGGTAAACACTCCGATTGTGTGCGAGCTTTATGATCCGTCTGTTTCCGACACCGAGCCCGTTGCATCTGCAAGTGTAAATGTTACCGTTAAAAAGTGCGAGGAATGGTATGCGGCTTTTCTTCCGAACGGTACTCATATTACAAACAAATCGCAAATTGCAACAACTCAAGCTGTCGGCTCAAGTGTTCAGATTTACGCTATCACAACGCCACAGCGTCTCGGTTTCGGCACTGTTTACTCGGTTAAATCTTCCTCAATTTTCACCAGCGGCAAAGCCGTTGCAACGGTAACGGACAGCGGTCTTGTTTCGTTCAAAAGCAAGGGCACCGCAACGATTATTGTTTCCCCCGATTCGGAACAGGTTATCGAATCTATTTTGAAAATGGTCAACTATGTATATCAACTTGATAACACAGGTACGCTCGACACAACAAAAATTGCCGAGATTCTTATCAAGTATATGGGCGTTGATATAGACAGAAATGTTCTTGCGGCGTTGCTTGACGCTGCGTTTGCGGTATATAAAATTGTCGGCGATACGGCAGATCCCGTTCAGCTCACCGCAACCGCCGTTCAAATCATCGCAAATATTATTTTGCAGATGGCATATAACGACAAAATCACATTTAATGTTGTCGAAGCTCAGCCGCTCACCGATTTTAATATCAGCGGCGTTACTTCCGTTAAGGAAGGCTCGGAAATTCAGCTTTCGATAGTCGATGTTAAACCCGACGCAGGCGACACATCCGATATTGTTTGGTCCTCCTCCGACCCGACGGTTGCATCGGTTGACTCCAAAACCGGTGTTATCAGAGGTCTTGATGCAGGCGATTCTGTTTTAAGCCAATCAAAAGAGGTTACAATCACAGCGTATTCTCCGTCGGGAAATATAACAAAATCAGTCACCGTCACGGTTGAAAAGAAAAACGGCAAATATGTTTCCGGCGTTGATATAAACGGCTCCGACCAGGTTGAAATCAACAGCGAATCGGATTACAGCTACGCCGTTTATCCAAAGCGTGTTGCCGAATCAAGCAATTTGTATATTTATTGGGGTATTCAAACAGGCACGGACGACGACGGCAATCCCGTTTACACCTGGGCAGACAGCGAAAACGATGCGACAGACGGCATTGGCAAAATTTCGTCAAGCGGCCATTATACGGCTGTCGGCGGCGGCAAATCGACAATTGCCGTTAAGGCGGTTACAGGCTACAGTCTTGCAACCGGCAAGTTTTACGAAATTTCGTCACGCATTGCAACAAAAGAGGTTTCAACCGGTATTCCTGTTGAAAAAATCGAAATCACATGCACCGGCGGCACCTCTAACAGTGACACCACTAAAAATGTAAATAATATAACAGTCAACGGCACCGATTATCAATACATTACCGTTAAGAAAAATGTTATAGAGGGTTATGCAGGCAACGGAGCAAAATTCTCCGCAACCGTTTATCCGGAAAATGCAACGGTGAAAAATGTTAAATGGGTTGTTGATAACGGATATTACAACGTTGACGCCTCCGACGATAATACCGTCAGCGTTAAGCAAAAAGCAGGGCACGAAGTTGCCGACGCATTTAATATTTATGCAGTTTCAAACGACGGCAAAATTGTTTCAAACACAATTACCGTTTGCATAACAAGAAATACGGTCAAATCAAATACGATTGTCGGCGATACGATTGAGGTTATCAACGGCAAAACGGCAGATGTTCAGCATTCACTTGAATTTGACGGCTCGTGGACCGATACGGCATATGCCTGCTATAAAGCAAACTGGTATTCGTCGGACGAATCAATATTCTCGGTTAAAACAAATACAAACGATAACCGCGACGGAATAATTACCGGTAACGATGTCGGCACGGCAACGGTTTATTGCGTATCGGCAGACGGCGGCATTCTTGCAACGGCAAATGTTGTTGTCAAGCCCGATAAGACGTATCTTAAGCAAATTGTCGATCTTTGCGACAATGCAAATGTTATTCAAACAGAGGCTAACAAAAAGCTGTATAAAACATATATGCGCAAACTTGATATGGCATACACCGTTCTTTACGACCAGGATATGGCATCACAAACCACTTGTGAAACAACTGCGCAAAATCTTTTGTCTGCATTTTACAAAATCGGTGGATTTGTCGGCATTAACAGCGTTTCAATCAAAAAAGCTGGCGGCGCGGATATTGAAAACGGCTTTGTAAGTGTCAAGGTCGGCGCAACAACAAATTATACAAAATCGTCATATGATTTGGATTATGTTGTCAATCCGTCCTCCGCAATGTACAATCAGGTAGAATGGAAATCGTCAAACGACAGCATTTCAGTTGACAAAAACGGCAGATGCAAGCCGACATCAAATGATGCTTGCAGTGCCCTCATCACCTGCACCGTTACGGATTATATGGGCACAAAAGTCAGCGACAGCGTTTATGTAGCTTTTGCAAGAACGCAGGCAACCGGCTTAACCCTCGACTCAACAGAGATTGTAGGCGGCAAGGTCGGCGAAACACAGCAAATTAACGCAACGGTTTTGCCTAAAAATGCATTCAACAATTCAACGGCATCTTGCCAAGCCCTTGTTTGGTCAACAAGTGATGAAAAGGTTGCCACGGTTGACCAAAACGGCGTCGTAACATTTGTTTACGGCGGCGACTGCGAAATCACCTGCAAAACTCAGGACGGCGGCTTTGAGGCTGTTTGCAAAGTAAATGTTGTTACAAACTACGATTCGCTTAAGCTTCTTATAAAATCGTATAACGATTTACAACTCAGCGAAACAAGTTATTATCCGGAAACATGGCAGTATTTCACAGCCACAATGGCAGAGGCAAATGCTCTTGTTGAGGCAAATGCGTCATCACAAAAAGAGGTTGACGCAATGCAGGCAAAGTTGGAGAACGCATACAATTCACTCGAAAAATACAACTATCTCCAAAAAATAGAACTTTATCTCGACGGCGAACCCACCTCGGAATTTTATCAGTACGATTTAAGAATTTTGAAAGAGGGCTTAAGCTACAAGAACGCCGTGCTCGATCTTAATGTAAGGCTTTATCCCAACAACGCGTCATACAAGGATGTTGTTTGGGAGTCGTCTGACAGCAATGTTTCCGTCACATCCGACGGTAAATGCTCGCCGACGGTCAATAAGCCGTGTTGGAGCACAATCACCTGTACGGTTACAGACCATTTTGGTCATTCGTTTAAAGACAGCGTTTATGTTTCGTTCTCATACTATCCTGTAACGGGAATGAAACTCAGCGAAACAAACATCAACGGCGCAGTCGGTTCGACATATCAGCTCAGCTGTACGGTTGAACCTACCGGTACAACAATCGGCCATATCGGCGCCGCATCAATCCAAGACTATTATTGGGAGTCAGACGACGAAAGCGTTGCCACTGTTGACGAAAACGGACTTGTAACATTTGTAAGCGCAGGCTCGACAACGGTTCGCGCCGTATCGTATGACGGCGGTATCACCGGCGAATGTAAGGTTTCGACCGACGGCGACAGAAGTGCGCTTAAGGAAGCACTTGAAAAGTACAAGGATGTTGATACAACCGAGTATCAAAAAGATTATGCCGAAACCTTTAATGCGGCGTATGCAAGCGCGCAAAAGGCACTGACCGATTATTCGCTCAAGCAGGAGCAAATTGATGAGTCGGCAAATACTCTTGTTACCGCAGCCGAGGAAATGATTGCCCATCCGTTCGTTAAGGTCAGCGGTGTCGATATTTCGTATACCACATCAAAATCCGATCTTTTGGGCAAAACAACACAAATCGCTGACGGAACCGTTGATTCAAACGATGCGCTTTCAATTAACCTTTCACAAAAATACTCTAATTATAACAATTATAATACAGTCGAACTTAATGCCGCCGCAGCTCCGTTAAACTCAATGTATAAGAGTGTTGAGTGGTCAACGGATGATTCTTATGAGGCAACAATCAAGACGGACGGCACAAAACTTACGGTAACGCCGAAGGATAAGAGCAAGGGTGCGTGGGCAAAACTGACAGTCACCGTAACCGACGACTATAACAGAACAACGACACGCACAATTTATGTCACAATGAGCGATAATGTTGCAACGGGTATCACGCTCAACACAACAAAACTTTCGCTTGCGGCTTCCGACAGCTCGTATCAGCTTACAGCAACAGTCGGCGGCAGTGCAGAATTTAACGATATTATTTGGTCATCAAGCGATGAAAGCGTTGCAACCGTTTCGTCAACGGGTCTTATCACTCCGGTTGAAATCGGCAATGCCGTTATTACCGCAAAAACAATTGACGGCGGCTTTACGGCAACGGTTGATCTTACGGTTAATGCAAACTTTGAGCCGCTTGCTCAAAAGGTTGACGAATACACTCAGCTTATTACCGAGTCAACAGACAATTATGTTTACACAACCGAGTCGCTCGCAACACTTTCAACAGCAGTTGAGCAGGCTCGCAAGATGATTAACGACGGCACTGCAACCCAAGCAGAGGTTGACGCAATGTATGACACCGTAGTTGCGGCATACAATGCACTTGTTAAATATGTTGCGGCAACGGGCGTTCAAATCGGATTTGAGCAAACATCCGGCGTTACGGAGGAAAATTCCGGCTACTTCAGATATACCGGCAACCTTCTCCGCTCTAAGACAATTCAGCTCACGGCAACAACTCTCCCGACACCGACAGCGGTATATAAGGAGATTTTGTGGAAATCGTCAAACGATAATGTAAGTGTTGACGAATTTGGACTTGTTACCTGCAATTCTGCATCGGCTCAATATGCAGATATAACCTGCACGGTTATTGATGAACTTGACAATACTTATTCAACAACCGTTACCGTTTCGTTTGTAGTTTACGGTGTAACTGCTGTTACATTCGATACAGACATGGTTTACGGCGCACCGCAGGAAACAAAGCAAATCACGCCTAATTTAAATCAAAAATCAACGCTTGTTCAAAGTTCAATCATAAACAAGTGCACATATTCATCTGACAATGAGGATGTTGCAACTGTTGACGAAAACGGTTCTGTTACATTCAAAACTCAGGGCACTGCGATTATCACCGTTACTTCTAAGGACGGCGGCTACAGTGGCACGGTTAAAGCAATCACGACATGGGATACAACGGCACTTCAGGCGGCAATTGCCGAAGGCGAAAAATACACATATACCGATTATGCTTACGAGCAGGGTACGACACTTAAAAATTCGCTTGAGGAAGCAAAGACAGTCTATGCAAATCTTGAGGCAACTCAGGAGGAAATCGACAACGCCTGCGCCGCTCTCACAACCGCAATTGCAAATCTTGATGGTCACGAATTTGTGGCAGCCAAGCCGACATTTACCGTTTCGGGTGCAGAACTTGAAAACAATGCGTCATATGTTATTGACGAAAACAGCCAAGTAACGGTTGAAACAACAATCAACAGCGACGCAATGTATAAATCGGCTGTATGGACGGTTGAAAATGCAAACGGCGTAACTGCAGAGCAAAGCGGCAATAATCTTGTTATCACAAAATCGGAAAAAACAGGCTCGCTTGACGCAACGCTCACAATCACCGATGTTTACGACCGCACAGCAACATATACCTACACAATCAAGGTTATCAATGCGATTGTAAATATTACAGATTTTACATTCACCGTAAACGGCGAGGAAAACACAACAGATTCATATACTTCGTCAGGCAACGGAATCGGCTACACCTCATTCAACGGTATTCAGCTTGGCTATGTCATTACTCCCGAAGATGCAACCGACCCTGTTTCGGTTACATGGAGCTCAAGCAACTCAAGATATATCACCGTTGGCGAAAACGGACTTGTTGAGCTTACTACGGCAGGCAAGCTGATGAAAACAAACACCGCAACAATTTCCTGCTCGGTTAAAAATACCGACGGCACAATCGTTACAAAATCAATTTCAGTCACAATATCACGCTAAGGAGGGTATATATAATAATGTTTAAAAATAATATTAAAAAATATATATCCTCATTAGCCGCCGCGGCAACCGTTATCGGCGCATTTTCCGTAGGATTTGTTTCCTACGGTGCCGACTCGGTGGCTGTAAATGCGGCAAATTTCCCGGATGCAAATTTGCGTGCCGTCATTTCCGAATGGTATGATACAGACAGCGACGGCGTTTTACAGCAAAGCGAAATTCAGGGCATTAAAACGATTTCAATCCCCGGTATGCTTGAGGACACTTGCGGCGAAGATGCCGAAATTTCCGATTTAACCGGTATTGAGAATTTTACCGATTGCGTTCGCCTTCGTTGCGGCGGCATCGGTTTAAACACAATCGATGTTTCAAAAATGCCCCAGCTTGTCGAGCTTACTTGCGGCGGTAACAATCTCACATCAATCGATGTCAGCCAAAATACAAATCTCGAATGGCTCAATTGCCCAAGCAATTTGCTCACCGAGCTTGATGTTTCGGCAAACACAAAGCTCACAAGGCTTGATTGCTATATCAACAAGCTCACCTCAATTGATTTGTCGGCAAACACCGCGCTTACTGCACTGTATTGTCAGCAAAACGATTTGGCAAGCCTCAATGTTTCGGCACTTACAGCTCTGAAAACTCTCAACTGCTCGGTCAACCACCTCAAAACGCTTGATTTGAGCGCGAATACGGCACTTGAAAAGGCGTCAAATTCGCTTATCGGCAATCAAACGGTTGACGCACCGGCAAGATATGAAAATCCCGCTATTTTCGTTCAGCTTGCTATCGACAATCCGTCAAATATTACCTCAACTTCTCTTGACAGAGTTGATGTTGTAGACGGTGTTGAGGTTTCTGTTTCCGGTTATGACGGCATTGATTTTACTCCGCAAAATGCCGACGAACTTATCAATGGCATCGAGTATTATTATAATACCGGGCTTAGCTTTGCCGAGGATATGAAAGTTACGGTCAATCCAATCCGCAATTTCTATCAGGTCAAATTCTTTAAGGACGACACGAAAAGCGATGTTGTCGGTTCTGTTATTGTCAACAATGGCGAAACGGCAACCGCTCCCGAAATCACCGATGCACCGCAGTGTAAGGCGTTTGTA
>CAVGLE010000004.1:41492-44900 GCA_963630035.1 Mediterraneibacter torques
CACAACCGATATTGAAACTTATGCCGTCTGGGCTGATGACCACTCCTTGGCAGTTACAAGTTTTAACAACAATATTGTTCATATTGAGTGTACAAAGTGCGGCGAGCAGCAGGTTGACGCCTCGTTCGCAGCGATTTTGAACGCTAAAAAGGGCGACGAAAATTATGTTGCACTTGCCGATGTCAACAATGACGGTATCATCAACGGCAAGGATTACGCGCGATTGCTTAACACTTTCAAAAACTAAACAACACATAATAAAATCGGGAGGCTGATTGGTTTCAGCCTCCCGATTATTTTGTTTTTATTCGATTTTAGTTGAATACCGCCGCGCCGATTACAAGGCTCAATACGGTGATTATCAATCCTGCAATGAATACGCCGAGCGAAATTACTAAAAAGCTTTTCTTTTTGTCAAGTTCAAGCAGTGACGCAAGCAGTGCGCCCGTCCATCCGCCTGTGCCTGGTAATGGGATAGCAACAAATATCAGCAGTCCCCATATTCCGTATTTGTCAATTTTATCTCGCTTTTTCATCGTTTTGTTTTCAAGCCAAAAGATCGCCTTGTTTATTCCCGGCACCTTTTTCAGCACTTTGAAAATCCAATTTATCAAAAGCAATATAAACGGTATCGGTAATATGTTGCCCAAAAAGCTGATTATAAATCCGACAAACGGATTCATTTCCAAAAGCACAATCGCCGTAAACATACCCAGTCTGCATTCAAAAATCGGGCAAACCGATATGATGAAAACTACAAGCCAATCGGGTATTCCATGCGCAGTTAAAAATTCCTGCAGTTGTCTGCAAAAGTCCTGTACCATAAAATCAAAGCCCTTTCTCTCGGTGATTTGTGTTAGTTATTTATAACATTATATCATCACGAGTCGAAACATTCAATAAAAAATTGTCGTATTTTATTTCATGATGTATTGCAGTTCGCTTGCGTGCGATTTGGCGTATTTTGCGATTGCCTCGTTGCATTGATTGTCAAAGGTCGAAGCTAATTTATTATCAAGCTCGGAATACGGATATTTGTTTTCCTCCGTTTCCTCGTTCGCCTCTATATATCTTGAATAGTCGATATTGTTTTTCTCTATAAAATTATCTATCGTATCTGCCGCGTCGTTCAAGCCTATTTCGCGCATACTGCTTGTCAAATCGCTTGAAAAAATGCCGCCGTCATCGCAAAAATATGCGCAAATTCCGTCGCACATATAATATGCTTTAAAATCTTCAACTATGTATATTGCTTTTTCGGCTTTTGACGCGTCTTTGAATGTTTCGTCGGTTTTGCGTGCGTCATATTCGATATAGTCACAGTAGTGACTGTCTATGTATTCAATTGCTTCGTCCGTGCTCATTGCATTAAATCTTTCTGCGTCAACATATAATCCGCCGAGTGCGTTAAACAAAATCGAGCCTGACAGCATGACTACGGTCATTATAATCATTACCACCGTCATAACAATAGACAACACTTTGGAGGTTTTGTTCTTTTGCTCCGTCGGGGCATATGTTTGCATATAGCCGCAAAAGCTGAGCAGTTCGTTTTCGTCAAACACGCTTTTGGGGATATAAAAAAACGCATTTTTGTGCAAATTAAACGCAAGAACATCTTTTTTTACGGAAAATCCCGTAATGTCTTTCATATAAAAGCGTTGCGTTGTGCTGCCTTCGGTCAAAATGATTGCACCGTCGGCATAAAATGTTACGGTTTCCGGTGCCTTTTTGCCGCCGTTAATTTGTTTCGACTCTGATATTGAACCCGCTGCGATTATGTACTCGCCAAAGGCAAGTAATGCCAATGCAAGCGCGACAGCCACAATTGCAATATTTAAAATTGTCGGTGTCGCCGATGAATTAACGCCGAATTCGGCGCTGTTTGATTTCAGACATATTAAATCAATCAATAAACAGATGAAAGTAACTATATTGCACCATTGCGGCGATTTTTTCGATAATGCCGCTCTGACCGAATGGGCTTTTTCTCTGACATTTTCGGTGAATGTTTTTTGATACAAAATCGGTATCGGCTGAGGCATCGACGGCTGTGGCGGAGGTGCAACAGGATTCGGTGCGGCTTCCTGTGCCACGCGCGGCTTTCTTTCGCCTGCAAGCAGTTCGTCAACCGTTATGCCGAAAAATTGCGCAATTTGCGGCACTGTCGCAATATCGGGCAAACCGTCGCCCGTTTCCCATTTTGACACGGTGCGGTTGCTGATATTCAGCTCCTTTGCAAGCTCTGTTTGCGACAAGCCTGCGCTTTTTCTCATTTCTGCTATAAATTTGCCTATTTTGGCGTTGTCCATATGTTTAACCTCGCAATTGTCGGTGTTTCGTTATTCAAATTATATCATATCGCCACCAAAACGGCAAAGCACGCATAGCGGAAACATTCCACTCTGCGTGGATTTTAATTTTTTATATACCTGTCAGTTCAGTATTGCAAATATTATCCCGAGCAAAATCGCACCCTGTGCCGTCGCGTTTGTGATTTGCTCAATCCAATTCGATTTTGATTTCGTTTGGTCGAGCTTTGCGGCAAAAATGCCCATCATAATAATCCCGATTACACCGATTGCAAAAAATATCACCGCCGGCAAAGATGCCATATTGCTCAACACGGCTTTAAAATCAATCGCTTTTATGTTCGCCGCAATTCCTGCGATAATCAGCGCAAAGCCGCAAGGCATCAAGATTCGCATTTGCTTGTTGAGAGCGTCAATGCTTTTGCCATTTGCGGCAAGTATTATTTTCCAAAGCACCTTGCCGCCGCCTGCAAGCGTGCACAAAACCGCCCCTGCAATAAACAATGCACTTTTGAGTGCACACGCAAGGATTATTGCGCCTGTGCAGAAAAACAGCACGGGCAGTGCATCAAAAAACGCAAGCGACAGTGTAAAATTTTCGTATTTTTTGTTTCCCATTATCCTACCAGCCATTTGTATTTTGCCACGCTGTAAAGGGGAACAAGCGGCAGAAGAATAGGTGTTTTCTTAACATATTCGCAGTATTCCGGATCGTCGCCGTAGTTTTTGTTTTGCCTGATTTCAAGCCTTCTTGCACCGCCGAACATAATATAAACAATGCAAACCCAGCCGAAAACAGCCGCCGCCCATTGCCAAAAGCCGTGCAGTGCTGTCACGCCGGAAATAAACACGCCCGTCCATGTCAGCACCTCGCCCAAATAGTTCGGGCATCTCACAATTTTAAACAGTCCGACATCGCAAAAACGGTGCGGATTTTTCTTTTTGAAACTGTTTTTTGTCAAATCAGCCGCGGATTCAAGCAAAATTCCGCACGCTGTGATTATAAGACCGACAATTGTCACCGCGTCTGTTTTTCCGCCGTTTTGCAGTCTGAAAAATACGGGTGAAACCTCACAGCAATAAAGCAGTGCACAGC
>CAVGLE010000005.1:0-39792 GCA_963630035.1 Mediterraneibacter torques
CGGCACCGGCGAAACACAGGTTAAAGCACTTGACGATGTTTCGTTTTCTGTCGAGCAAGGTGAATTCGTTGCTATTATCGGTCCGTCAGGCTCGGGCAAGTCAACGCTTTTGCACATTCTCGGCGGTGTTGATGTGCCGACCTCCGGCTCGGTTGTTATCAACGGCGTTGATATTTCAAATCTTGACGAAACGGCGCTCGCAATTTTCCGACGCAGACAAATCGGCTTAATTTATCAGTTTTACAATCTTATTCCGATTTTAACCGTTAAAGAAAATCTCACTCTTCCGCTTTTGTTAGACGGCAGAAAGCCCGATGAAAGAGTTGTTGACAATTTGCTCAAAACACTCGGTCTTACTGAAAGGGTAAACCATTTGCCAAACCAGCTTTCGGGCGGTCAACAGCAAAGGGTTTCAATCGGCAGAGCACTTATCAACAATCCGGCGCTTATGCTTGCCGATGAGCCTACAGGCAACCTCGACAGCGAAAACAGCCGCGAAATTGTTTCCCTTTTGCGCAAATTTAATAAAGAAAATAATCAAACCGTTATCATCATCACTCACGATGAGCGAATTGCAATGTCTGCCGACAGAGTGATTTCCGTTGAGGACGGCAAAATTACACGGGACGAGGTGAGAAAAGGGTGAATATAGTCAATAAACTTACCCTGCGCCACCTTAAGGAAAATAAAGGCAGAACAGTTGTTACAACAATGGGCATTATTGTGTCTGTTGCGATGATTACAGCCGTGCTTGTTGCAATGACATCGTTCTTCTCGCTCTTCGGTGATATTGCGGCATATACCGACGGAAATTATGTTTTTCGTATACCTTATGCCACGCAGCATGAAATAGAGTCTGTAAAAAATGACAGCCGCGTGTCGGATATCGGATTTGGCGCAGAGGGCAACTGCTACCGCATTAAGGAACGAAAAAGCGACGCAAACGGCATCGGCACAATATATCTTTGCGATGATGAGGAATATAAAATGCTTATCACCGCAAAATATGACGGCACACTTCCGCAAAACGAAAACGAAATTGCCATTGAGGAAAATTTGATTACAAAAAACAATCTTTCGTGGAAAATCGGCGACACCGTAACGCTTGAGGTCGGTCAAAGAGTTTCGACCGCAACGGACAGCGACGGCAACTCAATTTCATACGAGCCGACCGGCAAATACGAAACGGGCGAAAAGTTTGAGGGCGCAACCGAAAAGAAGTTTAAAATTACTGCGATTTTGCACAACAATGTTCCGACCTCACAATACGGCATTGTTTCAAAGCTGATTGATACAAAAAATGCAAAAGCACTCCTGATGCACGCCAATCTCAAAACGCTCGACACAAAGTCATTTGCCACGGCAAAGGATATTTGCGAAAAAGCGTGCGGCGACAGCGGAAATTACGCTATCAACAGTGATTTGCTCAATTCGTATCTTTCGTTCGGCGAAAACAGCACAGCCAAAACACTTTTGCCGCTTGTCACAATAATTCTTGCCATCATTTTGATTGCGTCGGTTGTGCTTATTTACAACGCATTTGCAATGTCGCTGTCGGAAAAAGTAAGGTATCTCGGTATGCTTGCCTCTGTCGGCGCAACCAAAAAGCAAAAAAGGCTTTCCGTATATTTTGAAGGTTTGATTTTGGGCGCAATCGGTATTCCGTTCGGCATACTTTGCGGCATTGTCGGCATCGGAATCACACTTAAGGCACTCGGTCAAAAAATCATTTCAAGCGGTATGATTGCCGGCGTCAGCGAGGGCGTATCAATGCGCGTGACTGTCAGACCGTTGATAATTGCGCTTATCGTTGTAATCAGTGCAATCACTATATTTGTTTCAATACTGATACCGTCAAAAAAAGCGTCGGCAATCACTCCGATTGAGGCTCTCCGTCAAACGAGCGAGATTAAGATTAAGTCGAAAAGGCTCAAATCGCCCAAGATTGTAAGAAAAATTTTTGGCTGCGAGGGCGAAATCGCACACAAAAATTTGAAACGAAACGGCAGAAAATCGCGCATTATAACAGTGTCAATCGCGCTGTCGGTTATCCTGTTTTTAAGCTGTAACTATTTTTGCGATATGTTCACGCGATCGGTGGATATTGAATCAAGCGTTCCTTATCAGGTTGCAATGTACTATGAGCACAGGGACAAGCAAACGGCTAAAAATATGATTGAATCCGTAAGCGATGTTAACGATTATTACAGCGTTTTCAATTATATGGATTATATTATGCCTGACAACGACTTGTTTAATGACTTTGCATCTGCCGACAATGTAACCTCGTCGTATCGCAAACTTTATGACAAGGGCATCAAGGTGTTTGTCAATATCATTGACGACAATATGTTCAACTCGCTTTGCAAGGCAAACGGCATTGATTCGTCGCAATACTACACGGGCGGCTGTAAGGGCATTTTGATGAATAATTACAGCCATTCGTCAAGCGGCGGCAAGATATTTACAAACGATATTATCGGAAAGCCGTTTTATCACGAACTTTATGATGATGATGGCAATGTTGACGAAAAGGTCAAAATTACCGTTTGCGATACAATTGATTTCAATTCAAAAAACACCGCATGCAATCTTAACCCCGCAAGTTCCGTTTCCGTCTTTATTCCCGATTCAAACTATTTTTCAAGCATCGGCAAAAATTACGCCGACAATGCATTTTGCACATTCGGCATAGTTACGGATAATCACGAAAAGGTTGCCGAGCAACTTAACGAACTTTCTGAATCACCCGAAAACAAGATGTCGCTTTGCACAATTAACGATTTGGTCGATTCGCTTGAGGTTATGAATACATTTGTTCTGATTGTTCAGGTGTTTGTTTACGGCTTTATTGCGCTGATAACGCTTATCACCGTATTTAATATAATCAACACCGTTTCAACCGGCGTTCAGTTGCGGCGAAAAGAATTTGCAATGCTTAAATCTGTCGGCACAACGCCACAGGGTTTTAACAAAATCGTTATGCTTGAAAGTGCGTTTTACGGCATCAGAGCACTTGTGTTTGCCCTGCCGATAAGCGTTGCGATAAGCCTTATTATGAACAAAGCACTTGATTCCGATAATTTGCCGTTTACAATGAACTGGCAACTCTATTTTATAGTTGTTCTTGCGGTTTTCGTTATTATAGGCACAACGATGCTTTATTCCGTGAAATCACTGCGCAAGGATAATATCATTGAAACCCTTAAAGAAGATATGAATTAATGCATGTGATCTTTTAATAAATTATCGTCAGTAATCTGCAAATAATCTAAATTTAATTTAACGATTTACGAAAAAATCCCGACGGAGCGCAACCGTCGGGATTACTGTTTGTATTCGGTTTTGCGGCTCAATTAATTGCCTTTGAGTTTACATAGAGTTTATAGCCGTTGAAATTGATGTTTGAATATGTGCTGTCCTCATCACTGAGTGACGAAACATATGTGTCGCCCGTGAGTGTGATTTTTGACGATTTGTCAAGCGTGAGTGAAACGGTTTTTGCCGTATTGTCGCTGTTGATTGCACCTTTGTATGTCGATGATTTAAGGCTGATTGTGACTGTCGAAATTTTATCGGCTGTGATATTGCCGCTCAACTCCTGATTTGTGGCATTTAATGTCACATTTCCGCCGTTTGAGCCGCTTGTGCCCCATTCGTCCGTGCCTTTTACACTTAAAAGTGTATTACTGCCGTATGACAGTTTTGTGTTTGTAAGATTGATTACGGCGTCCGTGTTTGTTACAAAAAACATAGGCGCCGTTTTGTAGTAATCAGAATTTGAATTTATCGAAAGGCTTGAATTTTCTGCTGTAAATGTGCCCGTGCCTTCGCTTGCGTCACCTGACATTGATTGATAAATCATAACGCCGCACTGATCAACATCGTTGCGGTTGCCCTTGCCGCTTGCCGTCAGGGTTGAATTTTTGACGGTTGCGCTGTTTTTGCCCTCAATAACCGTCATTTGCGAGCCGTTTGCGGTGCCTTTTGTGTTTGTGATGCTGATATCGCCTGTGGAATATATCACGGGTGAGCCGCTTCCGTTTGTTGTCAAGTTTGAATTTTTTGCAATAACAGTGCCTTCGCCGCGGTCCGTCGCGAGAGCGGCGCATGAGCCGCCCTGCGTGCTGACTGTCACATTGTCAGCCTCGATATATCCGCCGTATGTTGCGTCAAGCCCTCTTGATGAGCTTTCACCTGTTGTTGTGATTTTTGAATCGCTGATATAAATTTTTGAATCCTCACCGGTTGAAAATACGGCGTTACTGCCTTTTGCGGATGTGCTGATTGTTGCATTTTTGATTGTTGCGGTTGAACTTTTTTGCACAAGAATGCCGGAGTTTACGCCGTAAAATTCAGAATCCTCCGTGTTTGAGCTGTCGCCCGAGGATTTTGTAACGGTTGCGCCGTCTATTGTTGCGCTTGCGCCGCCCGAAACAAGGATAGCACTTTCGTCAGCCGTTGTTGATGTGTATTGCGATGTGAGCGTTTTTTCGCCCGATGTTATCTCAGTTGCACCGGATGCTTCAACACTTTGTTCCTGATTCTGCGTCTGCATTGATTGTGATGACCGGCTGTTTGATTGAAGTTTGTTTACCGTTGCTCCGCTGCCGACTGTAATTGCCGATGTTGCGATAATAAGCGCAAGTACAAAAATTATGATTTTGTCGCTGTTTTTGAATGTCTGCTTAAAAGATTTTTTGTTAAAACGAGACATTATCAAGTATATAATAACGGCACAGAGCAGTGCTCCCTCGATTGCAAACAAAATATAATATGCTTTATCAACAGAGGTTTTTGATTGTGATTGGCTGTTTGAATCGGGCATTTCGGGCGGTTGTGAATTGCCGCCCTGCATTTGCTGCCCTGTGCCGGAATTTGAATTGTCCTGATTCGACGAGTTATTTTGATTTGAATTTGAGCTGTCTTGGTTTGAATCTGAGCTGTTATTCGATGAATCGTTTTGGTTTGAATTTTCGCCTTGCGAGTCTGACGGTGCGCCACCCTGCTGATTACTGTCGGAAGAGCTGTTGCCCGAGCCTTGCGGCGGTTGATTTGAGCTTGAGTTGCTGTCAGATGAGCTTTGTGCATTATCGGGTGGTGCCTGCGGTGTCGATGAGCCGGAGCCGCTTTGAGAATTTGAGTCGGACTGACCCGATTCTCCGCTCGGCGGTGTCTGCATTTCTCCGCTTTGGCTTTGCGATTGTCCGCTTTGCTGTGACGAATGGTTGATTGCGTATCCTGCCGTGAATACAACGCTGCAGCAAAGAGCAATCGCCGCAATTATCATTACGATATTTTTTGTAAATCGCTTTTTGTCTTGTATCTTTTTCATAATAAATGTCCTTTCCGTCTGCCTTTTATTGCCGCTTTGTGCAGACTGTAATGCGGCTTTCTTTATTTGTTGAGCTAATTGTATTATCCCAAAATTAAACGAACATTAAAAATTGAAAAAAGAATAAAAAAATTCGGCGCACGATTAAAAATCAATGCGCCGTAAATATGCTTTAAAATATTATACTGTATTAAAAACTATTTTAAATGTTGTTTTGTCGCCGTTCGATTGGGCACTTATTTTGCCGCCGTGCGCCGTCACAATATTTTTTGCTATCGCAAGGCCGAGGCCGTATCTGTTGTCGTCCCTGTTGCGCGATTTGTCGCCGCGGTAAAAGCGTTCAAAAATCTTTTCCTCGTCACCAGGGGCAATCGGGTCGCCGGTGTTTGTTATTTCAAGCGTAGCTGTTTGCTCCGTCTTTTTCAGCGAAACGAAAACCTGCTCGTCTTTGCGACTGTGGCTTATTGCGTTGTCAATGATTATTCCGATAAGCTGTTTGATTTTTTCGCTGTCGGCTTTGATTTTTATATTATCGTCAATATCATAATCAAGTGTAAGGCTTTTTTCAAACATAATGCCTTCAAACGGCAAAACGGAAGATTCGGTCAGCTTCGATAAATTGCATTCTTCAAGCTCGAGCTTGTCCGTATAATCGTCCGATTGCGCCAAATCGAGCAAACTTGTGATTAATTTGTTCATTTTTTCCGACTCGCTTTTTATGTTTGCAATCCACTTTTGCTCCTGCGGCTCTGCTTCAAGCGCATCACTGCTCGCCATTATTACGGCAAGCGGAGTTTTTAATTCGTGCGATGCGTCGGCGATAAACTGCTTTTGCTTTTCAAAACTTTCGCGAACAGGTTTGATAATCCAAACCGTCAGTCTCTTTGATATAAACAAAATTATTATTTCTATTCCGAGCAGCATTGCAAGTGACAGTATCAGTTGTCTCAGCAATTTGCCGTTCGTTGTCGAATTGTCAATTATTGTCAGTGATAAATTGTCTTTTAAACAATACGAATATTTTTGAAAATATAAATTGCCGACATTTGTGCCGTTTTTGCCGTTCGACAAAATATCCTGTGCGATTTCCTTTATTTCGCTGTCTGTTACTGAATTGTTTGTGTGGTTTGATATTTCAAGTATGCTGTTGTTATCGCCCAAAACAACGGTATAAACAACGGCATCGGCAAATCTTACGGACGAATCGGGCAAATCGTTTTGCGGAGGCGGATTTTTGCCGTCGCTTTCCGGTGTTCTTTTTTCGCTCACATTTTCAAATTTTGACACCGTTTCGTGATATTCCTGTCGATAAGCCTGCACATTGCTCACGCTGATTATTGCAATAGAAAACACGCTCAATATAATGAATATCACCCAAAATACTTTTAATTTCAGCCTATTCATTGTTATACTCCATTCTGTATCCCATTCCTCTCACCGCTCTTATTGCGGTTTTTGAACCGAGAAACTTCAGTTTCCGCCTTATGAATGACAAATATGCCTCAAGATTGTTTGACTCGATTTCGTTTTCGTACCCCCAAACGCGGTCGTATATTTGCTCTTTTGAAAGGATAATGTTTGGATTGTTTATGAAATATTCAAGTATTTGAAATTCTTTGTTGTTTATGTCAATTTTATCTGCCTTATTGCTCAGCGACAATTGTGATGTTTTTGTGTTGAGTACAATGTCGCCGAATGAAATTGTCGGTTCGCTGTACGGTTTGCCTGCCGCGCGGAGCTGAATATTTATTCTTGCAACAAGCTCGTCAATGTGAAACGGCTTTGTCAAATAATCGTTTGCGCCGCCGGTAAGCCCTGTCAGCTTGTCTTCGATTGATGAACGCGCAGTCAACATAATCACTTTCGACGATACGCCTTCTTCCCGTATTTGACGCAAAATTTCTATTCCGTCAACTTTCGGCAGCATTATATCAAGAACTATCAGGTCATAGCTGTCTGTCAGTGCGTTGTAAAGCCCGCTTTCGCCGTCGGTCGAGATGTCGGTTTCGTAATTTTCTTTTTTCAGTCTGTCGCTGATTATTTCGGCGAGCTTAAGCTCGTCCTCGACAATAAGTATTCTCATAATATCACCGATTTTAAGTATATTTCATATTTATTAAACGAATATTAAAAGCATTATCTGTGTTTATAACACATAATTTATATTATCATAAACAATTGCCGCTTTCAACAAAAAAACGCCCAAACCGTTTTGCGGTTTGGGCGTGTCAAATGTCGGACAGTTGCTATACATTTACGCTTTCAAGGAATTTTACAAATTGAGCTTTGCCCTTTTCGGTGCGCTCAAACACACCGCACTGCTCAAGAATTTCGGTAAATACAAGGCCGATTTCTTCTTTCAAAATATCGTGGCAGTTTTCGGCGGTGACATCGTATTTTTTCATAATCGTGTCTGCCCATTCTTTGTGCTTGGCAATACCGTCGATTGCGGCAATGTCCTTGCCGTTAACCATGGCGTCTGCCAAATCAGCCATTTCTTTTTTGAGTCTTGACGGCAAAACGGCAAGACCCATTACCTCGATAAGGCCGATATTTTCCTGCTTGATATGGTGATGCTCCGGATGAGGATGATAATATCCCATCGGGAAATCCGGCGTTGTGATATTGTTTCTCAAAACAAGGTCAATTTCAAATTTGCCGTTTCTCGTTCTTGTAATCGGGGTGATTGCGTTGTGCGGCACGCCGTCCGTTTCGGCAAGAACAAATGCCTCTTCGTCGGTATATGATTCCCAAGCCTTTAATATATCGCCGGCAAGGTCTGCAAGCCTGTCTTTGTCCTCACATGCAAGGCGCAAAACACTCATCGGCCATTTTACTATGCCTGCGTCGATATCCTCGTATCCTTTGAAAACAAACGGTGTTTCAATCGGTGCCTTTGCCATTGCAAATTCGTAGTTTCCGCCCTGAAAATGCTCGTGTGTCAAAATTGAGCCGCCGACAATCGGAAGACCTGCGTTTGAGCCGATAAAGTAATGCGGAAACAACTCTAAAAATGACAAAAGCTTTCTGAAAGCCGATTTATCAATTTTCATCGGAATGTGTTCTGCGTTGAACACTATGCAATGCTCGTTATAATAAACATACGGCGAATATTGCAAATAAAAATTGTTTCCGTCAAGATTAATCGGAATTATTCTGTGGTTTTGCCTTGCAGGGTGATTAACTCTGCCGGCATACCCCTCGTTTTCTTTGCAAAGTTGGCATTTTGGGTATGAACTTTGCTTCATATTCAAAGCGGCGGCGATTGCTTTCGGGTCTTTTTCCGGCTTTGAAAGGTTAATTGTTATGTCAATGTCGCCGTACTCTGTTTTTGTTATCCATTTAAGGTCATTTTTGACTCTGTATTCTCTGATATAATTTGATTTTCTTGCAAGGTGATAATAATAATCCGTTGCGGCTTTCGGCGACTCCTTGTATTTTTCGTCGAATGTTTTGATAACCTGTGACGGTTTCGGAGTGAGCAAGCCCATGATTTTTGTGTCGAACAAATCACGGTAAACTATGCTGTCTTCGCAAAGACCGTTTTCTGTTGCATATTCGAGAATGACATTTAAAAGTTCTTCAAGTTCAGTGCTTTGCACCGGCTCGTCCTCAAATGCATCGATTTTAAGTGCTTCGCAAAGCTGATTGACAGAATAAATGCGGTCGGCACTGTCAATCAATGCCTTGTCGATTGCATATTGTACCAAGCCGTTTATTGCGGAAAAAATTGTCATAATCCATCACTCCTTAAAATTCCTTAACTATTATAAATGTTTACGCCTGTGTTTTCAATCGAAATTTTTAATGTTATATTATAAATTTTTGCCTTTTTGTGTAAATTTGGCTGTTTTTTTCTTTACCAAGTGCACAAAAAGTGATATATTTATGTTAATAAAAGATAAATGATATACCGACGCCGTTGAAGAAATGGGCGAGTTTTTGGCAAAAAAAGGACACAATCTTGTTTTTGGTTCGGGCTCAACAGGCTCAATGGGCGCGGCGGCAAAAGGATTTAGAAAAGGCGGCGGCAAAACGCACGGTGTTGTACCGGAATTTTTCAAAGGCAGTATGGACGAATATGTCGACTTTGATTGTGACGAAATGACATATACCGAAACAATGCGCGAGCGCAAGGCAATTATGGAAGATTGTGCCGACGCATTTGTAGTTACTCCCGGAGGAGTGGGAACATTTGAGGAATTTTTTGAGGTGCTCACGCTCAAACAACTCGGCAGGCATAAAAAGCCGATCGCCATTTACAATGTTGACGGATATTATAATTCGCTCATAGCGGCTATGGAATACGGTGTTACCGAAAATTTTATTAAAGAAAACTGTCGCCGTCTTTATTTTTCCGTGACGGATTTAAACGAACTTGCCGAATATATCGAAAATGACGATATGCACGGCCTTACACTTAAGGATTTAAAATGATTTTGCCAATGCAAAGACGGTTTGCTTGGCTGAAATTCAGGACGCCTGCCATGTCGGACTGCGACAGGCATTGGCGGTGGTTATGAAAATTGCAGTCGGAAAGGAATTGTGATCTTATGAAAAATTTTGTTATTACAATCGGCAGAGAATTTGCCAGCGGCGGCAAAGAGGTCGGCAAAAGAGTTGCAAAGGAACTCGGCGTTGATTTTTACGATGCATCGCTTTTGCGCGAAAAGGCAAAGGAACTCGGAATTGAAGAGGGAATATTTGACCTTTTTGACGAAAAGCCCACAAAGAGTTTTTTGTTCTCTGTTGTAATGGATCCTTACGCTATCGACAGTGCGATAAACGAGGGCAAGGTAATTGAGGCTCAGCGCAAGGTTATCGACAATGCAGCAAAGGAAGGCTCTTGTGTTATTGTCGGCAGAAGGGCGGACAAAATCCTTGCAGAGCATGAAAATGTTGTCAGCATTTTTATCGGTGCGGATATTGAGGACAGACTGAAACGCTATCTTGAAAACGACGGCACAAGTCCGAAAAATGCGCGCCGTTTTATTGAACGCAAGGACAGGGAACGCGCCGCTTATTACAATTATTTCAACGACGGAAGTTGGGGTAAGGCAGATAATTATACAATGTGTTTTTCAACTTCAAAAATGGATAAAGACACAATTGTAAAGATAATTGTGGATTATGTAAAAAATAATTTCGGCGATTGATTTGGCGCAACGGCGAAGTATCGGTGGTATTCATTGATGCTTCGCTTTTTTATTTTACTTGATTTTTTTACTCTTTTATGTATAATAGTATTTGTAATAATTTTGTAATTTTTAAAGTGCTTTTTGTAATATTTAAATAAAGGGAAGTTTATGAAAAAAATCAGCAAAGTAATATCATTTATACTTGCGCTTATGATAGCACTTGCCCCGGTCGGTATTACCGCGCAAGCTGTATCCGTTGACACGATGAAATCAAAAGTTTTGTCTGTTGCGGAAAACGAGGTCGGTTATGAGGGCTCGTCATCGTATTCAAAATACGGCGAATGGTACGGTTATCAGGGCGCGTGGTGCACAACATTTGTGCTTTGGTGTTTCAACAAAGCCGGCAACAGTCTCGGAGTGAAAATGTACGGCAAAATCGTGCCTAACGGCGGCAACTGCAATTCTATGATAAGCTGGTTCAATAATCGCGGCAGATATCACAAGAAATCAAGCGGCTATTCTCCGCAAAAGGGCGATCTTGTATTTTTTGATTGGAGCGGTAAAGGCTCGGCGCAGCATGTCGGCATTGTCACCGGCGTTTCGGGCAGTACCGTTTATACAGTTGAGGGCAACTGCTCCGGCAAGGTTAAGGACAGGAAATATACCGCAAGCGGCAAAAAGCCGTATAATAATATCAGCGCAATTTTGGGCTACGCAACACCGAATTGGGGTTCGGTATCATCAGGTTCGGCGGCAACAACAAAGCGTGCAACAACAAAAAAGCAAACCACAACCAAAAAACAGAAAACTAAAAAGCAAACTGCAAAAAAGACTCAAACAACACAAAAAAGTTCTTCAAAAAAACAACAGTCTGCTCAGAATACAACTCAAAAATCAACGGCTGCTCAAACAACACAGTCAACAACCAAAACCACGGCAACCGAATCGCAGAGTAAGCAGGCAACCGATATGCTCCTTTACGCCGCCGCAACAGATTTGCAAATCGGCGACAGCGTAAAGCTTGATTACACATTAAAGCCGTCGGGCGTTAATGCGGTTGTAGAATATTTTTGCGACGAGGAGGATATTATTGACCTTTCTGCCGACGGCACCGTTAAAGGCGTCGGCGAGGGCACGGCTACCGTTGTCGTTTGCGCAAATGACGAGATTTACAGACAGTGCGATTTCAATGTTACTCAGGTTTCGCGCGATGTAACGCAAAAATCAAAGGATGATATGAGTATTGTTGAAACAAATTATGCTCATTCTCCGAAAACAACACAGGATGATAAAAGCATTAAAAGCAGGCTCCGTGAACTCGGCGTCAATTTTAATCAGCTCAATGCACACAGAGACGATTACATATATCCGCTTACTATAATCGGAGTTACCGCCGCTGTTTCTCTTTGTATAGTCGGTGTTAAAAAAATCGCACAAAAAAGGAAAAAGAAAAAAACTGACAATAAAGACAGCAAAAATTAGAAAACAGACGGATGATTGTTAAAATGTCTGTGAAATAAAACGGCTACATTGAATATCTGCCGAGCGTATACTATAATACCGATATCTGTATGGTGACGGTTGTGATATTTCATTTCGGCAAAGAATATTCAAAACAGGGGGGAAGACTTTTTATGTCTGTTACAGAAAAAGATAAAGATATTGCCGCCGATTACAAAGATACGGCGGTGACTGCATTTCTTAAGAAAATGATTGTGTGCATTTTGGATTTTGCCTTGTTTTCAATTGCAAATCTTTCAATGTGCTATTTAACCCAAGGCGGTCATATTACGCTCAGTTCATATGGAAAAATTGCCTTTAATTACCCGCATTTTATGATGGTCGGCATTATGGCTGTTGTTGTCAATTGGTCGTTCGGGCTTTACAGAAGTGTGTGGAGGTTTGTCGGCAACGATGAGATTGTAAGGGGCACAGTCGCCGCCACAGTCGAAACCGTGTTACTGTTTTTGATTGACAGATTGCTGTTTCCGAATGTTTTCGGAATTCAGGGCAGGCTCGCGTGGTTTGCATATTTCCTCGGATTCTTCCTTATTGATGTTGCAATACTCGCACCGCGTATCTGTTTCAGAATACTGAAAAGAGCAATCCTTCCGATTAAAACAAGTAACGACGGAAGAAAAAGGGTAATGATTGTAGGCGCAGGCTTTATGGGCAATTTTGTTATCGACGCGCTTATTAACAATCAATTCAAAAACGGATATCCCATTATCGCTGTTGATGACAATCCTACCAAAAAAGGCAAAAAAATCAACAGCGTAAAAGTTGTCGGCACATGTGCCGATATTCCTTCGCTTGTTTCAAAATACAGAATTGACGAAATCGATATTTGTGTTCCGTCCGCCTCAAAGGTACGGCAAAAGGAAATTATAGACATTGCCATGAAAACTTCGGCATCTGTAAAAATCAGCCCGTCGATCGAAGAATTTCTCGAGCCGGGCGGTTCGCGAAAGACCCGTCGCGTTGAAATTTCGGATTTGCTTTCAAGACCTGAGGTTAAACTTGACAAAAAAGTGTGCCGTTATTTGGTTGGCAAAACAATTTTGGTAACCGGCGGAGGCGGCTCTATCGGGTCGGAAATCTGTATGCAGGTTGCAAGATACAATCCCAAAACCATTGTCGTTTTTGATATTTACGAAAATTGTGCGTTTGAACTTGAAAACGAACTTATCAATAAGTACGGTGATCAAATTGATGTTCAGGTGCGCATCGGCTCTGTCAGGGATATTGACAGACTTCGCGAGATTTTCAGCGAGTTTAAGCCGGATGTTGTTTTCCACGCTGCAGCGCACAAGCATGTTCCTCTTATGGAGGATTCGCCGTGTGAGGCTGTTAAAAACAATGTTTTCGGTACATTTAATGTTGCTAAAACGGCAGATGAATTTAAGGTGCCTAAAATGGTTATCATTTCGACCGATAAGGCAGTTAATCCGACAAATGTTATGGGCTGCACAAAGCGCATAACCGAAATAATCGTGCAGTATATGAATAAAATCAGCGATAATACGCAGTATGCCGCAGTGCGTTTCGGCAATGTTCTCGGTTCGCACGGATCGGTTATTCCGATATTTAAAAAACAGATTGAGGAGGGTGGCCCCGTAAAGGTTACTCATCCCGATATAACAAGATATTTTATGACAATTCCGGAAGCCGCACAGCTTGTTTGCCAAGCCGGCGGAATTGCTTCCGGCGGTGAGGTGTTTGTGCTTGATATGGGCGAACCGGTTAAAATTATGGATTTGGCTGAAAATCTCATCAAACTTTCGGGATATACGGTTGACGAAATCGGCATTGAAATTATCGGCCTTCGCCCCGGTGAAAAACTTTACGAAGAACTCGCTCTGGACAGTGAAATCGCGACGCGCAAAAAAACCGCTAACGAAAAAATTTATGTCAACCAACCTATCGATGTCGACGAACAGCGATTTGTTGAGATGATGGACGCTTTAAAAAATATTAACGAGGATAATGTCAGAGATGTGCTTGCTCATTTTGTGCCTGCATATCATCCGGCTGAAAATTGATTATGCTCAAGGACAAAAACTATTCGCTGACATACCCGAAAATCGCCGCTGTCGGATTTGCGGGACTTGTGTTTATCGGCTCGGTGCTTTTGATGTTGCCAATAAGCTCAAAAACGGGCAATGTTCACTACATAGATGCTCTGCTTACAGCTACATCGGCAACTTGTATTACGGGGTTGATTCCGTTTGATACTTTTACTAATTGGACGGTTTTCGGTCAAATTGTTATTATAGTGCTTATTCAAATCGGAGGTCTCGGTTTTATAACGCTTTTGTCGTTTGCCGTGCGATTGACAAAGCAAAAAATGAGCCTGAAGCAAAAAATGCTTTTGAAGGAGAGCGTCGGCTCGCTTAATCTCGGTGATGTTAAACAGCTTTTTTCGTCGGTGATTACATTCACATTTTCATGTGAATTTGCAGGTGCCGTATTGTTTTCAACACGGTTTATTCCGCTTGCGGGATTAAAGCGCGGTGTGTATATGTCCCTCTTTACAAGTGTTTCTGCATTTTGCAATGCAGGATTTGATTTGATGGGTATGTTTTCGCCGTCATCATCGCTCACAACCGTAAACGGCGATCCGGTTATTCTTATTACGGTATCGCTTTTGATTATTTTCGGCGGACTCGGATTTATTGTTTGGCAAGATATGAAGAGCGTTAAATTCAAATATAAAAAATTCAGCGCATATACAAAAATGATTTTGATTACAACCGCAATTTTGCTTATCGGAGGCAGTGTGCTGTTTCTGTTTTTTGAATACAACAACACCTTTGCCGATATGTCTTTCGGAAAAAAGCTTCTCAATGCTTGGTTTTGCAGTGTAACTCCCAGAACGGCAGGATTTAACAGCGTTGAAGTTGCCGCAATGACACCGCAATCAAAAATGATTACAATAATTTTGATGTTTATCGGCGGTTCAAGCGGTTCAACGGCAGGCGGCGTTAAAACCGGCACGGTTGCAGTGCTGTTTTTGTGTGTGCTTTCCGATTTGAAAAATAAAAATGAAATTGAGCTTTTTGACCGACGCGTGACTCTCGATACAGTCAAAAAGGCAGTTTCGATTGTTTGCACAAATCTTGTGCTTTTGCTTGCCGGAGTCATAATAATCACATTAAATCAGCCGAATTTTGATTTAATTGATGTCATTTATGAATGCGCTTCGGCACTCGGTACCGTCGGCATCACAACCGGCATTACTCCAAAACTCGGAATACTTTCAAAAGCAGTAATTATTGCCCTTATGTATATAGGAAGATTGACAAGCCTTGTTTTTGCGCTGTCATTTGTCAAAAACAAAGCAAAAACAAGCACATTAAAACCGCGTTGCAATATTATGGTTGGTTAGGAGAAAATATGAAAACAATTTTAATTATCGGTGCCGGAAGATTCGGCAGACATTTGGCAACTGATTTATGCGATATGGGTAACGAGGTTATGCTTGTTGACCGTAACGAAAATTTAATAGAAGAATATTCTCACCTTGTTACCACAGCCGAAATCGGAGACTATACGCTAAAAAGCAATCTTGAGGCACTCGGTATTGAAGATTACGATTATATTTTTGTTTGCATAGGAAAGTTTCAGGACAGTCTTGTTATTATCGACAATCTTAAAGAACTTGGCGCACAGTATATAATCGGTAAAGCATCATCGGCGGTTCATGAAAAGTTTTTGCTCAAAAACGGCGCAGACGAAGTTATTTATCCGGAACGGCAAACCGCATACAATACAGCCGTGAAATTTTCAAACAGACGGATTTTTGATTTTGTCAATCTCGGCGGTGAAACCGGAATTTATGAAATCGAGCCGCCTGACGCATGGTGTTCAAAAAGCATTTTGCAACTTAATGTGCGCAGAATTCACAATGTTACCGTTGTTGCAAGCAGGGACTCGAAAAAGCGCATAAAGGCTATTAATTCAACCGGTTATGTCTTTTCGAAAAACGAGCATATTCTCGTTATGGGTGATGCAAAAGATATAAAAAAAATTACAAAGGATAAATAAATTATATCGGTCAAGAGCAGTGATGCTTTTTGACCGATTTTTTGTGTTAAAAAAATTTTACAAAAAAGTTGAAAATAGTTATTGACATATGTCAGTAACCGAGTATAATGGGTATGGTTGAGTTTTAGATACCTGCCCAATATAAAGAAAACAGTTTGTTTAATTTTGTTTGTGCTGTAACTTTGTATCGGCGAATTTTTCGGAGTGGTAATATGGCAAGGCCAAAAAAAATGCGGTGCATTTGTGCTTATCCAAAAAGTATGGAATTTCGCCCCTTTGGCGAATATGCCGAAACGGTGGATCTCAATTTTGATGAGTATGAAGCATTTAGATTAATTGCAAATATGAAGTTCAGCCAGGAAGAGTGCGCAAAACAAATGGATGTTGCGCGTTCAACGGTTGCCGCAATATACGAAAGTGCGCGCACAAAAATTGCCGACGCTATCGTAAACGGCAAGGCACTTGTTATCCACGGCGGAGATGTAGAACTTTGTCCCTACAGTTCCACATGTTGCGGCAGATGCGGTCAGCGCGATTGTGACGCCTGCGGCCATTGCGAACAGGTACAAAAACTTCAGGGTAAATCAGCAAAATCAGCCTGATTTCAGGCTATAATTATATATCGACTATCTATCATTTATAAAAACAGGAGGAAAATCAAATGACAGAAGCATGGAAAGGTTTCAATCCGGGCGTTTGGTGCGATGGAATCAATGTATCGAATTTCATTAAATTAAACTACACCCAATATGACGGTGACGCATCATTCCTCGAAGGACCTACAGAAAGAACAAACAAGGAAATGGCTCGCGTTAAAGAACTTCTTATTGAAGAAAACGAAAAGGGCGGCGTTCTCGATGTTGACACTGACAGAGTGCTTTCAATCCTTTCTCACGATGCAGGCTATGTAGTTGACAAGGATACTGATATTATTGTCGGCCTCCAAACAGATGAACCGCTTAAAAGAGGTGTATCACCGTTTGCAGGTTTCAGAAATGCCGTTCAGGCTTGTAACGCATACGGCTATGAGCTTTCTGACAAGGTTAAGGACGAATTTACATACAGAACAACTCACAACACCGGTGTATTCAGAGCTTATACAGACACAATGAAGAAAGCTCGTCACGCAGGTATTCTTACAGGTCTTCCTGATGCATATGCCCGCGGCAGAATCATCGGCGACTACAGAAGAATTGCTCTTTACGGTATGGATTACCTCATCGAGCAAAAGAAGATCGACAAGCAGAAAGTCGGCGAGAAAGAATATCTTGATGAGGAAACAATTCACCTTCTTGAGGATCTTTCAAAGCAACTTGACTTTATGAATCAGCTTAAGGGTCTTGCTCTTCGTTACGGATATGATATTTCAAAGCCGGCAACAACAGCAAAAGAGGCTATTCAGTGGTTGTACTTCGGCTACCTCGGTGCTATCAAGGAGCAAAACGGTGCTGCTAACTCAATCGGCAGAATTGCTGAATTTATGGACATTTATATTGAAAGAGACATTAAGGCAGGCACTCTTACAGAGACAGAAGCTCAAGAACTTATTGATGACCTCGTAATCAAACTCCGTTTGGTTCGTCACCTCAGAACTCCTGAGTACAATGACCTCTTTGCAGGCGACCCGGTTTGGGTAACAATGGCTCTTGCAGGTGTTACATGCGAAGGCAAGCACATGGTTTCAAAGACAAGTTTCCGTGTTCTTCAAACCCTTTACAACCTCGGTTCTTCGGCTGAGCCAAACATCACTGTTCTTTGGTCAGAGCACCTTCCGCAGGGCTTCAAGGATTTCTGTGCTAAAGTTTCTATCGATACAGACTCTATCCAATACGAAAACGATGATGTTATGAGAAGAATGTACGGCGATGACTACGCTATCGCTTGCTGCGTATCTGCAATGAAGATGGGCAAGCAAATGCAGTTCTTCGGTGCCCGTTGCAACCTTGCAAAGGTTCTTCTTATGGCTCTCAACGGCGGCAAAGACGAAATCGAAGGCGTTCAAATCGCTCCGGAAGGAAAAATATTTGAGGCAGAAGAACTTAAGTATGATGAAGTTTACGAAGCATACAAGAAGTACCTTTCTTGGATGGCAAGACTTTATGTAAACACAATGAACATCATTCACTATATGCACGACAAGTATGCATATGAAAGACTTATGATGTCTCTTCACGATACAGATGTTGAAAGACTTATGGCATTCGGTGTATCAGGATTTTCTGTTGCTATCGACTCACTTTCGGCAATCAAATATGCAAAGGTTACTCCTATTAAGGACGAGCGCGGCATCATCACAGAGTTTGATGTTAAGGGTGACTTCCCGAAATACGGCAACGATGATGACAGAGCAGACCTTATCGGTAAAGACCTTATCGAATATTTCTACAAAGAGCTTTGCAAGACTCCTGCATACCGCGGTGCTAAGCACACTCTTTCAATCCTTACCATTACTTCAAATGTAATGTATGGCAGAAAGACCGGTTCAACACCTGACGGCAGAAAAGCAGGCGAGCCTTTCGCACCGGGTGCAAACCCAATGCACGGCAGAGATTGCGAGGGTGCTCTTGCATCACTCAACTCTGTTGCAAAGCTTAACTACGCTTGTTGCCAGGACGGTATTTCAAACACATTCTCAATCACTCCCGATGCTCTCGGCAAAGATGATGAGGACAGAGTTGAACATCTCACAACAATGCTTGACGGTTACTTTGAGCAGGATGCTCATCACCTCAATGTTAATGTTCTTAACAGAGAAAAACTTATTGCTGCTATGAATGACCCGACACTTTATCCTTCACTTACAATCCGTGTTTCGGGATACGCTGTAAACTTCAACAAGCTTACTCGTGACAAGCAGGAAGAGGTTATCGCTCGTACATTCCATCAGTCAATGTAATCGGGCAAATGCTGTAATTATTAATTTTGGATTTATAATAATGTAGCAAATAAGGCACGCACCGTTCGGTGCGTGCCTTCACTTTTGTTTGTTGAAAAATTAAACAATCATTCCGGATGCTATCCAATTCAGGACAGAGGGGTATTCCTCTTTGTATTCGTCAAGCCTGTCGGTGTTTGAATCAACAAATGCCTGAAATTCGTCAACATCTTCAAAGGCGAATGTGAAATCCTGCTGAAAATCGTATGTTGCGGCAAAGAAATAATTGAACAAGTCATCTGCCGAAAAAAGTTCAAGCAACTTGTCCGCAACAATTTCGGTTGTGTAGTCAAGCGCATTTTTTATTGTAAGCTCGTCGTCCTCATCGTCGGTATCGATTTCGGGATTTTCGTAACAATAGTCTATTGCCGCCTCCTCGTCGATGCCTAAGTTGGCAAGATTTGTTGTTATTTCCCGAAAATCGGTTTCATTTGTTTCGTCATACATTCTGTAAACAAACTCGTTGATAAGATTTTTAATTGCAATTGCTTTGAATACGGCGTCGACCTCGTGACCTCCCTCATCTGTCACGGCAAAGCCGTCCTCTTCAAAATTATCCCAAATCAGTTCGTATAAATATGTGTATTTGTCTTTTTCTTCAAAAATTGCTTCGTGCAAATAGCTGTTTAAATCCATATTGACCTCCGTTAGTTATGATTTACGGACTTATTGTATAACATATTATAAACATTTTCAATATTGCAATGCATATAATTTTAGTTTATAATTAGTTTTGATTAGATTATTACGGAGATGACTCATATGCAATACAAAATTACAAGCGACGAGGCGAGCGCAGTTGTAGGCTTAAAGGGCGCAATGCTCAACTCGTTAAAGAAAAACGATACAGAATATTTGTGGCAGGGCGACGAGGAGCATTGGTCGGGTCAGGCACCCGTTTGCTTTCCGATAGTCGGTGTTTTGCGCGACTCAAAGGGAACGGCGTTTGGCAAGCCGTGCGAAATGAAACGTCACGGAGTAGCGCGCATTTCTCCGTTTGAACTTTTTGAAAAGCACAAAAATTCCGTCACATTCATTCAAAAAAGCAGTGACGAAACAAAAAAACAATATCCGTTTGATTACGAATTGAAAATAAAATACACTATCAACGGCTCAACCGTTACAAACGAATACATAATAACAAATACAGGCTTGTCACCGATGCCGTTTGTTATCGGCGGTCATCCCGCATTCAATTGTCCGCTTTGCGACGGTGAGGCGTTTGAGGATTACAAGGTTGTTTTTGACAGAGCGATGACAAAAAGCGCGCTTCGACCCGACCATCACAGCGGTCTTGTCGATGTTGAAAAACGCTATCCCGTTCTTGAAAACAGTGACACGATTAATCTTGTTCACGATTTGTTTGAGGAAAAGGACGCGTTGATTTTTGACAATATCGATTCAAAATGCGCCATCTTAATCGGTCTGAACGGCAAGGGTGTTAAAATTGAATATCAAGATATGACAAATCTCCTTGTTTGGTCCGCCTGCGGCAATGCCGATTTTGTTGCGCTTGAACCCTGGACAGGAATTTCCACCTGCTCCGACGAGGACGAAAAAATAGAAAGCAAGCGCGGAATGACAATTTTACAACCCGACGAAACGGCTTCGTTTAAATTTAAAATCACAATGATTTAACTGTTGATTTATAGATTATTAATAATTGTTTGATATAATCAAAACGGTGAAACAAATGAATTACGGAATGATAAGAGCGGCGGCGGCAAGTTTAAGGTTAAAGGTTGCCGACCCGACATATAATAAAGAAAAAATCAAAGAGGCGATTTGCTACGCCGAGCAAAGGGGTGCAAGACTTTTGGTTTTGCCCGAACTTTGCGTGACCGGCTACACATGTGCCGATTTGTTTTTTACAAAGTCGCTTCAGCGCAGTGCAGAAAATGCGCTTAAGGAAATAATTGAATACACATCGGGCAAAAATATTGTTGTGGCTGTCGGTATGCCGGTGCCGTTTTACAACAGCTTGTATAATTGCGCCGCTGTTATCGGCAACGGCAGGATTTACGGCATTGTGCCGAAAATTCATCTTGCAAATTATAACGAATTTTACGAAAAGCGTTGGTTTGCCTCAGGCAGTGATTTCAAATCGTGCCAAAGTATTGATTTTTGCGGATTTGAAACGACAATCGGCCCTCAAATTTTTGATTTGGGCGGCGGTGCCGTTTTGGGTTTGGAGCTTTGCGAGGATTTGTGGGTTCCGTCCCCTCCGAGCAGCAGTCTCACCCTCGGCGGTGCAAATATTATTGCAAATCTTTCGGCAAGCGACGAATATGTTTCAAAAGCACAGTACAGGCGTGACCTTGTTTCAAATCAGTCTGCACGATGCATTTGCGCATATGTTTATTCGGGCGCAGGTGTTTGCGAAAGTACAACCGATTTGGTTTTCTCGGGCGCAACACTGATTGCCGAAAACGGCTCGGTTATTGCGCATGGCAAGCGATTTGCACGCGATAATGAAATTATCATTTCCGATATAGATATTGAACGCCTCAATTCACAGCGACACAGTAATATGTCGTTTAAAAATTCGGGCGACTCGTTAAAAATCACACAAATACCGCTTAATAATAACGAAAACGATTTGACTTACCGTTTTGTAGACGCTCATCCGTTCGTTCCGTCGGATGACGAAAAACGCCGCGAAAGATGCGAGGAGATTTTTGCGATTCAGGCGGCAGGGCTTGCCAAAAGGCTTGAACATGTCGGCTCAAAAGGCTGTGTTATCGGCATTTCGGGCGGTCTTGACTCAACTCTTGCGCTTCTTGTTGCAGTTGAGGCAATGAAACTTGTGGGCAAGTCGTCAAACGATATTCTCGGCATAACAATGCCGGGCTTCGGAACAACCGACAGAACATATAATAACGCAATAGATTTAATGAAATCACTCGGCGTTGCTGTAAAGGAAATCGGCATAAAGGACGCCTGCGTTCAGCATATGAAAGATATTGAGCATGACGAGGCTGTTAAAGATATAACATACGAGAACACTCAAGCGAGAGAACGCACACAGATTTTGTTCGATATGGCAAACAAGCACAATTGTCTGCTTGTAGGAACAGGTGATTTGAGCGAACTTGCAATGGGATGGTGCACATATAACGGCGACCATATGAGTATGTACGGCGTCAACGCCTCTGTGCCCAAAACGCTTGTGCGCTATCTTGTTGAATATGTTGCAAAAATCAGCGACGAAAAAACGAAAGCAATTTTGCTTGATATTCTCGACACGCCCGTTTCACCCGAGCTTTTACCGCCCGACAGCGACGGCAAAATCGCGCAAAAGACAGAAGATAATATCGGCCCTTACGAGCTGCACGATTTCTTCCTTTACAATTTCGTTCGTTTCGGGTTTGAAAAGGATAAACTTCTTTGTCTTGCAATCAAAGCGTTTGACGGCGTTTATGACAGCGCAACGATTGAAAAATGGCTCGGCGTGTTTATGAAACGCTTTTTTATCAGCCAATTCAAGCGTTCCTGCATACCCGATTCGCCTAAGGTTGGCTCTGTTTCACTCAGTCCGCGCGGCGATTGGAGAATGCCGAGCGACGCATCGTTTAAAGATTTTATTTAATGTTTTTGGGCAATGAAATTCATTGTATTGATATATCGCAGATAAGCGAAAATTTTTGCGCACCCCATACGGCTACGATGGGCGTGCCATTGTCAACCTTGTAGCCGGAAGGGTAATGTGATTATTATGAAAAACAAAAAGGCAATACTTGCAGTTGTTCTTGTTGTTGCAATTGTTGCGGCGTTCGCGGCGTGCTCAAAATCAGGCAAGAGCGACGAAGGCTCAACCTCGCAGATTACAGCCGCAGTTACCGATTCAAACGGCGAGGCTGTAACGGATGAAAGCGGCGTTATCGTCACCGAAAAGGTCGGCAGTGAGGTAGTAACCGATAAAAACGGCAAGGCTGTTACCGAAGTTGTTACGCAAAAGGGCGGTCAAACCGTTACCGATAAAGCAGGCAAAGCGGTTACACAGGTTGTAACGAAAAAATCAACCGCATCGTCAAAATCGACCGATAAAGCAAGTACAACCAAAAAGAGCAATAAGCCGTCGGCTCCGTCGGCACCGTCAAGCCTTAAAGCGGGCAATATCACTCAAACAAGCCTTAAACTCACATGGTCCGGCAAAGCAAACGGCTATCAAATTCAGTCAAGTACTGACAGCGGCAGCCATTGGACAACGCTTGAAAAGGCATACAAATCAACTTCTTATACAGCGAAAGATCTTTCAAGCTATACCGACTATATTTTCCGTGTGCGTGCGTACAATCAAAATTCAGACGGAACTTCTTATTCAAAATGGACTGTTGTTTCAACCAAAACAAAGTCCGACGATAAGTCGCAAAGATATATTACGGTTTCGGTAAAACTTCCGTCAAGCGGCGGCAGCGACACGCTTAACATTTATGTTGACGGCGAGCTTGTCAAAACTCAAACCGTTAATTTTGACGGCTCAACATATAAATTCAAAACGACTAAAAAATATAAAGGTCTTGTAACAATAAAGGCAGAACTTTCCTCAAAGGGCAAGGAAACCGCAGTTTCAACCGATAAGGATTCGTGCTATTTGAGCCTTGATGACAAAGGTATTGTAATCGTTGACGGTGATGATGACTGATTTTGTCAAACTGTGACAAAAAATGCAATATAATAGTATATAATTAACAAAAACAGAGCTGTGTGCTCTGTTTTTTTGTTTGAATTAATCATAAAATTTCCTATATAACAGTGTTAGAACTTTCAAAACGGGCATAATTTTGCCTTTAAATGATTGAAATTAAAAAATCAAAATGATATAATTTAATGTGGTAAGTATGGAAAATATAATTTTCCGCCACTGACTGTAAATTTTTTATGGAGGCTATTCCAATGGCAAGAAAAAAGAAAACGATGGACGGTAACAGTGCCGCTGCTCATGTCAGCTACGCGTTTACAGAAGTTGCCGGTATCTATCCTATCACACCTTCTTCACCTATGGCAGAGGAAACAGACGCCATGGCTGCAAGAGGAGTTAAAAACCTTTTCGGACAAACCGTTAAGGTTGCTGAGCTTGAATCCGAAGGCGGTGCAGCAGGTGCTGTTCACGGCTCTCTTTCGGCAGGCGCTTTAACAACAACATACACAGCATCGCAAGGTCTTTTACTTATGATTCCGAATATGTATAAGATTGCCGGCGAGCTTATACCGAGCGTTATTCATGTTTCGGCTCGCTGTGTTTCTACACATGCACTTAATATTTTCGGCGACCATTCCGATGTTATGGCTTGCCGTCAAACGGGCTATGCAATGCTTTGCTCGGCAAATGTTCAGGAAGTTATGGATCTCGGTGCCGTTGCTCACCTTGCAACACTTAAAAGCCGTGTTCCGTTCCTTCACTTCTTCGACGGATTCCGCACTTCGCACGAGGTGCAGAAGATCGAGGTTTGGGACTATGAGGACTTGAGAGATATGCTCGATATGCAGGATGTCGCAGATTTCCGTGCAAGAGCACTCAATCCGGAGCATCCCGTTCTCCGCGGATCGGCAGAAAATTCCGATATTTTCTTCCAACACAGAGAGGCTTGTAACAAATACTATAACGATGCGGTTGCCGCAACTGTTATGTATATGAACAAGGTTAATGAAAAAATCGGCACAAATTATAAGCCGTTCAATTACTACGGCGCACCTGATGCCGACAGAATTATTATTGCTATGGGTTCTGTTTGCGATACGATTAAGGAAACGGTAGATTTCCTTAATGCCCGCGGTGAAAAAACAGGTATGGTTTGCGTTCACCTTTACAGACCTTTTTCGGCAGAGTACCTTATTTCGGCTATCCCCGAAACGGTTAAAACTATTTCCGTTATCGACAGAACAAAAGAGCCGGGCTCGCTCGGCGAACCGCTTTATCTTGATGTTGTCGCAGCTCTTAAAGGTTCAAAATTTGACAGCGTTGAAATTTTCGGCGGTCGTTACGGTTTAGGTTCAAAAGACACTCTTCCGGCTCACATTATTTCGGTATTTGCAAATATGAACGCCGCAGAGCCAAAGAAAACATTTACCCTTTCAATCGAGGATGATGTTACAAATCTTTCACTTCCTATCACAGAAACACCCGACACAACACCAAAGGGCACAACCTCATGTAAATTCTGGGGTCTTGGCTCTGACGGTACAGTAGGTGCAAATAAGGACTCTATCAAAATTATCGGCGACCATACCGATATGTACGCTCAAGGTTATTTCTTCTATGATTCAAAGAAATCCGGCGGTATCACGGTATCTCACCTTCGTTTCGGATCATCACCGATTACATCAACATATCTTATAAACAAGGCAAACTTTGTTGCTTGCCATAATCCTTCATATGTCAACAAATATGATATGGTGCAGGATCTTCTTCCTGGCGGAACATTCCTTCTCAACTGTATTTGGAGCCCCGAAGAACTTGACGCAAATCTCCCTGCATCAATGAAGAGATATATTGCTCAAAACAATATCAACTTCTACACAATCAACGGTATCAAGATTGCCGAGGAGGTTGGCCTTCCGGGCCGTGCTTCAACAATTCTTCAGTCTGCATTCTTCACCATCAGCGGTATTCTCCCTGTTGACGAAGCAATCGGTTATATGAAAGAAAAGGTTGTCGCTAAGTTCTCAAAAAAGGGCGAAGCTGTTGTTAATTCAAACTGCAACGGTATTGACCGCGGCTCTAAAGAGGTTGTTAAAATTGATGTCCCTGCATCTTGGGCTGACGCAAAAGATGAGGAAAACGATTATGAAGTTCCTACAGACAGACCCGAAATGAAGAAGTTTGTTAAGAACATTCTTCACCCTGTTGACAGACTTCACGGCGACGATCTTCCTGTTTCTGCATTCCTTGACAGCGCAGACGGCGTTTATCCGCAAGGTTCTGCCGCATTTGAAAAGAGAGGTATTGCTGTTGATGTTCCCGAATGGGATCCTGCAAAGTGCGCACAGTGTAACCTTTGCTCAATGGTTTGTCCTCACGCAGTAATCAGACCTGTTTGTATGAATGAAGAAGAGGCTGCTGCCGCTCCCGAGGGAACAAAGATGATTAAGAGCAAGAGAACAGATTATCAATATGCTCTTATTACATCTGTTCTTGACTGCACAGGCTGTGCATCATGCGCAAATGTTTGTCCTACAAAGTCACTTACAATGAAGCCGATTGCATCGCAACTTGATGTTCAAAAGTCATTCGACGCACTTGTTGACACATCTGTTAAGCCGGATGTTGCAAATCAAACAACAATCGGCGTTCAATACAAAAAGCCTTATCTTGAATTTTCCGGCGCTTGCGCAGGTTGTGGTGAAACACCGTATGCAAAACTTGCTACACAGCTTTACGGCGACAAGATGTACATTGCAAATGCAACAGGCTGTTCTTCAATTTGGGGCGGCTCTGCTCCGTCAACACCTTATACCGTAGACAAAAACGGTCACGGCCCTGCTTGGTCAAACTCACTGTTTGAGGATAACGCAGAGTTCGGTTACGGTATGTATCTTGCTCAAAAGCAAATCCGCGAAAGACTTGCCGCAGACGCAGTTACACTCTCCGAGGCAGGTGTTAAGGAAGCTGACGCTTGGCTTGCAACATATGATGACGCTGCAGTGAACGATAAGGACGCTACTGCTCTCGTTGACGCACTTAAATCAGCATCGCTCAGCGGTGACGCAAAGGCTGCTGCGGAAGACTTCCTTAAAGACGCCGATTATGCGGCTAAAAAATATCAATTCATCTTCGGCGGCGACGGCTGGGCATATGACATCGGTTTCGGCGGTCTCGACCATGTAATCGCTCAAAACGAGGATGTTAATATCGTTGTATTTGATACAGAGGTTTATTCAAATACAGGCGGACAGGCATCGAAATCAACTCCTACCGGCGCAGTTGCGAAATTTGCCGCTTCCGGTAAGGTTGTTAAGAAGAAAGACCTTGCACAAATCGCAATGTCATACGGATATGTATATGTTGCATCCGTTGCTATGGGCGCTAATGCAAATCAGTGCCTCAAAGCATTCCAAGAGGCTGCGGCTTATCACGGTCCGTCACTCATCATTTGCTATGCTCCATGTATCAACCACGGTATCAAGATGCCGTTCAACCAGGCAGAGCAAAAGAAGGCTGTTGCAGCAGGCTATTGGAACTTGTTTAGATACAATCCTGCTCTTATTGCCGAGGGTAAGAATCCGTTCAGCCTTGATTCAAAGGCTCCGAGCGCAGATTATATCGAGTTCATTGAGGGCGAAACAAGATATTCCGCTCTTAAGCGCTCATTCCCGGGCAAGGCAGAAAAGCTCTTCAGCATTGCAGCCGAAAACTCAATTGAAAAATATAATAAGCTCACAAAGCTTGTTGATTATTATGCACCCGATGCAAAATAATTGAATTAACGAAGCCGCAGGCGTTTGGCGTCTGCGGCTTTTTTTCTGCCTTTTATCGCCTTGTTTCTCCTTGACTTATATATCGGCTGAATGATATAATTTTATAGCTAAAGGGCATACACCCTTTGCATTTAAAATAAAGGGGTGAAAACTATGCAGGATATGGCGGAGCTTATCCTTTTGTATGATTTGGTTGTTTCAAGAGCCGATCCGTCAGACAATCCTTGCCTTGACGAATTAAAGTCACGCGAGGTCAGGATAAAGCAAAAAATAATTGCTTGGCAGCTTTGACTGTTAAAACAAAAACGCTTGACAAAATGCAAAATTTAAAGTATAATTACAACAACTTGAAACACCCGACTTGAGGGAGTAGTTTGCGCAAATAATGCGTGGCAAGTCAACAAACTGACCGTAAGGTCTGGCTTGCCTTAATGAACGAGACTCATGTATGGACAATATCCATACAAGGTCTCTTTTTATTTTGACCTGTGTATGGCTTGGCTGTGCGCAGGCTTTTTTATAGGGAATGGAATTAGGAGGTTTCAAATGGAGGATTTTACAAAACCAAAAAGTGCTTTGTTAAACGACCTCGGCAGTGATGATGCAGTGGGAATGGCATCGCAGGCAGTCGAGGAAAGCCGCCGAAAGTACGGCGAAAATTCGTTCACGCGCCAAAAGCCCGAATCGGTTTGGAAACGAATTTGGGATGCAGCAACGGAGCCGATGCTGCTTATGCTTATCGCGGCAGGAATTATTGCTCTTGTTGTCAACATCATTCGCGGTGCAACCGGCGGCGAGGCGGATTATCTTGAATGTGTCGGCGTTTTCGTTGCAATCGCATTGTCCGTTGTCATCAGCGTTGTTATGGAAGGCAAAAGCGCAAAGGCGTTTGAGGCACTGTCAAAAATCAGCGACAATATGACCGTCAAAGTTATTCGCGACGGCAAGGTTATGATGATTGAACAGCATCAGCTCGTTGTCGGCGATATTGTTTTGCTCGCTACGGGTGACAAAGTGCCTGCCGACGGCAGACTGCTTGAAAGCACCGAGCTTTCGGCAAACGAATCTGCGCTGACAGGTGAAAGCGAGCCGGCGTCAAAAAACGCGGACGCAGAGATTACAGACGAAAAAACGCCGCTTGCCGAGCGTGTAAATATGCTATACAACGGCACATATATTACCGGTGGCCATTGTAAAATGATAGTAACGGCTGTCGGCGACTCGTCGGAGTTCGGCAAACTTGCCAAAGAGCTTGGCGCAGTCGAAAAAACAAACACACCTCTTCAGGAAAAACTCGCAAGGCTCGGCAAAATGATTACCGTTTTGGGTATCATTGCCGCGTCTATAGTGTTTATTTCACAGCTTATTTCATTTGCAATGCACGGCGGACTTGTCCTTGAGGATGTTATGGAGGCTTTTGTAACAAGTATCGTCCTCATCGTTGCCGCAGTTCCCGAGGGATTGCCGACGATTGTCGCCGTTTCGCTTTCGCTTAACATTATTAAACTTTCAAAGCAAAATGCGCTTGTTAAAAAGATGATTGCCTCCGAAACAATCGGCTGCATCAATGTCATTTGCTCCGACAAAACGGGAACATTGACCGAAAATAAAATGACAGTCGGTGCATATTACGACGGCGAGTATCATGCAGACACGGAATCACTTAATAACGAATGGCTTATTCACAATATTTGCCTTAATACCACGGCGGATATTGCCGAGGACGGAGCGTTTATCGGCAACCCGAGCGAGTGCGCAATGCTCAATTTTTACGAAAGCTCCGTACAGCGCGAAAAAAGCGGCAAATCGTATGAGGACGAGCGCAATGACCACAAGGTTTTGCAGGCGTTTCCGTTTTCGTCCGAACTTAAGCATATGACAACAATTTCAAATGTTGACGGCAGGATTGTTTCGTATGTTAAGGGCAGTCCCGAATGTTTGCTCAAAATGTGTGCCCTTGATGACACCGAACTCGAAAAAATCAATTCATATATCACCTCCGCCGAGGAAAAGGCAATGCGTGTTATCGCATTTGCACACAAGGAAATTTCGCAAATGCATGATTTTGCCGACGAAATTCTACACAGCGAGCTTGAAAGCGATATGATTTTCGACGGATTTGTAGCAATTTCCGATCCGCTTCGTGTTGATGTTTATGACGCTGTTAAGCAGTGCAAAAGCGCAGGCGTTGCGCTTAAAATTCTTACCGGCGACAATATCATCACCGCCTCTGCAATCGCAAACGAGCTTCATCTTCTCGACCACGGCGAGGTTGCAGTTGAGGCAAACGATATTGCTCAAATGAGCGACGGGGAACTTTTGGAAATGCTCCCGAAAATCAGCGTTATTGCGCGCAGTACGCCTACCGTTAAAATGCGTGTGGTTAAGCTCCTTAAAAACGCAGGCAATGTAGTTGCCGTAACAGGCGACGGAATCAATGACGCTCCGGCTCTCAAAAATGCCGATGTCGGCGTTGCCATGGGTATTTCGGGCACCGAGGTTTCAAAAGAGGCAAGCGACATTGTTTTGCTTGACGATTCTTTTGCAACAATTGTCAAGGCGATTGAATGGGGCAGAAATATTTATGAAAACTTCAAGCGCTTCATCAGCTTTCAGCTTACCGTAAACATCGCCTCGGTTATAGTAGTGTTTGTTTCAATCCTTGCAGGACTTAAAGCACCGTTTACGGCACTTCAGCTTTTGTGGATTAACATTATTATGGACGGTCCGCCGGCACTCACCCTCGGACTTGAACCGAATTATGCCGATTTGATGAGCCGCAAGCCTACAAAGCGCGGCGAAAACATTATTTCAAAATCAATGTTTGCGCGAATTGTAGTTACGGGCGTTTATGTTTCGATAGTTTTCCTTGCGCAGTATATTTTCAATTTCCTGAATGTTGAGCAGGAGCAAATGACAACGGTTTTGTTTACAATGTTTGTTTTGTTCCAACTCTTCAATGCGTTCAACTGCCGCGAGCTTCACAGCGAAAGCATATTCAAGCATTTGTTTAAAAACAAACTCATGCTACTCATTGTAGGCGTAACATTTGTTTTGCAGGTGCTTATTATTCAGTTTGCCGGCGCATTTTTCGGCACTGTTCCGCTTGAATTAACGCTTTGGCTCAAACTGTTTGCAATCGCATTCAGTGTAATTGTTCTTTCGGAAATCGCAAGGTTTGTTTTCCGTCTTTTTTCAAAGAAAAATAAATAATATTAAAATGGCAAAAACTATTTACTTTTTTGCCGCATAGTATTAAAATATGACAAGGTAATGAGGTGCGCAGTCGGCATACCCTTGTTACCTTGTCTTTTTGTTTTATTTGAGGTGAAATGATGCGTTACAGAACTCAGGCAAAAATAGATTTGGATGCGCTTGAATATAATGTAAATAATACAAAATCAAAGCTCCCCGGCAATGTTAAGCTTCTTGCCGTTATCAAGGCCGACGCTTACGGTCACGGTGCTGTTGAGGTTGCGCGCTTTCTTGAGGATAAGTGCGACTTTTTCGGCGTTGCATGCATTGAGGAGGCTGTCGAGCTTAAGCACGCAGGCATCAAAACACCTCTTTTGGTTTTGGGCAGAGTTTTACCCGACGATTTTGAGACTGTTGTAAAATATGATATAAGAGTTCCGATTTTTATTTATTCCGACGCGCAGGCACTTTCCGCCGAGGCTGTTAAGCAGGGCAAAACTGTGCCGTTTCATTTCGCGCTCGATACAGGTATGAGTCGCATAGGTTTTCAGCCCGACGAGAAAAGCGCCGATATTTGCGCCGATATTGTCAAACTGCCGGGTATCGAAGCAGAGGGCTTGTTTTCGCATTTCGCAACGGCTGACGAAAAAAATCTCAACAAAGCAATTGCACAGCGCGACAGATTCAACGCTTTTGTTAAAATGCTTGATGAAAGGGGAGTTCAAATCCCGATTAAGCACATTAACAACAGCGCAGGAATTATGAATTTTGACGAAAAACTCGATATGTGCCGCATGGGAATTATCGCCTACGGACTTTATCCGTCGGAGGATGTTGACAAATCGCTTCTCGATATTAAACCCGTTATGTCATGGTGCGCAAGTATTTCGTATATCAAAACGCTCGAAAAGGGCAGAGAAATATCATACGGCGGAACATATGTCACCCCGAGCGAAAGAGTTATTGCCACAATTCCGGTCGGTTATGCCGATGGCTATCCGCGTGCGCTCTCAAACAAGGGCAGGGTTATTATCGACGGCAAATATGCTCCGATTGTCGGCAGAGTTTGTATGGACCAGTTTATGGTTGATATAACCGATATTGACGGCGTTAATATTGATGACGAGGTTGTGCTCATAGGCAAACAGGGCGATGCGGAGCTGACGATGGAAGAGGTCAGCGAGGCGGCTCATTCATTCAATTATGAATTGCCGTGCCGTGTTGCACGCCGTGTGCCGCGCACATATTACAAAAACGGCAAGCCGATTAAAACGGTTGAATATATTTATGAATAACAAAAAATGCCGATACGCAAGTATTGGCATTTTTTAATAGTGCACCGGCAAAATTCAGGAAGCTTAAACCGATTACTTCCTTATGCAGTGTGCTCCAAAAACTCGGTCCGTTTTAATGTTTTCAAACTTTATTTGAAACTTTTTGCCGTCGGTGGTATAATATTTTTTTGAAATATAAAAAAGAAGTGTGATTATGAAGAATAAAAAATTGATTTTCAGATGGGTAATGTATATTTTCAGCTTTATTTTGCTTGCACTCGGAATTACATTAAACACAAAAGTGGGCTTGGGCGTTTCGCCGATTATCTCGGTTGCCTACACATTTTCGCTGATTTTAAATACAAAAATCGGAAATACAACTCTTGTGCTTTACAGTGTTTTGGTTGTGATTGAATTTGTGCTCCACGCAATCAAAAAATCGCAAAAAAAGGTGTTTGTTTATGACGCATTGCAAATAGTTGTCAGCATTGTTTTTACTCGATTTATCAATCTTTTTGCCGATTATATTCCACAACTTGATGTTGTTTACAAAGGACAGTGGCAGGGAAGCATGGCATTTAGGATTTTTGTTTTGATTATCGCAATTATTCTCACCGGAGTCGGCGCGGCAATGTCGCTGAATATGCGCATTGTGCCAAATCCCGGCGACGGTGTAGTTCAGGCAGTTGCCGACACAATCAAAAAGCCCGTCGGTTTCACAAAAAACTGCGTCGATGTGTTTATGGTCACAATTTCGACTGTCCTCACAATCGTGTTTTATTCAAAAATTGCCGATACAAGGCTGAATGCCTTTTTGGCTGTTATCGGGCTCGGCACAGTGCTTGCCGTTATCGGCGTCGGCAGGGTGATTGCCGTTTTCAACCATTTTACATACGAAAAAATGACACGCAAGGCAGGAGTAAACCCTGTTTATGACAACATAGATATTTTAGATGATTAGCGTTATCTGATAAAAATATGCCAATACGCGAGTATTGGCATATTTTTATAATCCGATGAATGAAATTCGAAATGCTTAAATCCTTAAACCGATTGTTTTATTTCGCACTGTGCCGCAATACATTTGCCTTTTGCTCGGCGGCGAGGGTTTTGAATTTTTTGTGCTTTGAAATATAAATTATCGCAAGCGGAATATCTGCGAGCAACCATGCGGCAGGAGCGGCATAGCAAACGGCGTTAAATCCGATTATTTCAGTGAAAATAAATGCCACCGCAAGTCTGCCGAAAAGTTCGCCTGCACCTGCAATCATATTTGCATATGTAAAGCCGAGACCCTGCAAGGTGTTTCGCAAAACAAACAAAATCGCAACAAGGCTGTAGCACTCTGCCGTGGCGATGATATATTGCTTTGCCGCCGCCGTAATTGCGGCATTCGGCTCCGTCATAAACAGCGAAACGGTCGGCAAGCCGATTAAATACAGAGTCAAGCTCATAATAACCGACACGATAATATCGGCGATGAATATTTTTTTAACCGATTTTGTGATTCGCTCGTAGTTTTGTGCGCCGTAGTTTTGACCGACGAATGTCTGCGTTGCAACGCCGAGTCCCGACATGGGTATGTTGGTCAGATTTTCAACTCTGCCTGCGGCGGTGAAGCCTGCAATTACATTTGCACCGAAAGAATTGACTGCACTTTGAAGGCACATTGAGCCGATTGATGTGATTGTGAATTGGAGCGAAACGGGGATGCCGAGCTTGATTTGCTCCCAAGCCGTTGCCATATTCGGCTTTAAGTCGCTTTTTTTGATTTCGACATCCTTGTTGTATTTGATGACATAAATGCCTGTTAAAAGCGCGGCTACGGCGTCGGCAATAAGCGTTGCCCACGCGGCGCCCTCAACGCCCCATTTGAAGTTTTTGACAAACAGCAAATCGAGAATGAAATTGACAACAACGCTGATTATAAAGAAATACAACGGTTTTTTGCTTTCTCCGACGGCTCTTGAAATCGCGGTGAAATTGTTTGAAAGCATTTGAAACGGAACGCCGAAATAAAGAATATTCATATATGCCGCCGAAAGGTCGATGATTTCGCTCGGGGTGCCGATTGCCTTTAAAAGCGGCCTTGTCAAAAGGTGCGCAACAACAATAATCGCAATGCCGAGAATTGCCGAAACTGTGATGCTGTTGCCCGCATAGTGCGACAGTTTGCGTTTGTCGCCTGCGCCGAATGCGTGCGCAACGGGGATTGTGAATCCGCCCGTCAGTCCGAACGCCGCACCGATTATAAACGAACTTATAGGCCCGACATTTCCGACAGCGGCGAGCGCATCTGTGCTTACATATCTGCCGACTATTATATTATCGACAAGTGTATAGTTATATTGCAAAAGCGATGAAAGCATTATCGGCAACGAAAAAAGCACGATCGTCTTTATGGGATTGTCGGTGAGCATATCATTTTTTCTCATTTTTCTACCTCGATAAGCCGAAATAATCCGCTTGTCCCGTATGTCGACGGGTTATTTTTGACTGTATATCCGCTGAATTTGAATTTGCGTTGATAAACTTAACCGCTATTATATACTTAAATCACAGAAATTCAAGGGAAATTTGGCAATAAATAGGAAAAAATATATATTGATTTATTATTAACAATCATATATAATAAAAATGTATGCATAGGGCGATTTTTAATCAGCCCCAAATTCATAAAAATCTATCAAAGAGAGGTTATAACAATGGATGCATTAAATAAAAAGACTATTGAAGACATTGATGTTAAAGGCAAAAGAGTCCTTGCCCGTTGCGATTTCAATGTTCCGCTTAAGGACGGCGAAATCACAAACGACAAGAGAATCGTAGCCGCTCTTCCGACAATCAAATATTTGAAGGACCACGGTGCAAAGGTTATCCTTTGCTCACACCTCGGCAGACCTAAGGGAGAATACAAGCCCGAGTTTTCACTTGCTCCGGTTGCGGCTAAACTTTCCGAGTATCTCGGTCAAGAGGTTAAGCTTGCAGAGGATCCCGAAGTTGTTGGCGCAAATGCAAAGGCTATGGCGGCAGAACTCAAGGACGGCGATGTAATGCTCCTTGAAAATGTTCGCTACAGAAAAGAAGAAACAAAGAACGAGGAGGCTTTCTCAAAGGAGCTTGCTTCTCTCGCAGATATTTTTGTAAATGACGCATTCGGCACGGCACACAGAGCACATTGCTCAACAACAGGCGTTGCCGCATATCTTCCGGCTGTTTGCGGTTTCCTCATTCAAAAGGAAATCAAGTTTATGGGCGGTGCTCTTGCAGATCCTAAAAGACCGCTTGTTGCTATTCTCGGCGGCGCAAAGGTTTCCGATAAAATCGGCGTAATTTCAAACCTTCTCGATAAGTGCGACACAATTATTATCGGCGGCGGTATGGCTTACACATTTATGAAATATCTCGGTCATTCAATCGGTACTTCTCTTCTTGAAGAGGATTGGGTTGAAAAGGCAGGTCAGATGATGGCTGATGCAAAGGAAAAGGGCGTTAAATTCCTTATCCCTGTTGATAACAAGGTTGGCAAGGAGTATGACGAAAACACCGAGTCACAAATCGTTAATTCGGACGAAATTCCTGACGGCTGGATGGGTCTTGACATCGGTCCGGAATCACAAAAGCTCTTTACTGACGCTATCAAAGGCGCAGGCACTGTAATTTGGAACGGTCCTATGGGCGTTTCCGAGTGGAAGAATTTTGAAGACGGTACCGTTGCCGTTGCAAAGGCAGTTGCAGACTCGGGCGCAATCTCAATCATCGGCGGCGGCGACTCTGTTGCAGCTGTTACAAAACTTGGCTTTGCAGACAAGATGAGCCACATTTCAACAGGCGGCGGCGCATCTCTTGAATTCCTCGAGGGCAAGGAGCTTCCGGGTATCGCAGCTCTTCAGGATAAAGACTGATTTTGTTAAATATTCTTTTTAAAAGAGGTAAATATAATGAATAAGAATTTGAGAAAAGCAGTTATCGCAGGTAACTGGAAAATGAATAAAACTCCTGCACAAACAACAGAGCTTATTAATGCAATGAAGCCGCTTGTAGCAGATGTCGATTGCGGCGTTGTGCTTTGCGTTCCTTTTGTTGATATTCCGGCAGCAGTTGAAGCCGCTAAAGGCTCAAACATTAAAATCGGTGCCGAGAATGTTCACTTTAAGGACAGCGGCGCTTTCACAGGCGAGGTTGCGGCTGATATGCTCCTCGAGCTTGGCGTTGAATATGTTGTAATCGGCCACAGCGAAAGAAGAACATATTTCGGCGAAACAGACCAAACCGTTAATCTTCGCACACTCAAGGCTCTTGAAAAGGGTCTTAAGCCAATCATTTGCGTTGGCGAAACTCTTGAGCAAAGAGAACTCGGTTACACAGAAACCTTGTTAAAGTATCAAACAAAAATGGCTCTTACAAATGTAACTGCTGACCAACTTAAGGATGTTATTATCGCTTATGAGCCTGTTTGGGCTATCGGTACAGGTGTTACTGCTACTGCCGATCAGGCTGATGAGGGCAACGGCTATGTTCGTGCGGCTATTTCCGAGGCTTACGGTGCAGATGCTGCCGAATCTGTAACAATTCAGTACGGCGGTTCAATGAACGCTAAAAATGCCGAAGAGCTTGTTTCAAAGGTAAATGTTGACGGCGGTCTTATCGGCGGCGCATCACTCAAGGCAGAGGATTTTGCAGTTATCGTTAAAGCTGCTTCTAAATAATGCAATTATGGGTGGGAAATTTCCTGCCCATTTGTTTTGGAGGACAAATATATAATGAAAAAGACTAATGTACTTTGTATTATGGATGGTTGCGGTCACAATCCGTCAGATTTCGGCAATGCTGTTTCAGCCGCTAAAAAGCCTAATCTTGACAAACTTATGGCTGAATATCCATACACATATATCGGCGCGTCGGGACTTGATGTAGGTTTGCCCGACGGTCAGATGGGCAACTCCGAGGTAGGTCATACAAATATGGGCGCCGGCAGAGTAGTTTATCAGGAGCTTACAAGAATCACAAAATCAATTCAGGACGGCGACTTTTTCGAGAACGACGCTCTCAAGACTGCTGTTCAAAGCGCTATTGACAACAACGGCGCGCTTCACCTTATGGGTCTTATGAGCGACGGCGGCGTTCACTCGCACAACACTCACCTCTGGGCTTTGATTGAACTTGCAAAGAAAATGGGGCTTGAAAAGGTATATATCCATTGCATTATGGACGGCAGAGATGTTCCGCCGACCTCGGGCAAGGATTATGTTGCCGAGGCAATCGAAAAGACAAAAGAAATCGGAATTGGTAAGGTTGCCACTGTTGTAGGCCGTTACTACGCTATGGACAGAGATAACAACTGGGACAGAGTTAAAAAGGCATATGACGCGCTCGTTTTCGGCGAGGGCATCCAAACAACCGACCCGGTTGCCGCTATTGAAAAATCATACGAAACAATCGACGGCGACGGCAAAAACCTCACCGACGAGTTCATTCTCCCGACTGTTTGCCTTGAAAACGAGGGCAGAATTTCAGACGGCGACAGCGTTGTTTGCTTCAACTTCCGCCCCGACAGAGCAAGAGAAATCACAAGAACATTTGTTGACGATGATTTTAAGGGCTTTGAGAGAACAAGACTCAATGTTCACTATGTTTGCATGACACAATATGACGCAACAATGCCTAATGTTGATGTTGCATTCAAGCCGCAGGTGCTCAAAAACACATTCGGCGAATATCTTGCAAAGCTCGGTATGACACAGCTTCGTATCGCTGAAACAGAAAAATATGCCCATGTAACATTCTTCTTCAACGGCGGCGTTGAGGCTGTCAATGAGGGCGAGGACAGAATCCTTATCCCATCACCGAAGGTTGCAACATATGATTTACAGCCCGAGATGAGCGCATACAAGGTTTCGGAAAAACTTAACGAGGCAGTAAGATCGGGCAAATACGATGTAGTAATCGTAAACTTTGCAAACTGCGATATGGTCGGCCACACAGGCGTGTTTGATGCGGCTGTAAAGGCTGTTGAAACTGTTGACGAGTGCGTAGGCTCGCTTTATGACGCTGTTATGGACAACGGCGGCACACTTTTCGTAACCGCAGACCACGGCAACGCCGATCAAATGGAAGAGCCGGACGGCTCACCGTTCACCGCTCACACAACAAACAAAGTTCCGTTTATTTGTGTCAACTGCGGCGATAATGTTGAGCTTCGTGAGGGCGGCAAACTTTCCGACATTGTTCCGACAATGCTTAAAGTAATGAATCTGCCGCAGCCCGAGGAAATGACAGGCACTTCAATTATCAAATAATTTTGGTAGATTTTTTAAGCTGCTCGGGTAACCGGGCAGTTTTTGCATAATTTTGATGTAATATAAATACTATTATTAGAGGTGAACTATTATGTTTAAAGAAATTGATTTTACCGATGTTAAGGAAAATGTTGTTGATTTGCTCAAAAATCAATGGGCACTTGTTACGGCAGGCGATAAAAACGGCTTTAATCCGATGACTGTTTCTTGGGGCGCTGTCGGCGAACTTTGGGCGCAGGATATGGCTACAATTTATATCCGCCCTCAAAGATACACCGTTAAATATCTTGAAGAGCAGGATTATTTTACAATCAGCGTTTATCCGCCGGAGCTTAAAAAACAGATTCACGGCGTTTGCGGCTCAAAAAGCGGCAGAGATACCGACAAGGCAAAAGAAGCAGGCATCACACCTGTTTTTGACGAAAAGGCGCCTTATTTCAAAGAGGCAAAACTTGTCCTTGTTTGCCGCAAGGTTGCAAAGGGCGAGTTCAAGCCCGAGCAGTTTATTGACAAATCAATCATTCCTGCTCAATATCCTCAAAACGATTTCCACTATATCTATTACGGCGCAATCGAAAAGGTATTGATTAACGAATAAAACAAAATAATATAAAGCGCGTTGATACTGTATTCCATCAACGCGCTTTTTTTTCTATGTCACTATTGTTTAATCACCAAGGATAACCTGCGGTCGTCTTGTGCTATCGCTTGCTTTCGCTCAAACCCAAAATATAATCGGCGCTCACATTATAATATTTGCAAAGCGATATTATATGACGAACGGGCATTTCGTTTTCGCCCTTCTCGTATCGGGAATAAACCTGTTGGGTTGTGCCCAAATAGTCTGCCACTTCTTTTTGCGTTTTGTCGCTGTCCTCGCGCAAATCCCTTATTATTTCAACATAGCTTTTCATAATTCTCTCCCATATCTATTATATGAAAGTTATTTTACAATACACTAAATGTAGTGTATTGACTTTACACTACAAGTGGTGTAAAATGTAGAAAAACACTTAGGAGGATTTTTTATGAAAAGAATTTTCAGCGCATTTTTATCACTCGTTATGCTTATCGGCATAACCGCCGGCATAGACCTTTCAGCCTATGCGAATACATATTATGAGAGTGAGGACAATGACGATTATTCGACAGCCGATTATGTTCCCATAAACTCAACAATTTACGGAGTTTGCACAGGTGGCAGTGATTATGATTGGTACAAATTTACACTTGATTCCCCTGCGAAAGTAGATGTCAATTTTTCAATTAACCGTGCAGACAGTGACGGTTATTGGTGTGTTCGTATTTATAAATATGAGGGTAACGGAAATTATTCAACATTAGATTATAAGTATATTTATCGTTATGATGGTTCATATACTTTTCCGTCATTGGGACTTCCGGCAGGTACATATTTTGTAAAGGCAAGCTGTAGCAGCTCTGCTTCAGGAGTGCAATATTCTATAACACCAAAATGTACTTACACTTCAAATTGGGAAACAGAGTTTAACGACGATTATTCAACAGCTGATCCTATGACATTCGGAACTACTCGCTATGGTGTATGTACAGATGGAAATGATGATGATTGGTATAAGTTTACATTAACATCATCAGCAAAAATAAAGATTAATTTTACACAAAACAAGAG
>CAVGLE010000006.1:0-36251 GCA_963630035.1 Mediterraneibacter torques
CATCACGCTTAGCGATTTGGCCTCTTCTTGGCATCTTCGCTTCCCTCCTTCATAATTTTTAATGAGTTCATAGGTACTCGGTTTTTCCGTGGAGCCAACAAAAAGCCTATATAATCTATATGATAAATAAACTATTGTTGTTCCTTAGATAAATACGGCTGAATTACTTCTTAGCCTTTGGCTTCTTTGCGCCGTACTTTGAACGGCTCTGCATTCTGCCTGTAACACCCTGTGTATCAAGTGTGCCGCGGATGATGTGGTAACGAACACCGGGTAAATCCTTAACACGGCCGCCACGAACCATAACAACGGAGTGCTCCTGAAGGTTGTGACCTACGCCCGGGATGTAAGCAGAAACTTCCATACCGTTTGTAAGACGAACTCTGGCAATTTTACGAAGTGCCGAGTTAGGCTTTTTCGGTGTAGCTGTTTTTACTGCTGTGCAAACGCCGCGCTTTTGAGGAGAAGCGTTATCGTTCATAACGTTCTTCTTTGTGTTAAGACTCTTTAAGAGAGCAGGTGCTTTAGCCTTTTTCTCTTGGGACTTGCGTCCGGTTCTAACTAATTGGTTAAAGGTAGGCAATAGTCTATTCTCCTTTCGTTTATTTATGCGACATGCGCATATATAATGCATTAAATATTCTAATACATTATATATACGCACGCCGAGGAGTGCGGAAAGCCACACTCCATCAGCGATTTGAACAAATATTTTGCGCAAATTTTGTTAAAATAAACAATTCATCTGCACACAATTGCGTATTATATCATTTAATCAACGCTATGTCAAGAAAAATCAGAAGCGCAAAAATTAATTTTCGTCTGCGTTATTTTCCTCATCATTATCAGAAGTTTGAGCCATATTGCTTGTCAAAAGTTCCTGAAGCTGTTCAAGGTTCAAAATATCGTCTGAACCTTCTGCGCTGAAATAACTCGGAACAACATCAACATCTCTAAAAACATCCATACCTGTTCCGGCAGGGATAAGCTTACCGATAAGAACATTTTCCTTAAGTCCGAGAAGCGGATCGCTCTTACCCTTGATTGCCGCGTCTGTAAGAACTCTTGTTGTTTCCTGGAATGATGCGGCTGAAAGGAATGAATCGGTTGCAAGAGATGCCTTTGTAATACCCATAAGAATCGGGATATAAGTTGCGTGCTTAAGTCCCTCTTCTCCTGCTGCAATTCTTTCGTCGATAATATCGTTTGCCTCGTCAACAGCTGAAACATCAACCATTGTGCCTGCGATAAGATCGGTATCGCCTGCATCGTCAACCGTGCATTTCTTAAGCATTTGACGAACGATAACTTCAATGTGCTTATCGTTGATGTCAACACCCTGTGTACGGTATGCAAACTGAACTTCCTTAATAAGGTAGTTATAAACAGCCTCTTTACCGAGAATAGCAAGAACATCGTGAGGATTCTTTGAACCTACTGTGATTTCCGTACCCTTTTCGATATGAGCACCCTCAACAATTTGAGGTGTAAGGTGAGCGCCGTAAGGAATGAGATATTTCTTCTCGTCGCCTGTTTCGCTGTTGAATACAACAACATGGCGGCTCTTCTTGATTTCCTCAAATCTGACTTCACCGTCAATCTCACTGAGAATAGCAAGCGTTTTCGGCTTTCTTGCCTCAAACAATTCCTCAACTCTCGGAAGACCCTGAGTGATGTCTTCGCCGCCGGCAACACCGCCGGTGTGGAATGTTCTCATTGTAAGCTGTGTACCCGGCTCACCGATTGACTGTGCTGCGATAATGCCTACTGCCTCACCGACCTGAACAGGCTCGTTGAATGCAAGGTTTGAACCGTAACACTTGCGGCAAACGCCGTGGCGTGACTTACAGGTGATAAGCGAACGGATTTTAATATGGGTATATCCTGCGTCAACAATGCGCTTTGCATCCTGCTCGTTCATCATTCTGTCTGTATCCATAATGACTTCGCCTGTTTCGGGGTCAACTACCGGGTCAACAAGGAATCTGCCGACAAGTCTTTCTTCAAGCGATTCAAGAACACGGTTGCCATCCATAACAGCATAAACATCGATACCGTCGTGGCACTTACAATCTGTGTCACGGATGATAACATCCTGTGATACATCTACAAGACGACGGGTAAGGTAACCCGAGTCGGCTGTACGAAGAGCCGTATCGGTAAGACCTTTACGGGCACCACGGGACGAAATGAAGTATTCCAAAATGTTAAGACCTTCACGGTAGTTTGCACGAATCGGAACCTCGATTGTTTTACCCGATGTATTGGCGATAAGACCTCTCATACCGGCAAGCTGACGAAGCTGTGATGTACTACCGCGGGCACCCGAATCTACCATCATGTGAATAGGGTTGTGAGTACCGTCAAAATTTGAAGTGAGCTCGTCGGAAACCTTATTGGTACATTCCTCCCAAGCCTTAATAACTGCCTCAGCACGCTCGTCATTTGTCATTTCACCGAAGTTGTAGTGGTTTGTGATTTCATCAACTTTAGCCTCTGCCTCGGCAAGATATTCTTTCTTCTTTTCAGGGATAAGGGCGTCGATAACGGCTACTGTTGTACCTGAAATTGTGGAATATTTATAACCCTGTGCTTTGATTTCGTCAAGCACTCTTGATGCAACTGCAATGCCGTGAGCACGAATGCATTTATCAACAATTTGACCGAGTTGCTTTTTCTTAACTACGAATGAAACTTCAAGTTCAAACTCGTTATCGGGGTTTGTTCTGTCAACAAAACCGAGATCCTGCGGGATAGGTCTGTTGAAGATTACTCGACCGATTGTTGTTTTAACAAGTTTCGAAACGGTCTCGCCGTCTTTTTCTTTTGAGAAACGGATGAGACATTCGGAATGAAGTCCGAGTTCTCCTTGCTGATAAGCCATCATAGCTTCATCTGTGTCGCGATAAATATTATATTTTGTATATTCATTGCCCTCGGCATCCTTTTCAACTGTCGGGCAACCTGCCTCGCCGTCCTTAAGCATCGTAAGATAGTACGAACCGATAATCATATCCTGTGTAGGAACCGCAACCGGTTTACCGTCGGCAGGTTTAAGAAGGTTGTTTGCGGCAAGCATAAGCATTCTTGCCTCTGCCTGAGCCTCAGCCGAAAGCGGAACATGGACAGCCATCTGGTCACCGTCAAAGTCCGCATTAAACGCTGTACATGCAAGCGGATGAAGTTTGATTGCTCTGCCCTCTACAAGAACAGGCTCAAATGCCTGAATACCGAGTCTGTGAAGCGTGGGAGCACGGTTTAACATAACCGGATGATCCTTGATTACAACCTCAAGAGCATCCCATACCTCGGGTCTTGCAGCCTTTTCAACCATTTTTCTTGCTGCTTTAATATTTGAAACAACATTTGTTTCAACAAGGCGTTTCATAACGAACGGCTTGAAAAGTTCGATTGCCATTTCCTTAGGCAAACCGCACTGGTACATTTTAAGTTCCGGACCAACTACGATAACCGAACGGCCGGAGTAGTCAACACGCTTACCGAGAAGGTTTTGACGGAAACGACCCTGCTTACCTTTAAGCATATCCGAAAGTGATTTGAGCGGTCTGTTGTTAGGACCGGTAACCGGTCTGCCGCGTCTGCCGTTATCAATAAGGGCATCAACCGATTCCTGAAGCATTCTCTTTTCGTTTCTGACAATGATGTCTGGAGCGTGAAGTTCAAGAAGTCTCTTAAGACGATTGTTACGGTTGATAACTCTTCTGTATAAATCGTTAAGATCCGATGTTGCGAATCTGCCGCCGTCAAGCTGAACCATAGGTCTGATATCGGGCGGGATAACCGGGATAACATCGAGAATCATCCATTCAAGCTTATTTCCGCTGTTGTAGAAAGCATCTACAACATCAAGTCTTTTGAGAAGCTTAACTCTCTTTTGACCGGTTGCGTCTTCAAGCTCTGCAGTGAGTTCATCTCTCAAAGTAGGAATATCAATATCTTGGAGAAGCTTTTTGATAGCCTCTGCACCCATTCCTGCCTCAAAGTCATCCTCATATCTTTCACGCATTTCTGCGTATTCCTTTTCGTTGAGAATCTGCATTTTCTCAAGCGGTGTATCACCCGGGTCGGTTACAATGTAAAGTGCGAAATAAAGCACCTTTTCAAGGTATCTCGGGCTGATGTCAAGAACAAGACCCAAACGGCTCGGGATTCCCTTGAAATACCAAATGTGTGATACCGGGGCAGCAAGTTCGATGTGACCCATACGCTCACGACGAACTTTTGCTCTTGTGATTTCAACGCCGCAACGCTCGCAAACCTTGCCCTTATAGCGAACTCTTTTATACTTGCCGCAATGACATTCCCAGTCTTTCATAGGGCCGAAAATTCTTTCGCAGAAAAGGCCGTCGCGTTCCGGTTTAAGAGTTCTGTAATTTATTGTTTCAGGCTTTGTTACCTCGCCGTATGACCACTCACGGATACGCTCGGGAGATGCAAGGCCTATTTTAATCGAACTGAATTCGTTTGTTGAATTATTATCCATATGGAAGCACTCCTTTATCTTTATAGTTTGGTAAGTTAATCGGATTGACGGTTATTATTCTTCTTCGCTGTAATCGTCGTCTTCGTTAGTGGCAAAAGCCTCTGCGAAATCGGCGAAAATACTGCTTGAATCACTGTCATTCTGATCTGCTTCCTGCGATTCACCTTCCGAGTTTACAACTCCGTAGCCTTCCTGACCCTCGAAATCGTTTACTGTTGTGAATGCTTTTTCGTCAATAGGCTGAATTCCGTCGTCGTCAAGATCCTGCTTGAGTTCAACCTCATTGCCCTGCTTGTCATAAAGAGTAGTATCAAGGCCGAGAGCCTGAAGCTCTTTAAAGAGAACCTTGAATGCCTCGGGTGTTCCTGCAGGCGGAATATTTTCACCCTTAACAATTGCCTCATAGGTTTTAACACGGCCGACAACATCATCAGACTTAACGGTGATGATTTCCTGAAGGGTGTAGGCTGCGCCGTAAGCTTCAAGAGCCCAAACCTCCATCTCACCGAAACGCTGACCGCCGAACTGTGCCTTACCGCCGAGAGGCTGCTGAGTAACAAGGCTGTAGGGTCCTGTTGAACGGGCATGAATCTTATCGTCAACAAGGTGGTGGAGCTTAAGATAATACATATAACCTACGGTTACACGGTTATCGAACTTTTCACCCGTTCTGCCGTCGGTAAGCTGAACTTTACCGTCATAAATCTTATTGCCGTTTTCATCAATATAATATCCGATGTCTGCAAGTTTGAGGCATTCACGAATATCATCCTCATGAGCACCGTCGAATACAGGAGTCATCATCTTCCAGCCGAGAGCCATAGCAGCATAGCCGAGGTGAACTTCGAGCACCTGACCGATGTTCATACGCGAAGGTACGCCCAACGGGTTAAGAACAATGTCAAGCGGTCTGCCGTCGGGAAGGAACGGCATATCCTCTTGAGGAAGTACACGGGAAACAACACCCTTGTTACCGTGACGGCCTGCCATCTTATCGCCGGCTTGAATTTTTCTCTTTTGTGCGATATATACGCGAACAACTTTATTTACGCCCGGATTGAGCTCGTCGCTGTTCTTTCTTGTAAATGTTTTAACATCAACAACAATACCGTATTCGCCGTGAGGAACCTTCATTGAGGTGTCGCGAACTTCGCGAGCCTTCTCGCCGAAGATTGCACGGAGGAGTCTTTCCTCCGATGTAAGCTCGGTTTCGCCCTTCGGTGTAACCTTACCTACAAGAATATCGCCCGAACGAACCTCGGCGCCTACGCGGATAACACCGTCCTCGTCAAGGTCCTTAAGCGCATCGTCGCCGATGTTAGGAATATCTCTTGTGATTTCCTCGGGGCCGAGCTTTGTATCACGAGCCTCAACCTCATGCTCTACAATATGGATAGAGGTATATACATCGTCGCGAACGATTTTTTCATTAATAAGAACAGCGTCCTCGTAGTTGTAACCCTCCCATGTCATAAAACCGATGAGAGCATTTTTACCGAGTGAAATTTCGCCGTTGCATGTTGCCGGGCCGTCTGCGATAACCTGACCGTCCTTAATCTCTTGATGGAGAGAAACGATAGGTCTTTGGTTGATACATGTGCCTTGGTTTGAACCGGAGAACTTTGTAAGCTCATACTTATCGATTTCGCCGGATTTTGTTTTAATTTCAACAGTGTCTGCATCAAGAGCAACAACTGTACCGCCGCGTTTTGCGATAACAACAACACCCGAGTCATATGCTGCCTTGTATTCCATACCAGTTCCGACAACCGGAGCTTCCGTTTTGATAAGCGGAACTGCCTGACGCTGCATGTTAGCGCCCATAAGAGCACGGTTTGCATCATCGTTTTCAAGGAAAGGAATCATTGCCGTAGCGACGGAAACTACCATCTTCGGCGATACATCCATATAATCGACCCTTGAAGGAGGAAGAGTAAGGAACTCATCTCTGTAACGGCAGGTAACTCTTGTATTTGCAAATTTGCCCTCTTCGTCGAGCGGCTCGTTTGCCTGCGCTACAACAAAATCATCCTCCTTGTCGGCAGTCATATAAACTACCTCATCGGTAACAACGCCTGTTTCCTTGTCAACCTTACGGTAAGGAGCTTCGATGAAGCCGTATTCGTTAAGACGGCTGTAGCAAGCAAGATAAGAGATAAGACCGATGTTAGGACCTTCGGGTGTCTCGATAGGACACATACGGCCGTAGTGAGTATAGTGAACATCACGAACCTCAAATCCGGCACGATCTCTTGAAAGACCGCCGGGACCGAGGGCTGAAAGACGCCTTTTGTGTGTAAGCTCTGCAAGCGGGTTGTTCTGATCCATAAACTGTGAAAGCGGAGATGAACCGAAGAACTCGCGGATTGCGGCAACTACTGGACGGATGTTGATAAGAGCCTGAGGAGTGATTGCGTCCTCATCATCCTGTGCCTGAAGTGTCATTCTTTCACGGATAACTCTTTCCATTCTTGTGAAGCCGATGCGGAACTGATTTTGAAGAAGTTCGCCGACAGCACGGATACGACGGTTGCCGAGATGGTCGATATCGTCTGTTGTGCCTACGCCGTTGGCAAGGTTAATAAGATATGATACAGTAGCGAAAATATCGTCTACTATAATATGATTAGGGATAAGGTCGTCGTGCTTAAGCTTAATTTCGTATTCAAGAGCTTCCTTATCGTCGCCGCATTTTTCCATAATTTCGGAAAGAACACGATAAGAAACTTTCTCGTTGATGCCAAGAGCTTTTTTGTCAACATCAACATACTTATCAATGTCAACCATGCCGTTTGACACAACCTTGACCTCTTTGCCGGACTCCAATTGAACATATGCAAACATAACACCTGCATTTTCAATTTCCATAGCCTTTGCTTTGTCAAGCTTTTCGCCTGCATCTGCAAGAAGCTCGCCCTGAGGCGAAATAACGGGACGGCTGAGCACCTGACCGTGAAGACGGTCGAACATACCGAGCTTTTTGTTATATTTGTATCTGCCGACTCTTGAAAGGTCATATCTGTGAGCGTCAAAGAAAAGACCGTCGAGATGAGCCTGTGCAGTTTCGAGTGTAGGCGGCTCACCCGGACGAAGCTTTTTGTAAACCTCGAGAAGAGCCTCCTCCTGATTTTTAGTTATATCCTTTTCGATTGTAGCCTCAATCATTTCGTCATCGCCGAAGAAATCTCTAATCTCTTCATCGGTGCCGAGACCCAATGCGCGAAGGAAAGTTGTGATGAAAATCTTTCTGTTCTTATCAATACGAACATAGAAAAGATCGTTTACATCAGTTTCGTATTCGAGCCAAGCGCCGCGGTTTGGAATAACGGTGTTTGTATATAATTCCTTACCGGTTTTATCATGCTCCATATGATAATAAACGCCCGGAGATCTTACAAGTTGAGATACAATACATCTTTCGGCACCGTTGATAACGAATGTGCCGGCATCTGTCATAAGCGGCAAATCGCCCATAAAGATTGTATTTTCCTTAACCTCGCCTGTTTCTTTGTTTTGAAGACGCGCTCTGACCTTGAGAGGTTTTGCGTATGTTACATCACGAGCCTTGCACTGTGCGATAGAATACTTTGGTTCGTCATCCATGGAATAGTCGATAAAATCGAGAACAAGGTTACCGGTGTAATCGGTAATTGAGCCGATGTCGCGGAACACTTCTTTCAATCCTTCATCAAGAAACCATTGGTAAGACTTTTTTTGCACTTCAATAAGGTTTGGCATTTCCATTACTTCATTGATTTTGGCAAAGCTTTTTCGTGTAGTTGTACCGAGTTGGACATCCTTCACTTTTACCATAGAGGTAATCACTACCTTTCGACTGAATTTTCGCTTTAAAATCGGAAATCGGGCTGTCACTGTTAAGCTGTTTTCCACAGCGCGCGGCGGTTGAAAAATCAACCCGCCAAAGCGCATAAAAACGCCAAAAATCGCTGTGAAAATGTTAATTTTTTGTGACTGAAAAAATCGCAAAAAAGCATATAAGGACATAAATTTCCATTTTAATCGTGGTAATAATATAAGACAAACGGGAGGCGTTGTCAACAACTTTTTTGGTAAATACTGCACAAACGCAAAAAGTTTTTGTACTACTGCTCCGTGCGTATCATATTTTTATTACATTATCATCTGATAGTAATATATGTAAACCCATATATTTTTTACAATTTGCCGAACAACAGACAGTGCAAACAAAAATGTACATAATATGTTTATTGATTTATATAATTTGGTCTGTTATAATAAGTAAGCAACAAATACAACAGAGGCACAAAATCAAGATGAAAAACAAAAAAACGATTAAAATACTGAGCATTATCCTTTGCTTTTGCATGACTGCGACTTTATTTTCGGGTTGCGGTTCAAAAAACAAGACAATTGATTTTATATACCCTTTTTCGGCGGATGTAAAAAGCTATGACCCTCAGGTTGCGTCGACAAGCGATGAGTTTCTGATTATCGAAAACACATTTGAGGGCTTAATCAGAATGGATGACAACGGCAAAATCACCTCCGGTATGGCAGACAGTTGGAATGTAAGCGATGACGGCCTGACATACACATTCACATTGAAAAAAGGAATGAAATGGAACATAGACACCGAAACAGACGATGACGGCGAATTTAAAGACAGCAGACTGAAAATGCTCGGCAAAGTTTTTGACCCTGAAATCACGGCAAATGATTTTGTTTTTGCACTGCGCAGAGCGGCGCAACCGGAAACCGAATGTCCCCTTTTCTCAAGTATTGCATGCATAAAAAACGCCGTTAAAATTCACAACGGCAAAATGAGTTCCGAAAAGCTCGGTGTCAAGGCTGTAAACAATTATCAGCTTGAAATCACGCTTGCGAGCGCAGACGATTCATTTATGCAGACACTGACAACTGCGGTTGCCATGCCGTGCAATGAGGAATTTTTTAATGCGACAAAGGGCAGATACGGCTTGTCAACCGAATACACATTATTTAACGGTCAATTTTATTTAAGCCAAATATTGGAAAGTTCATATCTCTTGAAAAGAAACGATAAATACACCGGTCCGTCGGCGGCAAAAGCAACGGAGCTGACGCTTAAAATCGCAAGCGACGAGGACAGCGCAAAACTTGCTGACAATATTTCGAGCGGATATTACGACGCGGCATTTATCAGCGGCAGTGAAAGCGACAAAATCAAGAAATCAAGCGGCGTAACTTACACATCATACAATGACACCGTTTGGGGCTTTGCATTCAACACAAGCACACTGCTGTTTCAAAATGACAAAATGCGCAAAGCATTTTGCCTCGGACTGACGAGGCTTGACGACACTGGCAAACAATATTTGACGGATGCTGCAAACATAATCCCCTCTTCCTGCACAATAGGCGGCAAAAAAGCCGTTGATTTGATTGGCAACAATGTACCGAAACAGGACAGTGAAAAGAGTGTTGAACTTTGGAAAGAGGGCTTAAAATCGATTTCAAGCACCGATTTCACCGTTGACATTTTAACAACAAAGACGATGCAGAACTATGTAAAAAGAATGCTCCAAGGTGTTCAAAGCGGAATAGGAAACATAACCGAAAACAGCAGCAAGGAAAAAATCACGCTTACATTCAAAATTACTGCGGTTGAGGACAGCGAGCTTGACTCAAAATTTGCAAGCGGCGACTATGACATTGCATTTTGTTCGTACAAGGCAACATCATCGACGGCAGGCGCATTTTTGACAACATTTGAAAAAAGCTCCGTCACTGCGCTTGACAGCGACAAGCTCAAATCATACATTTCAAAAGCGGAAAGCGCATCAAACACAAAGGACGCCGCAAACTACATAAAGAGCGCGCAATACGAAATTGTCGGCAAATACTACATTTATCCGATGCTTTACGAAACAAGTTATTACGCCGCCGCAAAGGGTGTAAGCGGAATACAGTTCCACGCCGGAACGGGAAGGGTCAGTTTTGTGAATGCAACAAGAGAATAAAAAAGCGGCAGGCGCATTTTGGATTTTAAGCGTTATCTGTATGGCGGTGATATTTTATTTTTCGTCGCGCACGGCAACGGAGTCCGCGGCACAGAGCCACAGCATTTTACAATGGATAAAGGACATTTTCGGCGACAACGGCGTGACCGACTTCATAGTAAGAAAATCGGCGCACTGCCTTGAATTCACGGGGCTTTGCCTGCTGCTGAACTTTGCATGGCTTTTTACTCGCGGCAAGCGGTCAATGACCGTATCGGTGATATGCACATCAATTTATGCGGCAAGTGATGAGGTGCATCAAATATTTGTTGACGGCAGATCGTGCGAGTTGAGAGATTGGACAATCGACACGGCAGGCGCAATTTTGGGCGCAATAGGCTTTTGGGTGATATATTTGATTATTGATGCGATAATAAAAAAACGCAAAAGCGCATTGACAACCGATTGATTTGGTAATAAAATAACATAATGCATATTATTAAAGATTTATATATTCTAAGGAGAAGAAAAATGAATGTATTGGTATTTGACACAGAAGAACAAATCGGAGTAGCCGCAGGATATTATATGTGCGGTCAGGTTTTGCAAAAGCCGAATTCTGTTTTAGGACTTGCAACAGGCTCGACTCCGCTCAAGCCCTACAAGCACATGGCAGAGCTTTATCAGCAGGGCGCAGTTGATTTTTCAAAGGTAACAACATTCAACCTCGACGAATACTGCAAGCTTGATGTTAAAGACAAAAACTCATATCACACATTTATGCACGAAAACCTTTTTGACCATATCAATATTCCCGAGGAAAACATTAATTTCCTTAACGGAAACGCAGACGATATGGAGCAAGAGTGCAAAGATTATGAAGAAAAAATCAAAAAAGCAGGCGGCATTGATATTCAGCTTTTGGGCATCGGCTCAAACGGTCACATCGCATTTAACGAGCCTGCCGACGCATTCCAGCGTTGGAGCCATGTTGTAGCGCTTAAAGAATCCACTATTCAGGACAACAGCCGTTTCTTCAATTCTATCGAAGAGGTACCGACACACGCCGTAACAATGGGTATCGGCTCGATTATGCAGGCTAAAAGAATACTCATTATCGCACTCGGCGAGCACAAGGCCAAGGCAGTTAAGCAGCTTATCGACGGAAATGTAACGCCGTGGTGCCCTGCTTCTGTTCTTCAGTTCCACACGGATGTAACATTAATGCTTGACAAAGGAGCAGCATCATTGCTGTAAATTGCTGTAAGATGATTATGAAAAAAGCAAGAGTTTTATTAAGTTTGGTTTTGGCGGCTGTAATTTGCCTTTCGTTTGCGGGATGCAAATCGAATAAGGATGACAGCGCCGAAACAAACCAATCGACAACACAAGCCGCCGCAACGGAAAGCACAAGCGGCGACGGCACAACAGCCGCTTCGGCACCGGTTGAAAGCACAGATTCAACCGAGCAAAGCAGTACAAGCACAACACAAAAGCAATCAACAACGAAAAAAGCACAAAAAACAACCGCCCCGGCAGACAGTGACAGCAAATCACCGATTACAGTAAACCAAGCGCTTGATATTCTCGACAACGATTTTTACGGCAAGGGATACGAGGTAAACGCAACTGTTAAAGAGGACGGATATCAATATTTTTCGGTATATGACAAAAACGGAAACAAATATGCCTCCGTTAAAGTTGATTTGAGCACGGCAGACGCTGTTGAAACGCTTACAAATTCAAGCGGCGCGCCAAACACATTCAACCTATATTCAATCTCATAGGAGGAAAAACAATGGCAGACAAAGGAAAGTTTTATATCACAACGGCTATCGCATACACATCGCGCAAACCGCATATCGGCAACAGCTATGAAATAGTTTTAACCGACGCAATCGCAAGATTTAAAAGATTGCAGGGATACGATGTATTTATGCTCACGGGAACGGACGAGCACGGTCAAAAGATTGAGGAATATGCAAAAAGCGCAGGCGTTACGCCGAAAGAATATGTTGACAAAGTTTCGGGCGAAATCCGCTCGATTTGCGACCTTTTGAACACAAGCTATGACAAATTCATCAGAACTACCGACGAATATCACGAAAAAACGGTTCAAAAGATTTTCAAAAAACTTTATGAACAGGGAGATATTTACAAGGGCCATTACGAGGGAATGTACTGCACTCCGTGCGAGTCATTTTGGACGGAAAGCCAGCTTGTTGACGGCAAGTGCCCCGACTGTGGCAGAGAGGTTAAACCTGCCAAGGAGGAGGCATATTTCCTCAAACTTTCAAAATATCAAAAACAGCTTGAGGATTTTATCGAAAACAACGAAGACTTCATTTACCCCGAAGCACGCAAAAAAGAAATGCTCAACAACTTCATTAAGCCCGGACTTCAGGACCTTTGCGTAAGCCGTACAAGCTTCAAATGGGGTATCCCCGTTACATTTGACGATAAACATGTAATTTATGTTTGGATTGATGCACTTTCAAACTATATCACCGCATTGGGATATGACCCAGACGGCTCATCCGACCTTTACAAAAAATATTGGCCTGCCGATGTTCACATTATCGGCAAAGATATTGTCAGATTTCACACAATTTATTGGCCGATTATGCTTATGGCTCTCGGAGAACCGTTGCCAAAGCAGGTATTCGGTCACCCGTGGCTTTTATTCGGCGAGGACAAAATGTCAAAATCACGCGGCAATGTTATTTATGCCGACGACCTTGTTGATTTGCTCGGTGTTGACGCCGTAAGATACTATCTTGTATCGGAAATGCCGTATGCCAATGACGGTTCAATCACATATGAGACAATTATCGAAAGATACAACAGCGACCTTGCAAACACATTTGGCAATCTTGTAAACAGAACGATTGCAATGCAAAACAAATATTTTGACGGCATAATTCAAGAACCTGCCGACAGTGAGAGCGTTGACGACGAACTTAAATCATTTGCGCTTGAAACAGTTAAAAAGGTTGAAAAATGTTTTGAAACATACAGAGTTGCAGATGCCGTTGAAGCTGTTCTCAATCTTGCAAAGCGTTCAAACAAATACATTGACGAAACAATGCCGTGGGCACTTGCAAAGGACGAAAACCAAAGAGCAAGACTCGGCACGGTGCTTTACAACCTACTTGAAGCTATCAGATATATTGCAATTTTGCTCACTCCGTTTATGCCGCAAACAGCAGAAAAAATTTTTGAGCAGATGAACTGCGACATTAAGGATTATGACTCAATGGAAACTTTCGGCGCGCTCAAAACCGGAACAAAAGTGAACGAAGCTCAAGCACTTTTTGCAAGAATCGATGCTGAAAAAATGCTTGCGGAGATTGCTCAGAAGCAAGAGGAAGCCGCAAAAAAGGAAGAGGCGGCAAAACCGAAAGAAATTGAAGGTCTTGCACAAATCGCTATTGATGATTTTGCAAAAGTTGAACTTCGCGTTGCCAAAATCACCCAATGCGAACCTGTTAAACGCGCTAAAAAACTGCTTAAGCTTCATGTTGATGACGGAACAGCTGAAGGCAGACAAATTGTATCCGGCATCGCTCCGTGGTACGCACCGGATGACCTTATCGGCAAGAGCGTAATTATTGTTGCAAACCTTAAACCGGCAAAGCTTTGCGGCGAGGTCAGCAACGGAATGCTCCTTGCAGGAGATGTTGACGAAAACGATGTTAAGGTTGTATTTGTTGACTCAATTCCTGCCGGAACAAAACTCAGATAACAAAACTCTGAAGGGTAGGATCTTTCCTGCCCTTTAGTTTTATAAGTGAGAATATTATGGAACAGAAATTTGAAAACATTTTTGACACGCACTCGCACTATGACGATGATAAATTCGACAGCGACAGATTTTCGCTTTTAAAATCGCTTAAGGACAAAGGCGTTTGTAATGTTGTGAGTTGCGGATGTGACATAAACAGCACAAAATTCAATCAGATTTTGGCGCATAAATTTGATTTTGTATATTTCGCCGCAGGTTTGCACCCTGAAAATCTTGAAGGATGCAACGAGAGCGATATTGACGAAATCGAAAAAACAGCCGCTGACGAAAAATGCGTTGCAATAGGCGAAATCGGGCTTGATTATTATTGGATGAGTTCAACAAAAGAAAAACAGCGCGAGTTTTTTACAAAGCAAATCGAGCTTGCAAAATCGCTTGATATGCCGATTATTGTGCATGACAGAGATGCACACGGCGACACAGAGCACATTTTGCGCAAAATGAAACCGAAGGGCGTTGTGCACTGTTTCAGCGGCTCAAAGGAAATGGCGCGCGAAATAATCAAAATCGGTATGTATATCGGTTTAAACGGCGTTGCAACATTCAAGAATGCACGCAAAAGCCTTGAGGTGGTTAAGGAAATTCCGCTTGAACGCCTTGTGCTTGAAACCGATTGTCCGTATCTTGCGCCCGAGCCGTATCGCGGAAAGCGCAACGATTCGTCATACATTCCCTATATAGCAATAAAAATAGGCGAGGCGCTCAATACGGACGCGCAGGAAATATTGAACATAACAGCGCAAAATGCAAAAAGGCTTTACGGCTTTGAATAAAATAAGTCAACATAAAAAACAGTCGGGAACAAGCGTGTTCCCGACTGTTTTGCTTTTTATAAACTATTTTGTTTTTACCGACACAGCCTTTGACCATGACGAATAGTAATACGCCTTGCCAACCTTTTTGTATGTTCTGACACGGACATAATACTTTTTCTTTTTCGACAGTTTTTTAACGGTAGACGATGTTGTCGAATTTTTTGAAACGGAAACTGTTTTTGCGCCGCTGAATTTACTGCTGGTCGAATACTGGATTTGATAGCCTGTTGTTTGCGAGGACTGCTTTTTCCATTTGACATAAAACGCCTTTGACTTTGCCTTTATCGACGAAATCGATGTGCCTTTGGGGGCGATGGTGTATTTAACGCTGAATGTGCCCTTATATCCGTTTCTGAATGTGATTTTTATTGTGTATGAGCCGACATTTTTCATACCCTTTGGATATGACACTGTATAGTAATACGGATTGACTTTTTGGTTTTTGTTGTTTTTAACCGTGACGGAGGGCTTTTTGACCTTGCCGTCATAAACATATTTTGTCGATGACAAAACAACCCTGCTGTTAGATGTCGGCTTAATATAATTGATTGTCGGCGAATTGATAACAAATTTAAGCTTTGCTCTGCCGGTGCATCCGTTTATGCCCTCAATCACAACCTCACCGGTTCCGACCTTTGTGTTGTTTGCGTAGGAAACGATTTTATAATCCGTGCCCTGCACAAGCGTATTGTCAAGATTGTCGAACTTTGTAGGCTTAACAGGAGAGCCGTTGTAACAATACTTATTTTTACTGTTGCTGTCGGCATACTTACCGTTCAGTGACGAAATATCGTATTTTGAAATGCGATATTTAAATGTTGTACTTTTACCGCCGACAAGATTTTGACTGCCGTTGATAGCGACGAGCTTTGCCGTCAAGTCCGTTTCATAAGCAATTTTAGGCAAGACTATATTGTAGTCCTTGCCGTAATAAAGTCTTACAGAGCCAATGTCAACATATGGCATACAGGACTTGATATATTCGTCCATATTCGCAACGTCCTTTTGCCTTAAAATCGGCTGAGGATAATAGTTGCATTTTTTTGTGCCGCTGATCCTGAGCATCGACAAATCAGCTTTGCCGACAGTGAATTTAAACGAAAATGAGCCGCTGTAATTATTTTTGTATTTAACGGTGACATCATATGTTCCCATATCACATATTGCAGCGGGTGTTGAATTTTTTGTTATTACAAGTTCATAATCGTTGCCGTTTTCAAGCGAATTATTGTAACCGTCGGTAATTTTTATCTGTGGCATAATTTCATTGCCTGTATAATTGCTTTCTGTTTGAATTTGGCAAACATAGTTGCTGACATCTGACATATCAAGCGGAGTTATTTTGAAATTTACGACATAATCGTGATTTTCGCTGTCACCGTTAATATAAATCGGATATGTGCCGGCGGATGTTGCCTTAACATTTTGCGCCGAATATTCCCTGCTCGGAGAATCCGAACCGGAGCGATTTACAAGGTACGGAATGAACGCCGTATATTCGGATGCTCTGCCGTTATAATCAAATCCCGCAACATTTTGATATTGAATTTTTCCGTTTTCATCAATCATAATGCGCTGTGAATCGCTGTCTGCCGAAGTGTTTTGAAGGATGAAAACATACTTAACACCGTCTGAATACTCCGCTCTGCGGCGAACGATGAACTTTGTGTTTTCGTCTGTATCCGCATTTGTTAAATCGACCGAAGAAATTGTGTAATCATTTAATGATGACGCATTTTCCGCACTGTACCAATCATAAAGCTGTGCAATAACGGCATTTTGGGCAGTATACGCCTGCTGGTGATTTTTAATGCCGAAATTTGTATTCTCTGTGCCGCAAAGAAAATAATCATAATTATTAAAATCAATTTCCTTATACGATTTTTGCGAAGCAAAGGTAGTATCAACCTGATACCATCTTTCTCCGCTGCCGTCGTCAAGTAAAACATAGTTCCACTCGTGGGCGTCAGACTGCATGCCTGACGATGTATCAAAATCGCCGTCAACTATACGGCAAGAGATACCGTTAAATGCACAAAGATAGTAAAACAGTTTTGAGTAACCCTCACACACGGCAAGCCCTTGATTGTATCTTGAAACAATATTTTCACCGGTAAGCGATGATTTTGAAGATAAGTCAAGTTTTGCCGACGCAGATTTAAGATTGCCGCTTGAATCGTATGACAAAAGACTGCCGCAAAGCGCACCGTAAGCGGAGCGTGCAATTCTGTATCTGTCGGACGAGGACGAATATTTGCCGCCGAAAACATCATAGTCGTATGTCGTGTTTCTGACAATAAAATCGTAAATCACTTTTACCTTGTCATAATCCGACATTGACGATGTAAGGTACGACGATGAGAATTTTTTTGCAAAATTGTGTAAATACTGCTCCTCTTCGGCAGTTGAAGAATAATCTATTTTGCCGAAAGTAATGCTGAATGTATAATATCTTTCGTTTGAGCCGCTCGGCTCGTCGCCCTCAGACAAATAGGTGCCGACATTAATGTCCGCGCTTAAATCAGTTATTTTATAAAGATAATCGCCGCCGACAGAGCCACTCGGAGCGGCGTAGGTAAATATATCGTGCCGAATATCATCGACGAGCTTATCCGCCGCTGTCTCGCGCTGACCGTCAATTTGAGTATTGTATTTATACTCCGCATCAGGAGTAGCAAAACGATACCGCTCAATTTTATCGCTGTGGGAGATAAGCAGTGACTGAAAATATTTTATCATATCGTCATAGTCGGTATTAAACGAAATATATTCGTTATCTGAAAAGCGATAATAAAGTCCGTCGCTGACATAAGGCGCATTTTGTGCGGCGAGGCACGAAAGCGGAACAGATATTGCAAAGCCAAAAGTCAGCAAAAGACAAACGATTTTTTTAACCGAATTTTTCATATGTAACCTCCCTTTTTGATATTTATACAATTATAATAACATTTATATTCAATTTTTTCAATTAGGATAATAACCAATAATGTCGACCGTAAATTGTGTAAATTGAAAAACCGCAGCACAGCAAATGACTGCACTGCGGTTATCGCATTGAATATTTATTTTTTATCAATTATAAAACATTGTTCAAAATCCAAGAGAGAATGTCGGAATACACCTCGTCTTTGTTTGTTTCGTTCAAAATTTCGTGGCGTGCGCCGTCATAAAGTTTGGCAGTGACATTTTTATGTGCCGTTGCCTTAAGTTTATTTTCAATTTCGATGACGCCCTTTGAATAATCGCAAACCGGATCATCTGCACCGCTGACAACAAGAATCGGCAGATTTTTGGGCACTTTTGCATACCAATCGTCAAGATTTGCGTTGATATTTAGTTTTACAAGGTCATTCATACCCTGTGCGGAAAACAAAAAGCCGCAGTATTCATCTTTAATGTATTTGTCAACAACCGCATTGTCTCTTGTCAGCCAATCAAATGCAGTGCGTTTTTCAAACTTATTGTTATATGAGCCGAATGTCATTTTATCAAGAAGTGCAACCTTCTTTTTATGACCCGTAACTTTGGCGATAAGCGACGAAACAAAATCGCCGACACCGGCAATAGGATTTGAACCGCCCGTGCCCATATAAATTGCACCGTCAAAACCTGCGTTAGGATACCACGCGGTATAACAGCGAACAATAAACGAGCCCATGGAGTGACCCATAATGACAAGCTTTTTGTCGGGATAATCGGCCTTGGCAGTCTTTACCACGGTGTCAAAATCCTTGACAAGTGCCTTGTAGCCGTCTTTTTTGCCGAAATAACCGGTCAAATCCTTATCGCTGTTTGATTTGCCGTGGTTTGCCATATCGTGCATATAAACGGCAAACCCGTTTGATGTGAGAAACGAAAGAAAGCCGTCGTATCTCGCCTGATGCTCCGCCATGCCGTGATGAATTGCGATGACAGCCTTGACCGCACCGTCATCGGGAGTATAGCGACAGGCATAAATATCGCAAACTCCTGTTGCGGATTTGAAAGTAAACTCTTTAGTTTTCATAAAATCACCATAAAAAGGAGAGGGCAATACCCGCCTCAGAAATAACAAATATTATTTGTCCTCACCGTTTAACACTGAGGTGCAGTTCGGACATCTGACTGCATCGATATTAATTTCCGTTTTGCAGAACGGACAAATTTTGGTTGTTGGAGCCTTATCCTTTTCCTCACCCTTCGGCTCAAGTTTTTTACCGAGAGCAACAGCCTTGTTTACTATTTTAACCATAATAAAAATAATAAACGCCATTATAATGAAATTGATTACCGCGGAAATAAATGCGCCGTAATCTATGTAATTTTCGCCGATGAGGTGAATTTTACCCTGAACCTCGGCACCGCCTATGCAATTAATCAGCGGTTTAATAATATTGTCCGTAAGCGAAGTAACAATTGATGAAAACGCACCGCCTATGATAACACCAACGGCAAGTTCCATAACATTGCCCTTAGAAATAAATTCCTTAAATTCCTGCAATAATTTTTTCACTTTTACTCCTCCGTTTTATGTTTTTTTATTATAGTATCATAAACTAAAGCGAAAATCAACAGCCTGTCAAGCATCGACACCCGCAAAATCAAATGCAGGAATATATGATTTATCTGCAGAAGTAAGTTCCTGAACGAATATTTTTTCGCACCCCTTATTGACAGCGTGCGTCAAGACCTTGTTGTATTCACGCTCTGTAATTTTTCTGTTAATTTCCTTATACGCCGTCAAATCGCCGCAAGGAACATACTGTGCCATAAGCGAAACAAACGCATCGGGAAATGTATCTGTCAAATAATCAACCGCTTCAACAGCGGAATTTGTGTTTGACGGCAAAATCAAATGGCGAATGATAACGCCCTTTTTCATCAAACCCTTTTCATCAAATTCGCACCGCGGTTGCTGGCGATACATTTCAGCCAGCGCCGCCTTTGCCGTTTTGGGATAATCCGCGGCTTTTGAATAGCGCAATGCTTTATCCGAGCGTGTATATTTGAAATCGGGCAAATAAATATCGACAAGTCCGTCAAGCATTCTGAGTGTTTCAACACTGTCATATCCGCTTGTATTGTAAACAATCGGCACAGGCGATTTCCATTTTGAGAGCACCGACGCAAGACGGCAGGCATAGTGACTCGGATTGACGAGATTTATATTGTGTGCACCCTGAGATATTAATTTTTCAAAAATTGAAACAAGCTTTTCATCGCTGATTTCGACGCCTTTGTTTTCACGGCTGATTTCGTAATTTTGGCAAAAAACGCAACGCAAATTACAACCGCTGAAAAACACTGTTCCCGAGCCGTTTTCGCCACTGATGCACGGCTCCTCCCAAAAATGAAGCGCAGCGCGCGAAACACGAAAACATTGCGGGCTTTTGCAAAAGCCGAGAATGCTTTCTCTGTCGGTGCTGCATTTGCGCGGACATTGATTACAAATCACAACAGTGCCTTATAAATATCACTCTTTTTAAACGGTGTTGAAGCGGCAATCTCCTTTGCGGCAGCGTTTATACTTAATCCGTCGCTGACAAGCGATTGGGCCATTTCAACGGCATCGTCAAGAGTGATATCTTCCCTTTCTTCTTTTTTTCCGGCTATGACAAGCACATACTCGCCCTTAGGTTTCTGAGTTTCGTACATTGCGAGAGCCTGAGAAAGTGTAGTTTTGATGACTTCTTCGTGTATTTTTGTAATCTCACGCACAATAGCGATTTCTCTGTCGCCGAGGTATTTATAAAGGTCGGCAAGCGTGTTGCACAACTTGTGCGGTGCCTCATAAAAGACCATTGTTCTGCGTTCGTTTACGATATCCTCAAGATGCTCGCGGCGTGATTTTTTGCTGACTGACAAAAAGCCTTCAAATGTAAATCTGCCGACCTCCATACCGGAAAGTGCAAGTGCGGTCGCAAAAGCAGTCGGTCCCGGCACAGACTCGACGGGAATTGACAGCTCGTGACAAAGGCGCACCAAATCCTCGCCCGGGTCGGAAATGGCAGGCATTCCGGCATCGGTGACAATTGCACAATCCTCACCAGATTGAATCCTTGCGGCGATTATTTCGCCCCTTTGACGCTTGTTATGCTCAAAATAGCTGATCATTTCTTTTTTTATTCCAAAATGATTTAAAAGTTTAAGTGTTACCCTTGTGTCCTCGGCGGCAATAAAATCGACATTGCCGAGGACTTCGACCGCTCTCGGTGAAAAATCGCCGAGGTTGCCGATGGGTGTACCCACCACATATAATTTTCCGCTCATCTTATTTTATCCTCATATCCGTCGGCATACGAGCCGTAAACATCAAGCATTTCGGGTGTAAATCTGCCGTCGGGTCGCTTGATAACAAGTGTCGGCTCGACTCTCAAAAACGGCTTTGCGCCTTTTTTTCCCTCAACAAGAAACAAAAACGGCTCCTGATTATCCTTATCGCAAACAAAGCGCAGTCTTTTAGGCTCGATTTTATAAGCACGCATAACAGTCAGCGCGTCAACGAGCCTTTCGGGACGGTGGCACATACAAAATTTGCCGCCGTAAGTAAGCAAATAACTTGCCGCTTTAACGGCATCGTCAATATTGCAACAAACCTCGTGGCGCGCGATTCTTGCACTTTCGCCGAGAGATTCAATGCCCGTATTGACAGGCTTGTACGGCGGATTCATCGTCACGAGAGTAAAAGATTCGGCAGAAAACTCGTCGCTGATTTTCCGCAAATCGCAAAGATGCGGAATAAGACGGTTTTCAAGCCCATTGATTGCAATTGAATTATTAACCTGCTCGATTGCATTTTGCTGAATATCGAGACAGTGAACGGGCGACTGTGCGCCGTCGCGCAACCATAAAAGCGGAATTATACCGCAACCCGTGCCCATATCAAGGCATTTGTCTTTTCTTTTCGGCGATGCAAAATAGGAAAGAATAACAGCGTCGGTGCCGAAAGTATGCTCTGCACTGACTGCGATTTTGACATCATCCGACAATCTTTCATAATTATACATAGGCATATTATAATACAAAAAAGCAGGCATTACAACCTGCTTTTAATTTTAAAATTTGCTATTTTCCCATAAGTTGCATCCAGCCGGCATGATTGAACTCTCGCAGGCGTCTGACAAACGTTTTTGCCTTTTCGCGCGGCAAATCGTGTTCGATAATCTCAAAAATGCCGCCGAACATTCCGCTGACAATCATATGGCAAAATTGCTTGTCGAGCACTTCGGTGTCATAATTGTTTTCGCTCAAAAAGCGCATTGTGGAGTCAACCTCAATATCGCACATATCGTGAACAAAACTTTCATACTGTGTACCGTCGCTGCAACAAATTAGAATTTTGAAAATATCGTAATGGTCATACATATAATCGACCATCCATTCAACGCAGTCTATGCGCTTACTGTCGGGATTCGGTATTTCAAAAAAGCTTTCCTTAGACTGTGAAAAACGGCATTTAACAGCCGCACAGCAAGGTTTTACGATTGTTGCAAACAAATCCTCTTTTGTTGAAAAATAGCCGTAAAACGCACCGGTGGTGACATTTGCATTTTTTGCGATATTGCGCAGTGAAGCCTTTGGAAATCCCTTGTCAAGAAATTCCTGCTTTGCGGCGTCGATAATAAGCTGTCTTGTTGTTAATTCTTCAATGCCCATTGGCACACCGTCTTTCATTAATACATCATATAACACTGTTATAGTACATCAAATTTTGACATTTGTCAAGTGCGTAAAAATTACAAATATGTACCGAAGAGCTCTTAAGTATTAGCTCCCCGACAAAAAGAAAAAACCGTGCCGAATGACACGGTTTAAATCTTTAAGCCAATATGTAATTATGCCTGGTCGGGAGCACCTACAGGACAAACACCTGCGCATGCGCCGCACTCGATACAAGTATCGGCGTCGATTTCATACTTGCTGTCGCCCTCAGAAATAGCGCCAACCGGGCACTCTGCTGCGCAAGCACCGCATGAAATGCAATCATCAGAAATTGCGTATGCCATTGAAACACACCTCCGTAAACAAAATAAATAATTTTCCATTTAAGCCGCCGCAATTGCGACAACTCTATCTCCATTGATAATAATATAACAAATCGAAATGTGAAATTCAAGGACATTTTAACATAACACTGTTATGAATTTTTATGTAATCAATTGCCTTTTTTTACTATTCTGACAGCGCCTCTGTCAACCACAATCGGCGCACCGTCGGGCATACTGTCGAGTGCAACCTTAAGCTTACCGGTGAGCACCGCACTGTCTACAACAACACCTCTGCCCTCTTTTGTATCGACTACCGTGCCCTTTCTCGGGGTGATTTTGTTTAAATACTCATAGGAGTTTTGCTCATATTTAAGACAGCACATAAGTCTGCCGCATGTGCCGCTGATTTTGCCGGGAGAAAGTGAAAGTCCCTGCTCCTTAGCCATTTTGATTGAAACAGAATGAAAATCGTTTAAAAATGTTGAGCAACAAAACGGTCTGCCGCAAATACCGAGACCGCCGAGCATTTTTGCCTCGTCCCTTACGCCGATTTGGCGAAGCTCGATTCTTGTATGAAACTGTGAGGCAAGATCCTTAACAAGCTCACGGAAATCGACCCTGTTTTCAGCCGTAAAATAAAAGATGATTTTTGAGCCGTCGAATGTGTATTCAACCTCAGTCAAATCCATATCGAGTTTATGTTCTGATATTTTTTGAAGGCAAAACGAATAAGCTTTTTTCTCTTTTTCGCGGTTTTGCTTAACTGTTTCCTTATCCTTATCGGTTGCGATGCGAATTACGGGTTTAAGCGGATTTGTAACCTCATCGTCGGTGACGCCTTTTACGCCTGTTGACGCCGTGCCGCATTCCACTCCGCGTGCGGTTTCAACCACAACAAGGTCGCCTTTTTTAATATCCAGCCCCTTAGGGTCAAAATAATACATTTTGCCTGTGTCCTTAAAGCGGACACCAACAACATTTACCATTGTATTTCCTCTCTATCTGCCTTGGGCACGCCTGAACTCATAGCAGATTTTTGTTATTAAAATTGCATTGTTACCGTTTTTTTCGGCAAGCAGGCGCATTGAGTCGCATGTGTTAATAAGCGCAAGCAACTTATCCGCCGACAAGCGAGTGGCAAGCATTTTGACAGTTTCGGTCTGCCCCGAAAGCATGTCGGGCGATTTGCAGTAAAGCAATGCATCCCTAAATATTGTTTTAAGCAGTGTCAAAGTGCTTACAAGCGTTTCTTTATCTTTTTCAAAAACCGAGCACGCTTTTAAAAGTTCATATTCACTGCTTTGAAGCATTGCGTTTGCAATATTGTTTGCGACGGCAGCGATTTTTGAAAGTTTGCCGTCATTGAGTGTTTGAATTGCCTTGCCTATATTGCCGGACCAAATGTTCATTGCGTTGTATGCATCGGTGTATTCCACGCCGTCGAGCTTATTACAAATATACTCTGCACCGAGTGAAGGCTCAACACCTTCGACGGTGAAAACAACGCTTCGTGAAAGCACTGTGCCGAGCAGTGCCGATTTTGTGGTTGCCGTAAGTATGAATATTGCATATTCGGGTGGCTCTTCAAGCACCTTTAACAATGCATTTTGCGAACTTTCGTTCATACATTGGCAATTGCCGAGTATGTATATTTTATACTGTGCCTCATTCGGCTTGACAAACACATCGTCGATAACAGCTCTGACAACATCAACATGAAATGAGCGCGCGCCTCCTGTTGCGGAATACTCAAAAATATCGGGATGAACGCCCTTTAACACCTTTGAGCACTGAGCACACTTTCTGCACGGTTTTTCATCGCCGTTGCGGCAGAAAAGGTTCAATGCAATTTCGCGCGCAAAAGTGCGCTTGCCCAAACCCTCATCGCCTTCAATTACAATTGCGTGCGGCAGTCTGCCCGATTCTGCAAGCGAGCCGATTTGCTCTTTAAGTTTTTCATTGCCTAAAAAATCGGTAAAATTCATCAGAATTTATTAAAATCCTCTACATTTATAGTAAAAGCAACTGCGCCGTATTCCTCGACATCGACCGCCTGATTGAGCAGTGAGCCGTTTACGGTGCTTGTAACACCGGGAGTTTTGACAACTCTTTTTGTTACATTTGCTTTTAACAATTCATATAATTTTTCTACCTCCTCATCCTTACATCCGATGAGAATTGCAGTATGACCGCCGACCAAAAACTGACCGGTTGTTGATACCTTAGTGGCAAAATAGCCGTTTTGAGAAAGGACGGACAAAACCTTTTCCGAGTCCTTATTTGATACTATTGTCATAACAAGCTTCATAAAATCACACCTTACTTATTATTGAACCGTCATTGCAAAAAACAATACAGTCCCTCTGATTGTAATTATACTCCGAAATCACTTGATTTGGCAATATTTTAACAATTAAATTTACAATTTGTTAAAATTAGTTATACATCTTGTATACTTTCTACAAAACTTGAGCGAGCGCTACAATAACAGGCATTGTTATTATTGAAAAAATACTTGTTTGGCCGACAAGCTCGGAAGAAAGCGCCGTGTCATTGTCATATTTTGAAGCGTACATTGCGGTGTTTGTCGCAACGGGTGCAGATGCCGAAACAGTCAGCGCCGTGAGCATATTGCCGCTTACGCCGCAAAGTTTAAAAATGAAAAGCATTGCAAGCGGAATTACGATAAGCCGCAAAAGCGAAACAAAATAAACTTCTTTTTTTACAAAAATATTTTTGAAATTGCAATTCGCAAGAAACGTGCCGAAAACAATCATGGCCATAGGCGAATTACACGCTCCGACGCGCTCCAAAACGCTTGTTACAAACGACGGAAACTGCGGTTGAAGCAAAAACAGCGGAACGCCTATGAGCACGCTGAGCGAGCCGGGATTGAGTATAATGTTTTTAAAATTGATTTTTGCCTTTTTGCCCGAGATTTGGTTGATACCGTAGGTAAACGCAAACACATTGAAAACGGCAACATAGCACGAAGAATAAAATACACCCTCGTCTCCTGCCACGCTGTGAGCCAGCGGCAGCGCAAGAAATGCAGCGTTGGAAAATGTAATGGCATAGTGATAAATGCCACGCTCCATAAGACTGCGTCTTTTTCTGAATGTGAGCGATGAAATCGCAATCGCAATAACATGAGTAAGCACGGCAAGAGCAAAAGAAATCAAAAGTCCCCTGATATGCTCGGGCGTACGTTCCATTGACAAAAACGAATTGACAATTGCAATAGGCAAAATCAAATTGAAAAGCAAATCGACAAGCCTCTTGCCGTCTGCCTGAACAAAAATTTTTGTTTTATCGGCAATAAAGCCGATACCCGATATTAAATATAAAATAATTACCTGAACGGCAACTACCTTTAAATTGTTGATAAAATCTGTAAACAACCGATTATCCCCACAATAAAATTAATTTTCGTTTGCAACAATATTTCTTTCAAAAAAGAAAACGAATGTGCAAATAAGCAGTGCCGAAACGGAAAAAATACCGTCAAAATCAGACACGGCGGCTTTTTGTGAAAACAACAGCATAAGTCTGTCAATAAAATAAACAACGGCAATGTATGAATAGAGTCTGCCGAAAAGTACTGTTGCGCGGTCTGCAGAAACATTATCCTGCGCCAGCGATTCTGAAGCAAAGCAGTAAAAAAAGCACACGCCGCAAACAAGTAATATCTGCTTGAGTATTTCGTCGATATTGCTTTCAAAGCTGACAGCGTCCTGCATAACAAGCAAAATTAAAGTCATCGACCACAAAAGCGGCATAAATCGAAAGACTTTAAGCTGTCTGAAATCGTAATTTAAATCGTCGAACGAAATGCCGACAGCAACAAGATAGAGACTTGACAAAAGAGCGGCTATACACGCGATACACTGAACAATGAAATACAAACGGCTTTGGTACTCGGTCGATTCAATACTGTTATATATACAAACGCATCTGTTGACAAAATCGGTAAAAAAGCCGAGCGCGCCGATATATGACATAATGTCAAAATGAAAATGGCTTTTAAAATCAAACGGCTGTGAGTACGATTTGACTCGCAGGGCATTATATGCCGTTGCCGCTACAGCAACGAAAAGCAGGCAGTAAAATATTGTGACAGTTAAGCCGGATAAATCAAAAAGGAGCATAAATAAACGCAAGCCTACTGTCGCAAAGAATAATAACATTGCAATTAACGAAAATATTTTCGCCGAAACAGTTTGCACTTATTTGCTCCTCCGTAATTATTCTCTTTCCTCGATAGGAGTGTATTTTCTTGACTTTGCAACGCTCTTGTATGCCGGGCGCATAATTTTGCTTGAAGTTGTAAGTTCTTCAAGCCTGTGAGCACACCAACCGGCAATTCTTGCAGTTGCAAAAAGCGGTGTATATAAATCCTCGGGAATGCCCAAAACCTTGTAAACAAGGCCGCTGTAAAGGTCAACGTTTGCGCACATAACCTTGTCTACGCCGCGAACTTCGCTGAACACCTCCGGTGTCAGTTTTTCAATATTTTCAAGCGTTTTGAATTCTTTTTCAAAGCCGTGTTCATAAGCAAGCTTTCTTGCGCTTGATTTAAGGATAACCGCCCTCGGATCGGATTTTGTATAAACAGCATGACCCATACCGTAAATAAGCCCCGAGCCGTCACCTGCCTCCTTATTAAGAATCTTAACAAGGAAATCCTTAACCTGTGATTCATCGGTTGAATCGGGCACGCTCTCCATAATACAATTCATTTGATGGGCAACTTTGATATTGGCACCGCCGTGACGCGGACCTTTAAGCGAACCCAAACCTGCTGTTATTGAAGAGTATGTATCCGTGCCGGAGGATGTGAGCACCCTTGTGGAGAATGTTGAGTTATTACCGCCGCCGTGATCTGCATGGAGCATAAGGCAAATATCAAGAAGTCTTGCCTCCTCCTCGGTATATTTTTTATCCGCCCTGTTTTGACGCAAAATATACTCGGCGGTTGAAATATCCTTTATAATAGGATGAAGGTACATTGATTTGTTATAAAACGCACGCCTTTTTACCTGATAAGCCGAGTTCATAATGGTCGGAAACTGAGCTATAAGCTGAAGTGACTGGCGAAGAACATTCGGGATTGAAATGTCGTCGGGATTTTCGTCAAACGAGTACAAATTCATAACGCAACGCGCCATTTTATTCATAATATCCTTTGAAGGGTGCTTCATAATATTATCTTCAATAAATTCATCCGGCAAAGCTCTGCATTCGCCGAAAACCTCGCGAATACCCTCAAGCTGGCTTGCAGTCGGCAAATCGCCGAAAACAAGAAGCCAAGCTACCTCTTCATATCCGAATCTGCCGGACTCGATACAATTGTGGATAATGTCTTTTATATCATAACCTCTGTAGGACAGCTTACCGTCCTTGGGAATGCGCTCACCGTCCAAAATATAATATCCTTCAACAGAACAAATTTTTGTAAGCCCTGCCATAACGCCCGTGCCGTCTTCGTTTCTCAGTCCTCTTTTAACATGGTATTTTTCGAAATCGCGTTTTTTAATTGAATTGTTTTTTCCAAGCTCACTGCACAAACTGGAGAGAGCATCCATGGAAATCGGCGAAATGTAGTTATTTGGCATAACATTCTCCTTTCCGAATATATTTATTGTAAGCAAAGACATTACGACTTGCTTACACAGAGAAAATTTACAATAACGCAAAATATTTAAGAGTTACATTATACTAAATTTTACAATTAAAGTCAAGGTGAGCAGATGAAACGGGTTGCCGTAATATTTGTTATATTATTTGTCGCAACGCTGTTGATACCTATGGTTTCGATAGTGCGGCAAAACCGGGAAAATGAACAAAAACAAAACGAGCTTGTGACAATTTTTTCGTCAAGCGTCAGTCCCTGTGTGAATTATCCTTTACAAGTTGAAGTGACGCGCTGACATTGACACGATAATCAATATTATTAAGTTCGTTACGCCAATTTGTTTTCAGAGAATTATACAAATCAATATCGGATTTGGCGACAGAGCGGCTTATCATAAACGGGTCGCTCTTGTTTTGTGCGCACTTTTTCAGCGATGAAAGGCACATATTTTTGATTTTTTCCTCAAAAAGCTGTTCAATCTGCTTTGCTTCGTCGGGCGAAACAGCGGTGGAAATACCGTGCTGAATTTCGTCAAGCATTAGTTGAACGGACACGGTGCAGTTGTAAGTGATTTTGCCGTTTTTCACGGTTGCACCGCGTTTTGACGAGGCTTTTGAAAGTTCAACACATATATTGCCGAGGTTTGAATTTTCAATCTCAAGAGTGCCGCCCTTTGCCCTGCCGTTAATCAGCAAAAATCCAAATGTTTCGTCATCATCAAGCGTTGCGGCATAGCTTTCCTTTGAAAAAACGGCAATGCCGTCGCATTTTGCGCAATCCTCGCCCGGTGACAAAATCGGGAGATAAACATCCGTCATATCGTCGATATAAAGATTTTGAAGTTGATTGACGGTCACGGCGGCACTGTATCCGTTTTGCTCGCCTACAGTCAAAAGTTCATATATGCTTTCGGTCGGAATGCGCGCATCATTTTCTTTGCTTTTGATAATATCCGACGCTTTTTCTGACGAGAGCGCAAGCAAAACATCGGGGCGGCTGTCGACGCTTCTCGTGAGATAATCGATACCGCGACGCAAACCGTCACGAATGAAGTCACTGCCGAAAACGATGATTTTGTTTTGACCGAAAAATATTGATTTTGAAAGCATTTTTGAGGCGTTGAAAATTGCGCCGTTTACCGTTTGCTCCTCTCCGGTTGCAACAGCGGTGATTTTATCGCCGAGCGAATCGGCGGAACTGCTTTTGTTCAAATTCAGATATTGGAGCGAAACTTTTGTTTTATCGCCGTTTTTGTCAATTCCGACGCCTTGAACAATAGTCAAATCGCTGAGTCCCTGTGCATTTTGACAACCGCCGAGCACAACTGCAATGAGACATAAACAAACGATAATTTGAAATGTTTTAAACAATTTGTGATTCACGCTTATTTCTCCTTTTAATCATAAGCGACGCAAACGGGACAGCCACAGCAAAAGCGGCAAAGCAAATCCCGCTCACAATTTTTGTAATTTCTACCATTGCCATACCGACAACGGCAGTTATGAAAACAGCAACAGCAGCGGCAACAGCACCGGACACCGTGCAGGCTGTGTTATGCTTAACTCCTTTTAAACAGCACGAGCCGCAGTAGATAAGCACGGCGGTTTTGAGCAAAAGCGCAAGTGCCCAAAAGCAAGTATGCAACATATCGAGGCGAGCCATAGAGCCGAGCGATGCAAGCTGAAAGACCGTAAAAAACGGATATGATTGGAGCAATGCGCCGTGCCCCATAATGCCGACAGCGAGAATGACAAGAATAATAATTACAAAAAAGGAACTGACAATACCGCTGCAAATCGGTTTCAATATATTGCCGTTCACCTTACTGCCCAGTGCAAGAATCATTAGCGGTTCGACAGAATTTGCCGTAAACAGAAGCGTGTTGTTTAAAATATTAAAACGGCTGTTGCGAATGAGAGGATAAAAATTCTCGACCTCAATTTTATCAATATTCAACAGTATCGCACCGCAAATTGCCGCAAAAAGAGCGATAACGCAAAGCAAAGCAAAGCGTGCAATACCCTCAATTTTCAGGCAAGCGCAGTAAACGCCGAGCGCAATAATGGCGATGCAAAAAATCGGCATTGAAATTTTTGTGTCAAGTCTGCTGATTGTAAAATAGGCAAATCGACTGACATTAATTCCGCAAAAATACGAAAAACAGAGCAAATACAGCAATGCAACCCAACGATTATCAAGCGGATTTTTGTTTTTGACAACGCAATAATATGCCGGCAGGGACAAAATCATTGTTAAAAGTGCCGCAAAAATCAGACTTAATGCAACATCAAACGACATATCGCCGACAGTAACGACCTGAATATAAGTCAAAGAAACAACAATTCGCGAAACTGTCAAAACAGCGAAAAACTGAAACGGGGATATTTTGCCGCGTTTAGCATCATTCATTATTACCTGCCCCCTTTAAATCACCTACGCGCACTCTGCGGTGTGCAAGTTTTTTCCAGCCTTGGCGCAAAACGGTGTCAAAAAACGATTTTTCAGTCAGCGGCGAAAGCGGTGCGGAATATGGCACACCGTAAGGATTTACGGAACAGATGTTGACAAAAAGAACGCCTGCCGCAAGAGTTAAGCCGTAAACACCCGTGAGTCCGCCTATAAAAATAAACACAATGCGTAAAACGGCAACGCTTTCGTAAAGTTGATAAATCGTGTATGACGAAATGGCAGTGAGCGCAACGATAACAAGCATCGGAGCACCTATCATACCGGCAGAAACAGTAGCCTCGCCGATAACGATTGCGCCGATTATCGACACGGCATGTCCTATCGCTTTCGGCAGGCGCAAACCCGCCTCACGCATTATTTCATACATAAGATGGATAACGACAGCCTCGAGCATAAGCGGCAAAGGCGTTGTTGCCTCGCTTGTTGCGACGATATATAGGAGCGTTGTGGGAATAACCTCCTGATGATATGTGCCGACGGCGACATAAAGTCCCGGCAAAAACAGCGACAGCACAAAACTTAAATAACGCAATATTCTTACAAACGAAGAATAAAAAGGCTTGTTATCATAGTCGTCTGCCGCACTGAAATTGTCGGAAAACAAAAACGGTGTGTAAAGCGCAAACGGCGTGCCCTCAACCATTACGCCCACCCTGCCCTCAAGGAGCTTTGAGGCGAATGTGTCGGGGCGCTCGGTATGACCGACGGCGGTGAAAAAGGTTTTAATATCGGTATCCAAAAAATCGGCAAGCGAGCCGAAATCGAGAACTGTATTTAAATTTGCCTTTTTAAGCCTCTGCTCGACATCAAAAACAAGACTTTCGTCGGCGCGGTTGTCGATATAAGCAATCACAACGGGCGTGCTTGCGGCATTGCCAAGCTTAATTTGTTTCAATTTGAGATGAGGCGTTTTCAGCCGTTTGCGAAGAAGAGCTTTATTGTCATTGAGTGCCTCGATAAAGCACTCCTTTGCGCCCATAACCGTTGACTCGTTTGACGGCTCGTCTGTAGAACGCTTTGCCCACCCTTGAATACCGAAAGCAAGAGCACGGCTGTTACCGTCGAGAAAGAAAAGTGCAAAACCGCTCATTAAATAGTAATAACAATCCTCAAATGTTTCGGCAACATTCATTTCGACCGAACCGACAACAGATTTTTTTATCTGCTCAAAATGGTCGGACGGAGTAGTAAAATCAAGTTTTGCAGACAAAATCGGGTCGGTCACCGTTTGCACAAGTTGCAGCGAATCAATAAGCCCGTCCATTGCGGCAAAAAAACATTTTTTGTCCTGAATAACAGCCTCACGGAGCAAAAAATCTGAGCAATTGCTGAAATCGTCATTAAAAATATCCCGCGTTATTTCATATTCGGGGACAAGATACTTCATAAAATCACCGATAAATAATTGATAATAATATTCTGTGCAAAGAATTGATAATATTACAAAATTTACTTAAAATATAATCGGTGATTCAATGACGGTAATAATTATAAGAAGCATAATAATATATTTATTTGTAGTGCTGTCGGTACGGATAATGGGCAAGCGGCAAATAGGAGAGCTGAAGCCGCACGAACTTGTTATAACGATTTTGATAAGTGCGGTGGCAACAATCCCGTTGCAGGAAATATCAATTCCGCTGACGAATTCGCTTTTTCCGATAATGGTATTTGTGAGCCTTGAAATAATCGGGTCGGCACTGTCGATGAAATCAATAAAACTGCGCAATCTGTTGCAGGGCAAACCGATGTTTATAATAAAAGGCGGAGTTTTGCAACAAAAGCAAATGCGGCGACTGCGTTTTTCGATGGACGACATTATAGACGCACTGCGCCAGGCAGGTGTGTTTGACATTTCGACCGTCGAAAATGCAATTGTCGAAACGAACGGCAGTTTGAGCGTTCAGCAAAAGGCTGAAAATGCACCGCTGACGCCCGACGCGCTCGGTTTGGAGATTGAAAAGGCGCAAATGCCCGTTGCGATAGTTATGGATTCAAAACAGGTAACCGAATATTTCGGAGAAGAAAAAATCGGTAAAAGCGAAATAGATGTTTTGATTTCATCAACGAGCGTGAGCACGGACGACATAATGCTTTTAACGATTGATAACGACGGCAATATGTATATGATAGAAAAGGACAATAATGTATGAAAAGAATTTGGTTTGCCGCAATTTTTATGATTATGTGTGCTGCAAGTTGTGTCGGCGAGCAAATATATTTGGACAACACATACGGTGAAATTTGCAAAATCACACAGGCAGCGAGTGAAAATCCAAGCAAAAGCAGCGTTGAAAAAATCAAACGCTTTTGGAATAGAAACGACAGCATATATTATGTGATTTGGGACCATTCGGCGGTCAATGACCTTGCGCTTGAAATCAATGCGCTCGACAGCAACAGCGATGAAATAAAAAAAGACCTTGCAGACATAAAAAACGCCGGCAAGGCACTTTACGATAACGAAAGGCTGAGCTTTGACAACATATTTTAACAGCACACAAACAAAAATCGGGAAGTGCATTTAGGTCACACTTCCCGATTTAATCTTATTTATTACGCTTTTTGTCATCCTCGATAATAGCATCAATAACACGCTTTGAATTGCTTTTATCGATATTGACAAAGAAGTTTTCAACTCTGTCGATATACTTATTTTCGCAATCGTTGTCGATAAGCTCGACAAGTTCGTTTACGGCACTGTCCAAGTCGAGGCAAACGGGACCGAAGCCGTCTGTTTCATACTCGAAAAATCCTTTGTCGTAAACCTGGTCCTCATAAAACTGTTTTTGGTCAAACTGAGTGTAAACAATCGGCTTTTTGAGATAAGCAAAGTCAAATGCAATTGTCGAATAGTCGGTTACCATTGCGGCAGATTCCGCAAAGACCTTATTGTAATCTACAAAACCCTCGTTGACATCGAAAACATCGTTTTTTTGGAAATCGATATACTGCTTCATAAATATAGGATGCAAGCAGAAAAGGCCTTTATAGCCCTTTTCACGCATTTTTGAAAGCAGGCGTTCATCATTGATAAGGCCGTTGTAGAATTTGAAATAATCGGTTTCAACAAAGCCGTCAAAATAAACACTCGAGGTTTTTTCGTCATAAGCGCCGCTGATACTTCTGCGCCAAGACGGAAGGATAAGAAGTTGTTTCTTTGTGTCCTCATACAATGCGTCGAAACGCGGCAAGCCGGTGATTACGCATTGATCCTCGGTATAATCGTATCTGCCGTCGATAATTGCCTGACGCTCTTTTACGCCGGTGTTAAAGAAGATATGAATGTTTTTATTAAACTTATTGAGCCAATTCGAGCAGTCGCCGCAGTTTACGCCGTGATTCATAAAATAGAAATCAAAATTATACAAATCAATGAAATACGGTCTGTCCTTTTCCATGGCGTTGATTGTAAATTCGCCTGCACTTGACGAAATAATTTTGTCAGCCATAAGGAAGTAGAACTTAAACAGCTCGTCCTCATAGTAAACAACCTCGCCAAGAGTTTTAAGGCGTTTGATAACCTCGGGGCGTGCATCTTTGCCGATGTTAAATATCGGACGAACACCGTCAGGAGTATGTTTGCTGATGTATTTGAAAACAACTTCGCCGCTGTCGCCTGCGTTGTCGATTCTGTCGGAGAAAAGCCAAATTCTGCCTTTTTTCTGCTCGCTCTTGCGGAATTTGAAGAAATCTTTTCTAAATTTCGCCAAATCCTTTCTGCCGTTGAGTTTAAGCCACCTTAGACATCTTTTTTCGTTTAGTTTGATAAAGCGGTTGATTTTTTTCGGGCGAAGCACCTGAAGATTTGACCTGAAACATTTCAAACCGTATTCGCCGTAAACCTTATATGCCGGACCGAAATTGTTTGAATTAGGTACAAATTTACTGTAGCTCAGTGCAATGCGACAGCCCTTGTCGCCGAATTTGATATGCGGCACAAATTTTCTGACCTCGCCTGTTTGAACATCGGAAACATCAAATTCCAAATGACAACGATAGTAATAGCTCGGCCTGTTTTCTTTGACCATGACATTCGCCGGGTCATGCGGAATAAGCTCGGGAGTAACCTTGACATCGCCGAAGCTGACACTGAATGTAACCTTGCCGCCCTTATCCGCTCTGAAAAGCCACTGAGCAATAAATAAATCAATAATAAGTTTGTCATCCTTGATGCTTGCAAAGCCGATACGGCAGGCAGGACCGCGCGTTGTTTCGACATTGAGCACGGGATAGCCCTTGTATTTCAATTTTTTATCTTTTTCGTCAAATTCAAGTTGACTTGTAAGGTCGTGCCCGTATTTAAGTTCAAACGCCTCGTCCCTTTTACGCATGGTTTTGTGGCGTGGGCTTTCAACAAGAATATAATCGTCTATCTCATCAACAAGCTGTTTTTCGCGCTTTCTGAAAACCTTAATTTCGTCTTCGTCCAAAACATCCTTATATTTATCGTTGCCCATTCTGTAGTACAAATCGTATGCAACAAGAGATTGGATATACGGAATTACCTCGCCGTAGAGTTTGCGGCTGTAATTCATAAGCTCCATATGATAGTTTGTGAGCGACTCGGTATAAAACGATTTATCCTTTGTTTGATTATTAACTGCCGATGTTCCGCTTGCACGGCGGCGATAGTAATAAAGTGCCTCGCAAATAAGGCCGTAAGCCTTTTTTTTGAGCATCATTTTATTGATAAATGTTGCATCCTCGCCGAATTTAAGGTGTGTATCAAACCGTGTGTCGCCGACTGCCGAACGCTTCATAAATGTTGTCGCAGTTGTTGACTGAACTGAAAAAATCTCTTTTTTATCGTCCAAATCGGCAATTCTCGTGCCTCGGTCAAATTTGTAGTCAAGTGCGTGATAGTCTTCGTTCGCCTCAAAAAACTTTACCCTTGCGGCAAGGACATCAATCTCGTCATAATGTTTTTCAAAAAACTCATAAGCATTTTTGAACGAGTGCTCCTCCCACTTGTCATCGGGATCGAGGAAAGTTAAATACTTACCTACGGCATAATCGATACCCATATTCCTTGCAGAGCTTACGCCCCCGTTTTCTTTATAGAAATATTTTATGTTTTGCGGATATTTTTTTTT
>CAVGLE010000006.1:36261-37477 GCA_963630035.1 Mediterraneibacter torques
GAATCGGATGAGCCGTCGTTGACCAAAATCATTTGAATATTTTTCTCAAATCCGAGCGTTTGGTTGATAACCGAATCAAGCGCTTCTTCAATATATTCTTCAACATTGTAGATAGGGATTACTACCGAAATTTTAAACTCTTTTTGCATCTGTATTTTTCCTTCCCCATATTTTTTTGGACAAAGCACCGGTACAGCGGTCGAAAACCTCCGCAAGGAAAACGGTGACAATAATAGAAGCAATCATAAATTCATATTTATGCCTGTCTGCAACACCGTAGCGTGAAAGCAAAATCATAGGTATTCTTTGCAGAATATAAACGCCGAAAACATGGTTGCCGAACCATTCGAGAACAGGGTTTGTGATTTTGACTTTCATTGTAATCATCACGATACCGAGTGTGAACAGGACCGCCCAAACGGTGTATGAATAAATACCGTAATCCGAGCGCATATTGTACGCTTCGAGATAAGCCAAAACGAGCACGCCCGACGCGGCAAAAAAAATCAAATCGTTTTTCATCAAAACCTTTTCGATTTTGTCCTTGAAATACGAATACCACATACCGAGCGAATACAAAATCAGCGTGTTGTACCACCACGATTGTTTTGTTGTTTTTGTTTTCATCAAAATATAAACAAATGCAACCGAAAGTGCGGTGTTTATGATTACTCCGATAAGCTGTGTGGTTTTATTGTTTTTATTTTTAAGAATCAAAAATGCAAAATATGTTATTACATAAAGCGCAAGAATAACGAAAATATACCAATTCGAGTTGCCGACCGACTCCCAACCGATAAATGCCAGCAGAATGTGACCGACGCTGTAAAACTTGCCTGCCGTTGCTGCTAAAATGAGGAACAAAACAACGGCAATATCCATATTGAGCAAAACCTGCGGAAAGCGTTTTTTCGGAATTGTGTCAATATAGGACGCGCCTTTTTTCTTTATGCTCTCCATAATGCCGTAGCCGGAATAGAACATAAACATTGCAACAATCATTTGACTCAAATGGTCCTGCATTTTGACATACGGCACATCAAATTTGCCGGTGACATCAATATATCCCTTGCCGTGGCTGAACATAATCAAAATAACAAATATGCCCTTGATTGCGGTTGTGCCTGCGCGCGAAATGTAGTCTTTGTTAAACTCATTAGGCTTTGAAAATTCGGCACCGCCGATTATCAAAAGGAACAAAACAGCGACGAAAAAT
>CAVGLE010000006.1:37487-38635 GCA_963630035.1 Mediterraneibacter torques
CTTATTAATATAAGCAATTCAAGCATATTTTAGCACATACACGCAGTAAATTCAATAAATTAATATATTATATTAAAAAAGCACTTATTTATACATAAAAAACAGCCTTCTTCAAATGAAGAAAGCTGTTGATGAAAGATGAGATTATTCTTCCCATTTCATAATTGTTTTACCAAATCCCTTTTGTGTGTCCTTTTCAAAAGCGGCTTTGATGTCGCTTGTTGTTCTGACAACATTAACGGAGCTTACGATATTGCCGAGATAGTCGATAATTTCGGGATGCTCAACATACATATCAACCGTTTTTTGAAAATCGGCAACACCCGAACGGGATGAGCCAAACATACGAATGCCCTTTTCAAGAATCATTCTTGTATTAATCGGAACGGGATATTCGCTTACGCCCAAAATCGAAAGAGTTGATTCTGGCTTAATAAGACCGATTATCTGCTCAATTGCAACAGGACTGCCGTTGCCGCCTACGCACTCAAACGCATGGTCCATTGCAAAACCGTCAGGAACCTCGTTGACAAGGTGAGTTTCGTCAACAAATGTGAAATCGGCAAGTTTTTCTCTCTGCGTGCCGAAAACAACAATTTTTGATTTCGGGAATGTGTATTTGAGGAACAGCGATGTGATATAGCCGAGGTTTCCGTCGCCCCAAACGGCGATTGTGTCGCGTCTTTGGTGAGCGATTTTGTCAAACCTTGAAATAGCATGAACGGAAACGGAAACAATCTCCGTAAAAGCGGCAACATTGCGATCTATATCCTGCGGAAGTTTAACAAGGCGGCTTGGTGAAATTTCAACAAATTCCTGAAGCAAGCCGTCCATCGACGAGCCGCAGAATTTTGACGAGCGAAGATAGTTTTCGGCAATATACTCGTCCTTTTCAACGGGGCAATTCGGCACCATAACAACCAAATCACCCGATTTAAATTTGCCCGACGGGTCAACAAGCACCTCACCGATGCCCTCGTGAATGAGTGCCATCGGGAGTTTTTCAGCCAAAACCTTTGGGTCGCGCGTGCCGAGATAATATCTCATATCCGCATTGCAGATTGAAAGATTTGTCGGTCTGACAATTGCATTTTCGCCGAAAATATCAATATCCTCAAACGCGATTTCAAATCTTCTCGGTGCAACGA
>CAVGLE010000006.1:38645-39316 GCA_963630035.1 Mediterraneibacter torques
GCGGTAAACTGTATTAATCATCGTTTTCCTCCTCAAGCAGTGACTTTGCCACTCTTAAATCATAAGGATATGTTATTTTTATATTGAATGTTTCGCCCTGAACGAGAGCAACTTTTTCACCCTTGATAACAAAGATTTTTGCCGCGTCGGTAAGAATATCCTTTTCCTCCTCCGTCAAAGCGTCGTACATATTTTTAAGTTTAAGAGCCTTAAAAGACTGCGGAGTTTGGCCCTGATACATTTTGCTTCTGTCGGGGATATTGCTGATAACTGCATTATCAAGTGCCTCAACGATAGTATCGGTTGCGGGAACTACGGTGTCGCATGCGCCGAATTCTTTTGCGGCGGCGATGTTTTCCATAATAATTCTGTGGGTGACAAACGGTCTTACGCTGTCGTGAGTAACGATGATTGTATCGTCGTTGAGATTGCCCTCGGAATCAATAAACTTGATTGCATTCATAATAGTTTCGTTTCTTGTTGAGCCGCCCTCGATGACAACAACTTTGTCGCCTGCCTTTGCGGCATGCTTTTCAACAAGATTTTTTGTGTGTTCAACCCACTGTTTTGGGCAAAGAACGATAATTTTTTCAAACTCCGGCACAACCAAAAACTTTTCGATTGTGTAAATAATAATCGGCTTGTCCTTAACCGTAAGATACTGCTTCGGC
>CAVGLE010000007.1:0-1031 GCA_963630035.1 Mediterraneibacter torques
AGGTTGAATTTTTGGGCTATATTAAATCACCGCTGTTCAATTATATGGACAAGCCCAAACTTTTTGTTTATGAAAACGATAAAAAGGTTGAAAAAAGCGTTGATTTGTTTTCATCATCATTCAGCTATTATCAATGCAAAACAAAGACAAACAATTTTTGGGCTTTTTATTATCAAACCGATGTTGACACCGACAAATCAATAGAATTTTTTGTCGATATTGACGGTATGGAATGTGTAACAAAACTTAACGCAACCGACAAAACACCGTTTTATGAAAACGCGCGCGACAGCTATGTTATCGCAAACACAAAAATTTCGATTGACGATAACAAACTTTTTGTTTCTCCGATTGATGAGCAAGAGTTTTGGGCAGAGCGCGACGCTCAAAATGCTGAATATATCAAACAACCGAGCATTTACAATCACCGCGCAAGTTGCAAAAAATATGCCGGCCGCAGGATTTGGATTTATGTTGATTGCTATACGGTTGACTTTGACAATGCATATTATCAATTTTTGAATGATTGGAATAAGGACGACGGTGTAGAACGATATTATATCATAACTAAGGACTTCGACTGTATTCGTCATTGCTTTGACAAAAGTATGATGAAGCATCTTGTTATTTTTGGTTCAACACATCACAAGGATTTATTCATTAATTGTGAAAAAATAATTACTGCATTTGTTGAGTTCTATAATTATTCGCCATTTGATAGGGTAGAATATCAGTATTATTGTGATTTATTAAATTACGAGATTGTATATTTACAGCATGGCATTTTGCATGCCTCAACCCCATGGAAATATACACCCGAGGGCATTTTAGCCGATAAGGTTGTAATTTCATCGTATTTTGAAAAAGAGAATTTAACAAAAAAATACGGTTGGCGTGCCGATCAATTGATTGAATGCGGAATGCCGCGATATGATTTTATAGACAAAAATACAAAGGCGAAAAACAGAATTATATTTGCACCGTCTTGGCGTAATTATTTGATAGGTAACCTCGGTATTAACGCTGATATA
>CAVGLE010000007.1:1041-15191 GCA_963630035.1 Mediterraneibacter torques
AAAAATTATTTGATTTATTGGAAGAAAATGATTTGTATTTAGATGTTAAACTGCATCCGATTTTTTATAAACCATATAAGGAATTGGTTTCAGTTAAGAGCAAAAGAATAAACATAACGGATAATAAAGTCAATCTCGGGGACTATAAAATGTTTTTGACAGATTTTTCATCGTTTGTTTATGATTATGCTTATTTGTGCCGTCCGATACATTATTTTGTGCCGGATTATATCGAATATATATCGGGTATGAATGTTTATCGCGAGCTTGATTTGTCGTTTGATAAGGCTTTCGGAACGCTTTCAACAAATCCGCAGGATGCCGTTGATGCAATTGAGCGCGCAATAAAATCCGATTTTAAGGTTCAGGAGCCGTTTAAGCAAAGAATGCAGAGCTTTTATTTGCCGCTTGAAAACTGTTGTGAAAACCTTTACAAAGCGTTGACGGAAAAGGAGGATTAATGAATATGAAAAAAATAACCGTTGTTCTTCCTTTATATGAGCTGTCATCCGATATTAAGCGTGCGGTTTTGTCGGTTAAAAGGCAAAGCATTTCCGATGATACGGAACTTAAAATCATTGACTTGCGCAAATACAAAGCACCGAAAAATTTTGACAAAAACAAAAACGGTAATATTCCGCCGTATGTAACAACCGATAAAAAGGCGGCTAAGTCAAAAGATATTGCCGCTTATCTTGGTGATGTCGGATTTGATTTTGAAATAATATCCGACGCAAAGAAAATGCCGTATCAGTTGTTTAATGAGGCAATAAAAGGCGTTTGCGGCGAGTATTTGCTGTTTTTGGGTCAAAACTGCGTGTTGACAAAGGATATACTCGAAATTTTGTATAATCGCGCCGTTGATAAAAACGCCGATGTTTTAATAGGTAATTCGGCAAAACAAAAAGGCAAGCGTATCGAAAAATCGCAAACAACAGACCGCTTGTTTAATGATGATGAAATTGCAAATTTCGATTGTGAGCCGTCGCTTATAGTTGATGACCCGTCAATTTATAACAAGTTTATAAAAAGCCAAATCATTAAATCAAGCGGCGCGGCATTTGCAAAATATAATGCTCCGAAAAATATTGAATTTTTGGCAAAAATCTTTATTAATTCGCATAATATTTTTGCAATTAATCGCGAAATATATCTTTGCGATTTCAAACGCTTTTATGAATACGCATACAAGCGAAATGATAAATATTGGATTGCCTATGCCGATTCATTGCTTTCAACAATAAAGGCATTTGAGTTTAGCGACGATGACGAATTTTTAACGCAAATAATCGTTAAATATACAGAGCCTCTTTTTAAAGCGGCGCAAAAATCGCTTAACAATGATTTAAGAGGCGAATGTGTCGAAATTTATAAAGTGCTTTCGTCATTCGATGTTCAGGTTAAAGCTGTAAATGCGCTTGCCGCGAAATATCCGATTTCAAAGCACAAAAATTATAAAAAGTTTCGCGTCTTTCTTTCAAAGACTAAACGAAAATTGACAAATTTTTAGATGATGCGTAACAAAAGCACCCGAAAGTTTAAACTTCGGGTGCTTTTCTCTTGTTATATCGTTTCGTTTTGGTTGTTGTATTTGCCGCCGGTGAGGATTGTGTCGGCGGTGAATATCAGCCTTTTCATATCCGTGTTTGATTTGAGCAGCCTTGACGGAATGGATACTATCGACATCACAAGGCGATAATATGCACTGTTTCTGTCGTATTTTACAACCGAGCCGTCAATCGCGGAAAGCAAAAGCCTGTCGATAAAATCGGTGATTTTTGCGTTGTAAAATTCCTGCACCGCCTCTTTGTCAATCCCTCTTGCCAAGCCGAGGTGCTTGAGTTTTTTATACATTTTGCCGACTGTTGCGCCGTCAACAAATTTCAACAGCGGCTTTATTGCAAAAAAGAATTTTGCGACAGCGCCGCCGTTTGCCTGCAATGCCGTTATCCTTGCGGCAAATTCGTCTTTGTCCCTGCACGAAAGCACATTGTGAACAAGGTCGGTGCAGTGCTTTGCAAGAAACGGTTGTGCGTCGATTTCTTTGCCGTTTAATGTGAATTTTTCAAGATGCTCAACCGTGTACGAAAGCGTCATATCGTCATTCACCGTCACATTCACAATAGGGGCAGGGTAGCCGACGAGCGAGCCTATGTTGACCTCGGTCAGCCTGTTGCCCGACGGAGTTGTGTAATCATCGGTGTGCTGAATATGGCTGTGACCGACAAACATATATTTCAAGCCGTTGTCGGCAAGGCGCGTGATAACCTCTTCTCTGTCGCCGACGCATGTACCGCCGCCGGTGATAAGCGGATTGATGTGCGGAATAAGGAGGTGGTGCTCCATTCCTATCATCAGGCATCCGTCTTCATTCGCTTTTTTGAGTTGTTCGTCTATCCATTCAAAATGTTTGGGCTTAAATCCGGCTCTGCCCTTGCCGTTTTGGTCATCGTTCAGGGCGAGCAGACGCACTTTGTCGCTCAACTGCACAACATATGAATATGTGCCGAGGTGCGTTTCGTATTTTGCGATTGCGTCCTTGATTGTGTATTCCTCATAAAACGGATAAAGTTTGAACGACGGCATTGTTTCAACATCATTGCTCACCGTGTCGCCGTCGAATTTCCTCGGATTTTCGTCACAGCACCAATCGTGAGTAGCCGTTATGAGATAAATCTTTTTCTTTTTGGCAAGCCTGTCGAGCTTTTCTTTAAACTCAATATGCGAAACAAGTTCGCCGTCATTCGACACATCGCCTGCGATTAAAACAAAATCTGTGTCGCTGTTTGCGATTTTTTCAAAAGCGGCGTCAATGATTTCGCCCGTTTCGGCAAGGCATTTTTGGTCCGAGCCGGAGCGAAGTTCATACTGCCGTCCGCTTGTGCCGAGCGTTTTTGAATAATGGTGCGTGTCCGCAATAAATGTGAGCTTAAGCGGCTTTTGCATAGCCTGTCCCTCCGAAATCACTTGATTTGCTCTATTTTGTCGCCGGTGACAAAAAATACTCTGTCCGCAATATCCATCATCGGCTTGTCATTCATTGAGTCGGTATAAAAATTGTCGATATGTGCGCCGGGATAAAGCTCGTTAAAAATTTTCACCTTGTTTTCGAGAAAGCAAAGGCGAATGAATTTACCCGTCTTTTTGTCAATCGACGAGCCGACATAGTTTTTAACCCCTATTCGTTTCATTATCTCGTCAAGCAAAAAATCGGTCGAGCCGGAAACGATAATATCGTCCTCGCGCTGTACTTTGGCATACCACGGTTTTATTTTGTGCTCGTTTTCGTCCCAAAACTTTTTAACATCGTCATCAAGATTGCCGAGCTTTGTGTAGTATCCCTCCAAAAATCCCGCGTATGCAGTCACCGCCTCCTCAACCGTAAAAAGGTGAAATTTGTCCTTAAACGCGATTATAAGCAGTTTAGGAATGTATTTCCAAATCCTCGGGTCGGTTTTAACATAGTAAAGTATAAAATCAACAAGCGTTTCGCCGTCATATATTGTGTTGTCAAAATCATAAACATTCATATTGTTTTACCCATATTTAAAACTTTCATCAAATTAATTACATCTTATCATATAAATTATGTAACTTCAACAAATTTGAGCCAAAAACTGCGTTTTAAAGCCAAAAATATTGACTTTGAGCCGAAAAAATTATATATTAGAATAAGTGTAACTTGTTACACAATGATTATCTATATTATAATTTGTAAAAACGGTAAAATGGCTATGGAAAAAGATAACTATATCAAAACAGACACTGTAATTGTAGGCTCGGGCGTTGCGGGATTGTTTGCCGCCCTCTGCCTCCCGAAAGACAGGGATGTGCTTGTAATTACAAAAGAGGATTTAAAAGAGTGTGACTCATATCTCGCCCAGGGCGGCATTTGCGTCCTCAAAGATATTGCAGATTTTAAATGCTATTTTGAAGACACTATGAAAGCAGGTCACTACGAAAATAATCCGGAATCGGTAAAAATTATGATTGAGTCATCGCACGATGTAATCGATACGCTTATTGACCTCGGCGTTGATTTTGATACCGACTCGCACGGCGAATACGACTACACTCGCGAGGGTGCACACAGAGAAAACCGTATTCTTCACCACAAGGACGAAACCGGCAAGGAGATTACAATGACTCTTTTGCAAATCGCAAAGGAGCGACCGAATATAACCTTTGTCACCCAAACAACGATGATTGATTTTATCGAAAGCGACAACACTTGCTACGGCATTGTCTGCGAGGATGAATTCGGCGAGAGGGGGGCAATCCTTGCTCATGATATTATTCTTGCAACCGGCGGCATCGGCGGATTGTTTACAAATTCAACCAACTATCCGCACATCACCGGCGACAGTTTTGCTCTCAGCATTAAGCATGGCGTTGAGCTTCAGGATATAAACTATATTCAAATTCACCCGACAACGCTTTACAGCAAGAAAAAGGGCAGAAGATTTCTTATCAGCGAAAGCGTTCGCGGAGAGGGCGCAATTCTTCTCAACGAAAACGGCGAGCGTTTTACCGACGAGCTTCAGCCGCGTGATGTTGTTACAAATGCAATTGTTGAAGAAATGAAAAAATTCGGTACAGACCATGTTTATCTCACCCTCCCGACTATGACAAGCGATGAGGCACACAAGCGTTTTCCTAATATTTTTGAGGCTTGTATGGATGAGGGTTACGATATGACAAAGGACAAGGTGCCCGTTGTTCCCGCACAGCACTATATGATGGGCGGCGTTAAAACAAATACAAACGGCGAAACCTCGATGAAATATCTCTATGCCGCAGGTGAAACCGCCTGCAACGGCGTTCATGGCAAAAACAGACTTGCGTCGAACTCACTTCTCGAAAGCCTTGTGTTTGCAAAGCGTGCGGCAGATGTCATCGCAAACGACAAATCGCAAAAGGGCGACAATTTCCCCGATGTCGATTTGGCGTCATACCCGAATAAGGACGAGCGCGCAAAAGAGTTTAAATCACTTATTATGAATGAAATTAAGCGAAAGGATAACGATTTCTATGCTAAATGGTGTGACAATGAAGATTAACATTGACGAATACCTCCTCAACACTCTTAAAGAGGATATTACTTCCGAGGATGTTTCGACAAATGCGGTAATGCCCGAGGACAAGCAGGGAAAAGCCGATTTGATTTGCAAGCAGGACGGCGTTATCTGCGGACTTGATGTTTTTGAAAGAACATTCAAACTCCTTGATGAAACAAGCCGCTTTGAGGCAAATTTCAAGGACGGCGATTTCGTTAAAAAAGGCGACCTTTTGGGCGTTATTTACGGCGATGTTAAGGCTATTCTTTCAGGCGAAAGGACAGGGCTTAACTATCTTCAGCGTATGAGTGGCATTGCCACAATCACAAGAGAATACATGGACGAATTAAAGGGTTATAAAACAGTTCTTCTCGACACGAGAAAAACAACTCCCAATATGCGCCCGTTTGAAAAGCATGCCGTTAAGGTAGGCGGCGCAACAAATCACAGATACAACCTTTCCGACGGTGTACTGCTTAAGGATAATCACATCGGAGCGGCAGGCTCCGTTACAAAAGCAATCGAAATGGCAAGGGCATATGCTCCGTTTGTCAGAAAAATAGAGATTGAAACCGAAACACTCGACCAAGTTCAAGAGGCAATCGACGCAGGTGCCGATATTATTATGCTTGATAATATGGACAACGAAACAATGCGCAAGGCTGTTGCTATGATAGACGGCAGAGCGCAAACAGAGTGCAGCGGCAATGTCACAAAGTCAAGACTTAAAGAGATTGCCGAAATCGGCGTTGATTTTGTATCGTGCGGAGCGCTCACACACAGCGCGCCGATTATGGACATCAGCCTCAAAAATCTCACACCGATTGAATAAAAATGTAATTGTTTGAATAATATTTGATTTTAAGGAGATTATTTTATGTTATTTAAACCCGAATATGATGAAAACGGCAAAAAAATTCTTTGCGAAATGAACGGCATTAATTCCGAAATGCTTATGGATATTTATGTCAAAAAACTTGCAAAGGGCGAAAAACTTGTGATTGAGGAGGAAAACAACGAGTGTGCTGTTCTTCTTCTCGGCGGCAATGTTAATTTCACTGTCGGCGACAGCATTAACGAGGATTGCAAAAGAGCAAATCCGTTTGAAAAAACACCGTATGCAGTGCATTTTTCAAGGGGCACAAAATGCGTTGTGACTGCGCTTGAAGACAGCGAGGTGCTTGTTCAGCAGACAGATAACGAAAAAACATGGCAACCGGTATTTTATAATCCCGACAATTGTCTTTATCAGGAATTCGGCAAGGGTCAGTGGAACGGAACAGGTCACAGAATCGTTTCGACAATGTTCGACCTTGACAATGCGCCTTATTCAAATATGGTTATGGGCGAAGTATTCAATCAACCGGGCAGATGGTCGTCATATCCGCCTCACTATCACCCACAGCCCGAGCTTTATTATTATCAGTTCGATCATCCGGAGGGCTTCGGCGCAGGTTTTGAGGGCAATCAACCGTATAAAACTGAAAACGGCTCCTGCCTTTGCATTCGCGGCGGCAACGCTCACCAGCAGGTAACCGCACCGGGATACGAAATGTATTATGTATGGCTCATCCGTCACCTTGACGGCGACCCGTGGGATAAAACAAGAATTTATGTTCCCGAATATGAGTGGCTTGCAAATGCAGACTAAGGGTATAATTTTAAAGAATTTTACCGAAATTGAAAAGGTTTTTGAGCAAAACAATGTTCAAAGACCTTTTGTCTGTTGCGGTAAAAGTTTTGAGAAAACCGATATTTTTGAATATCTCAAAAAATTCAATATCACTGTTTTTGACAATATTCGACCAAATCCGCGTTTTGAGGATATGGTTACCGCGGCGGAGCTTTTCAAAAAGAACAATTGCGATTTTATGATTGGTGCAGGCGGCGGCTCGCCGATGGACAGTGCAAAGATGATTCGCCTTATGGCTACAAACGACATTTCAAAATGTTTAAGCGAGCCTATGCAAAATAACGATATTAAGGCAATTTTCATTCCCACAACTTCGGGCACTGGCAGTGAGGCGACAAAGTCCTCAGTCTTTTATGTCAATGAGGTTGATAAAATCAGCGTTGCAAATTATGATTTCATACCCGATTACATAATTTTTGACGAGAGGCTTTTGCAAACCGTGCCGCTCTATCAGCGCAAATGCACCTGCCTCGACGCGCTTTGCCATTCGATAGAGAGCTATTGGAATGTCAAGGCAAATGACGAAAGCAAGGCTTATGCCGCAAAATCAATCAAACTTTTTATGCAGTATAAAGACAGCTATATGAAAAACGAACCGAGCGGCAACAAAGGTATGCTGGAGGCATCGTATTACGGCGGCAAGGCTATCAATATTACCGGCACAACGGCAGGCCACGCTATGTGCTATAATATAACAATGAACTGCCACACCGCACACGGGCATTCTGTCGCAAGCGGACTTGTCGAGATTTGGAAATATATGCTCTCTCACAACGAAAATGTCAACGACAGTCGCGGCAGGGAATATGTTTTGAATGTGTTTGACGAAATCGGCGTTATGCTCGGCGGCAAAAATGCGGCGGACGGTCAGCGTATTTTTGCAAGCCTTGTCGATGAATTTAAACTTGAAAAACCGACTGCTTCGGCAGATAAAATAGATGAATTTGTTTCAAAGGTTAATGTTGCCAGACTCGGCAACAATCCGACAACGCTCACCTCAACCGATGTTGCCGAGATTTATAAAAGGATACTTCTTTGATGGAATATAAGTATGAAATGCACTGCCATACCAAAACGGTCAGCCGTTGCGGCAGGGTAGAGCCAAAGGAAATTGTAAGGCTTTATAAGGAACAGGGCTATTCGGGCATTGTTTTGACCGACCATTACAGCCCGATGACCTTTGACGCCGTTGGCTATTTGTTTCCGCAAAAGCGCATTGATTTTTATCTCGGCGCTTATCACGAAATGCAAAAATATGCCGACGACGATTTTTCCGTAATGCTCGGAATGGAACTTCGCCACTACGCCACCGCAAATGATTATTTGATTTACGGCGTGGAGGAGGATTGGCTGCGAAAACAAGGCAATCTCCTTGCCGTTTGGGAAAAGCAAATGTATCAAATGATGCATGCGCAGGGCTATCTTGTTTATCAGGCGCATCCGTTCAGACCGGGTATTCGCCGCTGTAATCCCGATTATATCGACGGTATCGAGATTTATAACGGCAAAACAGATAAGGCTCTTAACGAAAAAGCGTTTGAATGGGCAAAGCAAACAGGCAAGCTGATGATTTCCGGCTCGGATTTTCATGTGCTTAAAAATCTCGCTCGCGGCGGAATTATCACAAATCACAAAATCAAAAACAATTCCGACCTTCTACAAACCCTGAAATCACAGGATTTCAAAATGATTCAAAATTATTAATTGCTGAAAATAAGATAAAACGCAGTTCATTTTTATTTTGAACTGCGTTTCTTTTTTATTATGCGTTTTGTTATGATGTATATTATTGCGCCGACTGTGCCGCCTGCGGCGTTGAAAACCAAATCCGATATTTGAAATGTGCCTCGTTTTGTGACTAATTGCAGGGTTTCTATAAAAAGAGAATACCCAAACGATATTGCCGCCGTGCAAACAATTGCCTTTTTCATTGTGGCTGACAGCTTTTCAAATCCGAGCAAAAGCAATACTCCAAACGGCATAAACATCAAAATGTTGCCGATAACCTGATAGTCAAGCCCCGTCCATCGCCTACGGAATATCGTCCACCCCTGCCAAACTTCGCTGAGTGGGTCATATATAGGTTCTCTGCCGATTACGGTGCGATAAAGCAGTATATATACATATGCCCAAAATGCGATTTCGCACACGGCATACAATTTCGGCTTGCCGATTTTAAAAGCGTATCGCTTTAACACAAAAATCAGCACGCCTGCAAGCAAACCGAGCGGCAACGCGGCCGCAAGCGTTTCAACTATGTCCTTAAACATATAGTACATTGTTGCTGTCCTCGTTGATTTGTAAAATCACTTTACAAACACCTTTTGCAGTCCTTCAAGCGCTTTGCGCACAATTCTGCGTATTTTGCGATAGACGGTTGCCTTTGGGTTATGCTTTGTATAGTCTTTCACAAATTCCGTATATTGACGGCTCTTGACACAATCATATTGGAACGGGGTGAGATATTCAGCTAAAATATCATCTGTCAAAATATCGGCAAAAGTGTTTTCCGTTGTGTTTTGAATTTGCTTTGCCGCTTTTTCGCGCGAAAGCCATGCAATATAATACTCAACAAGTCCCTTGTAATAGCTTCCGATATACAAATGCTCGTATTTTTTCGGTATTTTATCCGTGCCGCCGAAATAGTCTGCAATTTTCGTGTAAACATATTTTTGCATTTCGTCCATATCGGGATAAAATTTCGCCGTCAAGCCGCCGCGGATGAAATAGTAGTTGTATGTTATTTTCCTTGACACAACAGCCTTGCCGGTGATGTACTTTGAATATAAAAGGTTAAAAATATGGTCCTCGCCGAATGTAATCGAGGTGTCATATGTAAGGTGATTTTCGCTGATTATGTTTCGCCTGAAAAGTTTTGCCCACGGCCACCAAACGGCTCTGTCAAAATCGCGAAAGCGGTTGTATATATCCTGCGGACCGTCAAAAACATTTTCCTGCATATAATTCGGCTTTGATTTGAGTCTTATTTCATTGTTTGAGCACACAACCAAATCAACATCGTCCGTCATAAGCTCCGTCATATCGGCAAGCGCCGTTTTAGGCAGTGTGTCATCTGCGTCAACATATGTGATAAACTCGCCCTTTGCGTGTTTGAGCGCAGTGTTTCTCGCCGCCGAAACTCCGCCGTTTTCCTGCGATATTACTTTCAGCCTTGCATCTTTTTTTGCAAGCGAGTTTAAAATATCAAGCGTGTTGTCGCTTGAGCCGTCGTTTACAACGATGATTTCAAAGTCGCCGTATGTTTGCCTGAAAATCGAATTTATGCAGTTTTCAATGAATTTTCCTGCGTTGTATGCAGGGATAATTACACTAATCATAGCGTCCCCCATATAGCGTGTTAAAACGAAATTTTGAATTTCGGCAGTCGGATTGAAACATCCTTGTCAACCTCCACCTGCGATGCAAGTGCGATTGCGACAAAGCCGAGCATGCCTGACGAGCTTGTTATTATGCCCGAGCCTACTGCGTGAATTACAAATTGAGCAAATGTCGCATACAAAAAAGCTTTCAAGTCGAAGCGTATACTCTTGCTGTTGGTGAATGAAATGAAAATTCTGACATATACAATTCCCATAAGAATTGCGCCTATCCAGCCAAACTGACCGAGCACAGATGCCCAGTATGTATCATTTAGAAAGCCCTTGAAATCGCGGCTCATTCCCCAGTAATTATCAAAATGATATTGAGTGTAAAGCGGCGAATAGTTTTTTGCCGCCTCCGCCGAGCCGTATGTCGCAAATCCCGAGCCGAACGGAAAATAGTGATTTGCTGTTTTAACGGCGTATTCATTGAATACCTGTCTTGCGGCACCTTGTTGCGTTAAATATGTGTCGATTTGATATTGACCGAGAAACAGTATTCCTATTGCGACAATACCGATTATAATCGGGTTCAATCTGTCATGCCGCTTGAAATAAAATAAAAGCAAAACAAACATAAATGTTAAAATCAATGCCTGCGATTTCAGGTTCAGACCGATTGCGACAACCGTCATAAAATAATACATGCCCTTTTGGCGCGGAGTCAGCTTGTCGGTGCAAACAAATGCGGCAAAAAATACAAGAAATGTTGTTATGTATTCAAAGTTGTATGTGTAGCCGAAAGCAAAGCATTTAAGACCGAACCGCGTATCGTTTGTCATTCCTATATCGACAAACTGCGCTATTATCGAGCATATAAATGCGGCTATGCAATACAGCTTGCCTATAGGCAAAAACATATCAAGCGTTGCTTGCTTTTCTTTATCGTTTAAAAAGTATTTAACAGCAAAAAATGCCGAAATAACCTTGATTTGTGTCGTTGCGTCAACTCCGATAGACCACAGACTGACATTCAGCCCGCTGTACCAGTTTGAAATCAAGCCAATGGCAAGCGCAACGAGAATTAAGGCAAATGTTACAAGGTCGTATCTTTTGATTTTTTTGTTGAAAACGATAAGGTATCCCATTGATACGATACCGAGCACTTCGTCCAAATAACTGCCGTTAAAAAGTCGCTCGATTATCATAAGTGCAAGTACGATTAAAAATATTAAAAGACTTTTGAGATGCACTTGGTATCTGCTCTTTTTCTTTTTATCAACAATATACAGTTGAGGTCGCTGTTTCCTTTCGCTTCCTCTGCCTTGGTTGAGTGTTTTTGTTGCCATTAAAATATTTTCCTCTGATTTTATATTTTATCTTTAAGAAATGACGATTTTTTCATCATCCGATACAGCATTTTGCTTTTATAAATCCTGCGCCTCCAAAATGTGAAGACCCTTTTCTTTTTGTTGTATTTGATAAGTGCCGCCGCAATGTCGCCGTTTTTCGCAAGTGCGGCATATTTTTTTGCGTTTTCGTTTTTATCAAGCGGTCTGTTTAACTGACCGTTCTTTTTAAGTGCCTCGTTAAGTGTTCTTTCATACAAATTTATGCTGTTTTTTACACGGCAAAGCAAATCATCGCCCTTTTTCGTGTTTTGCAAAACAACATTTGTGCCGTTATTTGTTTTGTGCTCAAACGGAATTTCGTCACCGAGTCCCCAAAAATCGCCGAGCGAAATATCGCCGACCCTTTGCGGCTGTGCGTATTTGCAGGTGTAGCAATTCTCTCTTTGACAAACGCCGTCCAAAAACGCCGTTAAGTAATGGCTCTGCCTTTGCGGAACTTGCTTGATAATGTTGCCGTTTTTGTCAAAATATTTGATTATGTATTTATTTTTATCGTATTCGTTTTCATCTCTGAATGAAATTGATTTGGCTTTTTTGAACTTTTTCTTAAGTTCAAAGCGTGAATATGCTTTGAATACCGTCTCGTCCGGAGCACCGTGGCATACAAGGTCTATCGTGAAAAGATTTTCATATTCTCTGCCGAGGCATGATTTAAGTCCCGCAACCTGACACGGAGTTCCCACAAACAAGATGTTTTCGCCGTTTGCAAGGTCGGTTTTGATTTTTTTGTATGCGTCGCCGATGTGCGCGTGAAAATATTTTGAGCCGCGCGTTTTGTTTAAATCATCAACGCTTTTACATTTGATAAATGACAGTGATAAATCATCGTTGAAAGCACAGGCGTAAACTGCGCCGTCATTTAAAAAGTTTTTGCATATTTCGTAGCAAACACCGCCGGAGGTTGACAAAATATGTGTCTCATCATCCTTTGAATATGCGGCATAGACCTTTTTCGGCGTCGCAAACTCGGCGCCGTTGATTGACGGGCAGGATCTTGTGCACATTTTGCAGTTGATGCAAATGCTCCCGTCAATTTCGGGATAAATCGCACCGCTTTTGTCATCGGTCATATGTATGCAGTTTTGGGGGCAGGCGTTGACACACGCAAAGCAAGCGGTGCAATCGCTCTTGTCGCATAGTTTGTTCATTTTATTGCTCCGAAATATGTTTGTTTAAAAATTTCTTTGAGTCGTCAATAAAGCCGTTCAGCCTTTTATAAACCGCGTCATAGTCGATGCTCTCGTTAAAAAGTCTTTTTATATCGTTTTCATTCTTTGCAAGGCGGTCTGTCAGTCCTGCCTTTGACAGCAGGTGCAAAACTCGGCTGTTTTGGTTAAACGGGTTTGACTCTCTGTGTTTTGTTACAACGCAAAAATTCTTTTTGAAAATAATCGCAAAGCAAATTGCGTGAAACGAGTCCGTTATTATAAATTCGCTGCTGTCCTCAAGTGCCAAAAAATCGGCAGGGGATATTGTGTAGTTTTTCTTTTCGCTTTTGTCGAACATCTCTGTTGATGTCGGCAAAATCACATTTTTGATATTTAATTTGTCAGTCGCATTGTATGCAAAGTTGTTTCTTTCATCGTCGCCCAAAAAGTATGACAACGCGTATTTTTTGTTTGGCACTCTTGTTGTGTCGGCGATTTTGCGCCATTCGTCGGCAGAAAGCAAAAATGTTGGGTCGCATACAACCGATACATTTTTGCCGCTGATTTTTTCAATATCTTTGCGGCAGTTGGACTCACGCAGGGATATTGCCTCAAAATCTTTTAAATATTCCGCAAGGTATTTTTTTGCATAGTTGGGTATATAGTTTATTCCCGTGCTTGCGGCGTACGATATTTTTCTTTTTCCGCTGGCAAAGGCTAAATAAAAGTTTTTGTCGATTATCTGCGGATTCCATATTTGGTCCGAGCCGCAAATAAAAATGTCAAACTTGTCGCGCGCGTTGTCAATATCGCCGTCAAAAAAGTTTATTTTTGACAAAAAATCATCAAAATTTTTGTCGCGCTCGGCTTTAAGTTCGGGATATTTTGTGTTTATCTCGTCCGCAAGCGGTGTTTTTTTAGGCTTTAAATAATCCTTGGCGTGCTCGCGCAGTTTATACAGCAAATGCTCTGTCTTTTTGCCGAAAGATTGCAGATATTTTTTCTCGCTCGGGTAATATTCAATAAGCCGAGCGTCTGCGCCGTAAGCGTCATTCAAATATTTTTGCAGGGCATATGCTTGCAACACTGTGCCGTAATTTTGATTTGCAAACCAGGTCATTATTGCAATTTTCATTGTGTCACCCCTACAGTTTATATAGCTCACCGAGTTTTGAAAGATAGCTGTTTTCAGCCGCCTTGCTGTTGTCAACCTTGTGGGTCAACTTGTGTACGGGAGTTATATTTTTTATTTGTTCAAAGCGCTTTTCGTCAAACTCCCTGCAAAAATCAATTGCTAAAATATGATTGTCCATCTGGTTGTAATAAGGCATTTTTTGCCATTCGTCCTCGTATATGTCCGTGACTGTTCTGAAAAACATATGAAACAGGAAATAGTGGCAAAGATAATCCTCGTTTTCCCAATATTTCAAAAGCAAATTTTGCGTTTCGTTAAGCAAAATGTTGTTTGCCTTACTGCGAATGAGCCAATTGCCCATATTAACCGTTTCCATATCAAACAA